>JBLHMA010000016.1:0-30749 GCA_047621545.1 Cognaticolwellia sp. | reverse complement strand
AAGGTCTCGATGTCCATCTCGAAGATGCCGGCGATCACGCCCTGAAGTAGGTCCACGGCCATGCACGTGCTGTAGGGGTAGGTGTCGGACTGGGTGTCCACTGGAATGAGGGGGTCGTCGCTGCCGCAGAAGGCCGCGCCGTACGGAAAGTTCCACTCATCGAAGCTGGCCTCGGGCGTGCCGTCGGCGTTGTAGAGCACCCCATCGGCGCGCCGGGTACCGCTGTAGGGCAGGTACTCCCAGTCCACAGCGCCGTCCCGCGAGACCCGGATCTCCCCGGGTCCTTCTGGGATGTGTCGGCTGGCCGTCTCTGTCGTGATGGACGCATCCGAGGTCGGTGTGGCCAAGTATAGGGGCATGAGCAACGGGGCGGCCAGCTCGCCGATGCTCTCGGTGCGCGCCAAGCCGGAGTCGGTGCCAGAAGGGCTCGCATCGCCTCCGCTTCCCTGCAGGTGCATGACCACCACCGGCTCGTCGAACTGCTCTTCCAGAACTTGCTCCAGGCCCCCGGTGGAGTCGCGGCTCCACATGCTCTGATCGCTGCCGATCACGGTGCCGTGGATGCCAAAGGTCACCAACATCGCGATGGGGCTGCCATCTTCGGCGGAGTCCACGCGCAGGATATTGCCGTAGGGGTCCTTGAACTTGCCGGGCTCCCAGTCGTCCCAGGGCTTGAGCTCGTCATTGTCTCCGCGCCGGTCCCGGTAGACCAGGTCATCGGGGTCCCAGCCTTCGTTCCAGCTCATGCCCAGGGCGGCCGGCTCGCGGGTGTCGTAGGCCTGCATGGCCACCGCAGAGATGTCCTGGACGTAGCGCTCAAAGATCTCCCGGTTGAACTTGTCGCCGCCCAAGTAGAAGTGGATGTCGTCGCTGAAGTTCGCCGGCATGTTGTGCGAATGGGAGGCGGTGAGCACCACTTTTCCGTCCAGGTCCAGTCCGGTCGCATCCCCCAGCTCCTGCTCCAGGCGCTGCACCAGGCCGTCGTAGGAGTAGATCGCGTCGAACTTGATCAGCACCAAGTGGTCGTCTTCGGTGTCCAACCAGAGCACCTTGGCCATGGGCGGAGTTGAGATGCCGGTAGACCGGTCAAAAGCCAAGGCGTACTGGCTCTTTCTCTTGTCCTGCTTGGAGGACTGACCGATGATCTTGCAGCGGCTGGAGTAGCCACCCATGGGCGCACCCACCGGCACTTCGATCAAGCCCTCGGCGGCACCGGCCATCGGGATCCCTGCCACCTTGTCGGGGTAGGTCTGGTTCTCGGGGTCAGCATCACAAGCCATCAGGACAAGCAGGGCGATCATCTTCTCTCCAGTGCCCGGCGTTATACCCGGCTGCACGGAGTCCCCCAATGTTGTTCCTGCTCATCGCCTGTGGTCCTGGTCTTCCAGCGGATGTTTCTGCCGACGAACTTTATGGGCGATGGCTGGCACCGGGCACCGAGATCGGACGGAGCATCACCTTCTCCGAATACGAGGGCAGTGGGTGGGACCACGGCTACCAGCGCATCGAGGCCCCCCAGGACGCGGACCCGGAGACCGTGGAGCAGGGCAGCTTTGTGCTGACGGGCTTTGAGCTGGCCTTAAATCCGGAGACGGATGGCCGCAGCCCAAGCACCGCACAGGTCCTCGGCTTTGATGGGGAGATCTTGGTGCTCGGCGAGGGCGGACTGAGCGTGAGCTACGAGCGGCAGTAGCTCTGAGCGGCGGTAGTTCAGCCGCCCCAGACGGTGCTCGCCCAGGCTGCGATCTGATCGCCGAGCAGCACCTCGGGGATGATGTAGATCGCGTGCGCGATGCCGGTCGCCGCCATGCACTTGCGAAAGTCTACTTTGAACGCACCAAACGCCATCTGTAGGCTGGGCGTGGTGAAGAAGAGCAGCTTGACGCCCAAGGTGGACTTGAAGCTGTGGTCTTGCACCTTGCCCATACGCTTTGCGAATCGATCCGGCAGACGCTCGGAGATCCACTCCTCGCCCACCCAGGCTCCAAAGCCGTAGCAGGTGGCTGCGGCCGCCATCGAGCCCAGCCAAGCATAGAGCAGCGCCTCGCCGGGGGGCCAGACCAAGGTCGCCGCGATGATGAACACGTGGGCCGAGATGTGCAGCGGCTGGATCAGCCCAAAGGCCACGACGAAGAGCACGGCGCCCCAGATGCCCGCGTCTTGCAGGGCCAGCTGGATGGCCACCGGATCGATGCGTTCATAGGCGCCGGTTGCGAACACCGTGATGATCACAGCAATGAGCACAAGAACGGCGGCGAGCTTGAGCCAGCGGCTGGCTGGAGATTTGGTGCTCAAAAGGTCATGGGTTCCGTCTGGCCCCTGATCTACACCGCTGGGATGGCATGTCAACCACCCATTGGGTGGACCCCTCTCTGAAAGTGGGGCCGACTCAGCGCTCTAGATCCGCCCTTTTACTGATCATGAACTCCACCCGGCGGTTCTTCTCCCAGGCCTGCTCCGTGGATTCGTCCACGATGGGTTTGCTCTCCCCGTAGCCCTGGCTGTCCAGCCGCAGCGCCGAGACCCCCTGGGCAATCAGGAAGGCGCGAACCGCGGCCGCCCGCTGGTCGGAGAGCTTCAGGTTGTATGCGTCTGCTCCCCGTGCATCCGCGTGTCCCTCGACGGAGACCTTCTGGATCTCCGGGTGCTCCAACATCACGCGAGCGACTTGCCGCAGCAGCTCATGGGACTCGGTCTTGATCACGGCTTTGGCGGTTTCGAAGTAGATCTTGTCGTGGATCACGATGGCCTTGTCGGTCAGGGTCACCAGGCTGGCGTCCAGCTGAGCCTGCACCTCCACGTCCTTGCCCGAGATCACATCGAAGGCGACGGTATGTCCGAAGTAGCCGGGCGCGGTGACGGCCATTCGATAGTGACCAGGCGCCATCTGTACATGGGTATCGCCCGTGGCCAAAAGCACGTCGCCTTCCAAGGTCCACTGCGCTTCGGGGACCGAGCGCCCGAAGGGGTCGGCGGCGACCAGGTGGACCGTTCCGGCGTCGGGGGTGGCTTGGGCGAGGAGGAGGAAGAGGAAGGAGAACATGGGACCATGCTACACGGCGTCATTTGGCGAAAGCCCTTCAGCGATGCGCTCGGCCGTCATCTCCAGCAGCTCCAGCACCTGGTCTTTCGTCTTCAGCTCATCGCCTCCTGGACTGCCTGTGGCCAAGGTCTGGGCGGTACGCCATGCCGTTCGGACCCACTGCATCGCGGTCTTGTCCCCTTCACGGTCGATGCGTTCTATCAGGTGGTCGCAGAGGATCTTCTCGTTCCGCCAGTGCTCGTAGATCAGCTTTTGTGGCATGTATCCAGCGTGCTTTGCGCGGCGGAGATCGTCGTCGTACAGGTTAGGTCGCTTTTCGCGGTCGAAGTAGGATTGATCGGTGGGGCCGCTCCTGCCTAGTGCAGGCGGGGATGCCAGCCACCGGACTCGCCTTTGTCTTGTCATGGTTGCGAAGAGCCGGATCTGGCGTTTTGCGCCTGCCCCGTACAGCCCTCGAAGCACCCAGTCATTGTGGCTGTGGAGGACGTGGATGGAACGCGCCTTCTTCGTTGAATCGGCGTACAGATTCTTCTCCGAGAATACACAGTTCTCCACAGCGGCTCCTGTGGAGATCACGGCCTCTAGTGTGATTGGAGTCTTGCGCTTGTGGAGACGGTGCAGGAACTCGAGTGCCACCCGGTTGCCCAAGCTCTGTGCCACAACGGAGAGCCTTCGTCCTCGAAGATCCGCTTGCAGCGTGGTGGCGAGTTTTCGGCCAGCTTCCCTCGCGATGGCGTCGATGTGATGGATGGCCAGGGCATCGCCAACCTTGCCCCCAGGCATGGGGTCCGCGGGCCAGCTCACGGGCACGAGTTGGTGGGTCTCTCGTAGCTCAGGGGATAGCAGGTTCATCAACCACACAAAGCCCGAAGGCATGGACATGGCCTGCTGTCCGTTCTTGAGGAATCCGTGAAAGACCAGGACCAGAGTCTTGTGGTTTTGTGGCTCCAGGATCGACGCGCGCCGTTCACTTGCTTTGTGGGCGAAGAGCCACTCAGCTTCCGATCTTCTGGCGGCTCGCAGCACGCGGGAAGGTAGGCCCGAGGCTTGGGCGTTGGCTGGGGCTACGGGTAGGAAAGCGCGCGGGCTGGATGCAACGCCGCCGCCATACCAGTGGGCGCGCAGGTCAATGCCAGGAAAGACCTGCACTCAGTCCTCCCTTCGGCCCGTCAGGCGTGCGCTCAGGCCGCTGGCAGAGGCCGCCAGGTCGGTCAGAGCTGTGGAGAGCTGCTTGGCCACTGGAGCCATAGGCACCGCCACGGCACCTACAAAGAGGAAGAAAGGTAGCTTTACTCCAAACTCTGCGACCATCTGGCTCCAGTTCCAGATGCTCGTACCCCCTTCGTCTGCAGCATAAGCACCCCAGGCCAGCACACTCATCACCATGGCCGTGATCATCGCAGCACTGCGGTTTGCCCGGCCGTGGGCGCTCTTGGCCGCCACGGCCGCAAAACGCGCGCGCCGATCCAGGTTGCGTAAGGCGGCCGCACGCCGCGCCATGGCCCGGGCAAGCTTCGCCTCGCCCGGCTCTTCGGTTTGGGTACCGTCGGCCTTGGGCAAGAGGTTCAGGATGTCGCTGTCGGCACCATAGGTTCGGCCCCAGCCCAGGGCCTTTGCAAGGGTATTGACCGCGTCCAGTCTGGGCTGTCCCGGTTCCTGGATGAGGGCCAAATCCAGCTCGTCCGTGAGCGCTTGCACATACTCTTCGACGAAGTCCTCGGAATCTTCTTTCAGCTTTGCGGCGACCAGTTTGGAGAGCGGCATCTGGTTCCAGTCTCGCGCTCCCAGAATCAGCGAGTACAGAGCCCAGCCTTCCGGATCGGCTCTGGAGAAGAAGTAGCCACGCCCGCGCCCGGTGATCCAGGCCTTCCACACATCCACAAAACCGAAGGCCGCTGTCCCTAAGGCTCCAGACGCCAAGATCAGGTTCCCAGTTTCGTCTGCGAAGAACTGCAAGTCCATAGATACTCCCGTCGGCGAGAGTGTAGCTCAAACGAATCGATTTCTTCGTTTCACCGCCCGACAGCTACCCCTTGGTCTCCCCAACCCAGTCAGCAAATCCCTGCGCATCCCCCACAAAGGCGTTCTCATCCACCCAGCCCTCGATCCCTTCGACCTGGCCTCGGGCGCGAAACTGCCAGATCACCCAGTTGTCAGCGGGCACCTCGTGGATGCTGCGGATCCAGAGTGGGTGGCCATCCTCCTCAAACAGGGCCCGCAGATCCTGGGTTGCCAGTCTGTGGGTGGTGTACACGATGGGCTTTTCCCCTGTGGCCAGCTCTACGCCTTGTGAGAAGAGCCTGAGCTCCGCCACCAGCACCTCTGGCGTGGGCCTCTCGCTACAGTTTCCCTGGACCTCTACGTCGACAACGGGTGGCAAACGAGGCCCGTCTGGCGCTGGCAGCTGACCCACAAAATTCTGTACCTGTTCAGCGGCTGGCGTACAGAAAGTGAAGAAGTGGTAGGCCCCTGGCACCATGTCGGTGCTCCGGGCACCCGCCCAGTTCTGCGCAAAGCGGCTGTCCACCCAGTCGCCGCCTTCCGTCGCTTTGATCCACACAAACTGATGCGTGGCATGACCGCCCAAGGCGTACCAGTCAATCTCCCCTTGGTGGTGGGAGATGTCCAGACCGCGGATGGGGTACTGCTCCAGCTCGGGCAGCTCTTGCATTAGGGGCCAGACCACCACAGTCAGACCCGCGCAGAGGAGGACCAGGGCTGCCAATCCCCCCAGGGCCCAGCGCTTCACCGGTCGCCGTGGTAGGACTTGACCTCGACCAAGTCACTGCCAAGAGCCAGGTTTACTCTACGCTTTAGGGCGGCACGTCGATCGTTTGTCTGGTACACACTGCGGGCATCGGAGACAAAGCCGGGGCCAAAGTCTGTTGCGGCTTCCCGCTCGCGCAGCTTGTCCTCGACTTCCCACAGCTGTGTGTTGACTTGGGTCAGCAGAGCCCGCTCTGGGAGCTGGGCCGGCAAGCCCGCCGCGGCCCAGGATTGCTCCAAGACCTGTAGCTCTCGCGCTGCGTGCTCGCGCTTCTCCGCGTTGGGGATCCGTGCGACCTTGATCTCCAAGATGGTGATGCGGTCGAGCACGTCCCCGTAGGACTGCTGTACTTCCAGTGACACTAAAAGAGCATGGGCTGGAGGGTGACTTCGCTGGCGACCAACTCGGGGCTGGTGCAGGCCAACTCCACGATCACGCGGGCGACCTGCTCGGGCTTCATAAAGTCGCGCTCGGGGTCGTACTTGTCTGGGAAGGGCAGGAACTCCTGGCTCTTCCAGAAGGGGGTGGCGATCCCGCCGGGGCAGATGTTGGAGACCTGGACGTTGTAGGCCCGCGCCTCGATCGCCAGAGTGCCGGTGAACCCGGTCACGGCCCACTTGGAGGCGTTGTAGACGCTCTCGTTTGGCAGGTGCATCTTGCCGGCGGTGGAGCTGATGTTGAAGATGCGGCCGCTGCGCTGTGTCTTCATGACCTGGTAGGCGCACTGGCTGCCGTGGATGACGCCCTTGACGTTGGTGTCGATGATGCGGTCGATGTCGTCGGGAGTGTAGCTGCCTGCGGGGCCGTACACAGCCAAGCCGGCGTTGTTGATCATCACGTCGAGCTGGCCGTACTCGCCCACTGCCGCGTCGATCAGGGCCTGCACTTCACGGGGGTCGCGCACGTCGGTCTGCACGGCGATGGCGTCCTGGCAGTTGGCGGCCACCTCGTCCAACTCCGGGGTGGTGCGTGCGCCCAAGACCAAACGCGCGCCCTCGGCGTCGAAGGCCTCGGCCAGAGCTTTGCCCAGACCACGAGAGGCCCCAGTGATGCAGATTACCTTTCCATTCAATCGGCCAGACATGCGCTCTCCCTTGTGCCTTTCAGGGAGTCTACCGCCCCGCGCATTGGCGGGCTACACTGGTGTCATGTTGACGACGCTTCACCTACTGATCTTGCTTGCGTGTGGCTCCCCGGGCCTCAGTGAGCTTGGCGAGCCACAAGACCTCGCCGTGGATACCGCGGATTCCAGTGGCGATACTGCCGTGGGCGACGACACCGGGGAGATCAACACCGGCCAGGGAAGCGCGCCCGAAGTGACGGTTTTCAACGTCACCGAGGAGGAGGGGCGTCTGCGCTTCGCCTTCCAGGTCAAGGACGCAGACGACGATCTGGACGGTGGCAGCGTCGAGATCAAGCTGCCGCCGCGCACGGAGACCTATGTGTGGGGCTCCTCGGAGATGAGCGTGTCCAATGGCACCATCTCTATCTACTGGGATGCAGCGACGGTCACGCCCGACACGGATCTGGACGCCTTGCTCACGGTGAGCGATGCGGCGGGCAATCGGTCTGCGGTTGTTAAAGAAGTGGTGCGACACGACACCCAGGTCTTCTACATCAACGAGTCCGGCGACAAGAAGTCCGACGCCCACGGACTTGGCATGGTGACCTTGCCAGCAGAGATCCATGGCGACATCTACGCGGCGGGGAACAACGGCAGCGAGCACACCAGCGACTCAGACTGGGTCAAGTTTGCTGTCCCCACAACCGGCAACGTCACCGTCACGCTGACCTGGGACAATGGCGGCTCGGACTTTGATGTGTACCTCTTCGATGAGAACGACACGATGTTGGGGTGGTCGGACACCTTCAGCCAGCCCGAGACCTTTGGCATGGACCTGCCCAGCGGCAAGAACTACTTCCTCAAGGTGGGCGGCTGGGACGGCGCTGCGAGCGACTGGACTCTGACGATGGAGCGCAGCAGCGGGGGTTGAGGGGTGAGCGTGGCGAGGCATCGGGGGTTGAGGGGTGAGCGTGGCGAGGCATCGGAGGTTGAACGCAACACTTGCCGAGGCATCGGAGGTTGAACGCAACACTTGCCGAGGCATCGGGGGTTGAACGCAACACTTGCCGAGGCATCGGGGGTTGAACGCAACACTTGCTGAGGCATCGGGGGTTGAACGCAACACTTGCTGAGGCATCGGGGATTGAACGCAACACTTGCTGAGACATCGGGGGTTGAACGCAACACTTGGCCCTCAGTCTGTTGCGTTGACCCGTCGATGCTGCGTGTCTTGTTGCGTTGACCCGTCGATGCTGCCTAGGTTGCTGCGTTGACCCCGCCCTGCCCGCCCTGGGTTAGGCCTTCGGGCATTCAAGGAGCCTCCATGACACCCACCGCTCTGGTCCTCGCTGCTGGCAAGGGAACGCGCATGCGCTCCTCCCTCTCCAAGGTGCTTCACCCCCTCTGCGGCCGCCCGCTGGCCGCATGGACTCTGCAAGCCTGCCAACACGCCGGCATGCGAACGGCGGTTGTCGTGGGTCACCAGGCCGAGCAAGTCCAACAGGCCTTAGGCCCAGACCACGGCTACGCCATCCAAGTTGAGCAGAAGGGGACCGGTCACGCCGTCCAGTGTGCCCAGGCTTTTCTCGCCGACGCCTCGGTCGTGGTGGTGCTGCCTGGGGACGCGCCGCTGATTACCGCGCAGACCCTCCGAGATCTCTTGGCTGGCCACGGGGACGCTCTGTGCACCCTGTTGACCTTCAAGACCGCAGATCCCGGTCAATATGGTCGAATCATCCGCGACTCCAATGGAACTGTACTCCGTATCGTAGAAGCCGCAGGAGCCACGCCAGAGCAGCTCTCCGTCAACGAGGTCAACGCAGGCATCTACGCCTTCGACGCTCAGTGGTTGGTCAACGAGGTGCTGCCCCAGCTCAAGCCCTCCCCACCTAAAGGAGAGATCTACCTCACCGACGCTATCGAGGCGGCCTCTAGCGCCGGACGGCTGCGTGCGGTCATCCACCAAGCCCCAGAGGAGCTGGTCGGCATCAATGACAAGGCCACCTTGGCCCAAGCCGAGGCGGTTCTGCGCGAGCGCATCAACCATGGCTGGATGATGAAAGGGGTGCACATGCGGGATCCCAAGACCACCTACATTGACGTCCAGGTGACCCTTGGGGCTGAGGTGCTACTTGAGCCCGGGGTTATCCTCCAAGGCAAGACTACCATTGGTGATCGTACAACCATTGGGCCCCACGTCAGCATCTTGGACAGCTTGGTGGGCCCCGACGCCTACATCAAAGCCAGCTCGGTCTTGGAGTCTGCAGTGGTCGGCCCGCGCGCGACGGTTGGCCCCATGGCCCATCTTCGGACTGGAAGCGTCTTGGGAGCCGAGGTCAAGGTGGGCAACTTCGTGGAGACTAAGAAGGCTGTGCTCAAGGATGGCGCCAAGGCCAGCCACCTGAGCTACCTGGGCGACTGCGAGGTCGGCGCGGGCGCCAACATCGGCGCGGGAACCATCACCTGCAACTACGATGGGTGGGGCAAGCACAAGACACGGATAGGAGCGCGAGCCTTTGTTGGCTCAAACTCCTCTTTGGTCGCGCCGGTCACCGTCGGCGCGGACAGCATCGTCGGCGCGGGCAGCTGCATCACTGGCGATGTGCCCGATGGAGATCTGGCCGTAGGGCGTGGACGCCAAAAGAACCTGACGGGTCGGGCAGCGGGCATTCACCGCCGCAACGCCCTGGCTGCAGGGAAGAGCTTCGACGGCTGAGTCTCTGCTGTTCAGCGATGTGCAGTAACCCTGCCGTAGATCTGGCATCATCTCCGCTATGCTCTTCTGCTTGCTTGCCACTGCTGCCGCCGGACCCTGGGTCAAAGACCCAGGCCAGCACTACGTCAAGATCTCTGGCAACCGCTTTATCGCGGGGGACTATGTAGACCCCCAGGTGCAGGACGCCGAAGGCCTATCCTACACTTCATGGAGCGCGGTGCTCTATGGCGAAGTGGGCATCGCGCCCGGGCTGATGGTGCACGCAAACCTGCCCTATCTGTGGGCGGCAAACCAAGACCTCGAGAGCGGTTGGCAGTACCGACAGCGCGGTGGAGGGGACGCCTTGGTAGGCCTGGACTGGCAGCTTCCGGTGGCGCTCCCGGCTTCGATCTTCGTGCAAGCGCGCGTGCCCCTCTATGCCGACGGCGACCGGCCCCCACTCTATCCGGCGATGGGTGACCCCAACGTAGACTTGGATTTTCAGGCCAACGTTGGGCACAGCACCAAGGCGGGGCCGGGCTACCTGTGGGGAGTCGTAGAAGGTGGGTTCCGCTACCGGAGTGCCTGGAGCACGCCCGGCAATACGGTGTCTTTCGACTATATAAATGGCCTGCCATATCGAGGTCAAGTTGGCTATACACCTATTGTAAGAGACAGGACCATCGGCTGGATTCAGCTGGAGCTCTCCGGTTTGGTCAACCTGGGCTCAGATGCAGTCAGTCGGCAGTGGCATCAGGTCGGTGTCGGTGTGGCCGTCTCCTTGGACAGTCACACACACGTTGAGCTTGGGGTGCAGCGGATCTACGTGGCCCGCTCGGCCTCCTTAGGGGACATGCTCTCCTTGGGGCTCAGCCACCAGCGGTAAACGGCGATGCCCAGTCCCCGAATGGTCCGCCGTAGGCGCCCCGGTCTGCTGGGCTTCCATCCGGATCTGTGTCGGCTGCTGGGCCGCTGTCGATTGCCGGACTGCCGGGCGCCAGCTCGTAGCGCTTGCTGTCCGCGAACATGGGTTCGGCGTAGACCGTGTTTGCGCAGTCTGGAAAGCCGGAGGGGGCGGTCTCAGCGATCCAGTCCACTTCGGGCCAAACCAGGTTGTCTTTGCAGTCAAAGGTGTAGCCCAGGGGCTCCATAAAGCGGATCAGGAAGTCGTCTTGCTCGTTGGCGACGATGATGTTGCCTACAATGTCCCCCTCGGATTCGTAGAACCACTCGCCAAGGGAGCCGTTTGGGGACTCGTTGTTCACGAAGGTGTTGTACAGAACCTGCCCCCTACAGTTTGTGCACACCACACCGCCGCCGCCTTGAATCCCTCGGTTGCCGACGATGATGTTGTTGCGCACCGTGGCGGCTCCGTGGCGCATGTACACGCCGCCGGAGATGTTGGCCTCGTTCCCGATAAAAATATTGTGCTGAATAATGGGGTCAGCGTTCTCGATGAACACGGCACCTCCGTGCCCCTCAGTCCCGGTTCCTCCAATGATCGTGAAGCCTTCCAGAATCGCAGTGTCTGGCTCCATGGCTCGAATCTCAACCACCGATCCATTTAGGTCGGTGCCATCCAGTACGGTCTCCCAGGGGCCCGACTCGCTCACGACGTGTAGTGCCTTGCCGTGAAAGTCGATGCGCTCTTTGTGGGTGCCTGCACGAACCAGGACCACATCGCCGTCGGTGGCCTCGGTGATGGCACCTTGAATGCTGCTGTAGCTCCGCTCTTTCCCCAGGAGCGTCGCCACGTCGCCTTCGCCCCAGCTCCAGTTGGCTTGTGTGTCGATGGGCAGGCTGTCTTGGGCTGAGTCCACCACCTGTGGGGTGCAGTCCGCGTCCTGTGGGCAGGAGCGGCTCTGGATGGGCGTGCAGGAGAGCAGAAGCAAGAGCATGGGTTCAGGATGCCCTATGTGACCCAAGGGTTGCAGTCCCATGCTTGCCGGAAGCTGAGCGATCAATAGGCGCAGGCGCCATTCGGGGTAGAGACGAAGCGCGTCTTCCCTTCTACGAGCCATGCGTTCATCTGCTCCTCCCACCGGGTGTTGATGCCGGCGTTGGTTGCTCCGGCGAGAATCGCGCAGGCTGCTTTTGGAGTCGCCTGTGCCCCCGGACAGTTTCTGGTCCAAGTGCCGGCTAACTTGCTCCGCTGTGCCCCGTTCCCTCCACCCAGATAAGACCGCACCATGTCAGAACCTTTGCACCTCCAAGGCCTCAATCCCCCCCAACGCCTAGCCGTGGAGACCCTGCGTGGGCCGCTGCTGATCCTGGCGGGGGCGGGCTCGGGCAAGACCCGGGTGCTGACACGGCGCATCGCGCACCTGCTGGATCAAGGTGTGTATCCCTCGCAGATCTTTGCGGTGACCTTCACCAACAAGGCCGCCTCAGAGATGAAGGAGCGGGTCGCCGAGTTGATCGGGGACCAAGCACGCCGGGTGTGGGTCTCCACCTTCCACTCCTCCTGCGTCCGCATCCTGCGTACCGACGCGGTGCACCTTGGCTACACGGGGAACTTCGTCATTTACGACGACGATGACCAGATGCGTCTGCTCAAGCAGATCGGCAAAGATCTGAACATCGACCCCAAGCGCATCCCGCCCAAGGCCATCCGCAGGATGATGGACGATGCCAAGAACAAGCTGCTGGAGCCCAGCGATCTGGAGTCGGAGGGTCAGACGGAACCCAAGAAAATACAGGTCTGGCGCCTGTACGAGCAGCGGATGAAGGGCGCCAACGCCATGGACTTCAACGACCTGATCAACAACGTGGTCAAGGTCTGGCGGGCACACCCCGAGGTGCTCCAGAGGTGGCAGCGGCGTCTGCGCTACCTGATGGTGGACGAGTACCAGGACACCAACCGCTCCCAGTACGAGCTCATCAAGCTGCTCTCGGGTGGTCCCAGCGGCAACTTGGCCGTGGTGGGAGACGATGATCAAAGCATCTACGCCTTCCGGGGTGCAGACATCACCAATATCCTGAACTTCGAGAAAGACTTTCCTGGAGCCACGGTGGTCAAGCTGGAGCAGAACTATCGCTCCACCTCCCGCATTCTTCAGGCGGCGATGACGGTGGTCAAGCGCAACAGCCAGCGCAAGGACAAGACCTTGTGGACAGACAAGGGCGAGGGCTCGGTGCTGCGCATGATTGTGGGCCGAGACGAGCAAGCGGAGGCGGACCGGGTGGCCCAGGACATCCAGTCCAAGCTGCGGGCAGGTCGTAAAGCCGAAGAGATCGCGATCATCTACAGAACAAACGCGCGATCCCGTCCCTTTGAGCAGATCTTTCAGCGCATGCGTATTCCCCATGTGTTGGTGGGGGCGCGCAAGTTCTACCAGCGCCGCGAGGTGCGAGACATGCTCGGCTATCTGAAACTCATCGCCAATCCGGCGGATGAGATGGGGCTGCTGCGGGTGCTCAATATCCCCCGGCGGGGACTCGGAGACAAAGCTGTCCAGACCTTGCGGGCGCACCAGAAGAATCAGGGTGTGAGCCTGTTTCGCGCGACCCAGGAAATGGCAGGAATGGGCGGACGCGCCGGTAGGGGCTTCGCCGCCTTTGTCTCTCTGATCGAGGGGGGGCGTGAGTATCTACGGGATCATAGTGCCGGTGAACTGGTGGTCTTCATCGCCAAGGAGTCCGGCTACTGGGACATGCTGGAAGCCGAGGACTCGGACGAGGCCAGGGGGCGCCTGATGAACATCCGTGCGCTTGCGGAGGATGTGGATCAAGAGGAGCAGGATCAGCAGGACTACGACGAGGACGGCAACGAGGTGGCGCTGGACGAGAGTCCGCTTGCTCGTCTTCAGCGTTTTTTGGATCGCGCCACATTGTCAGGCCAGGCCGAGGAGTTGCCCGAAGATGGGGGGCAAGTGACCCTGATGACTTGCCACCTCAGCAAGGGCTTGGAGTACCCAATTGTCTACGTGGTGGGCATGAACGAGGGCGGCTTTCCTCTTCTGCGGGACGACTTCACAGAGGAGCAAGTAGAGGAGGAGCGCCGCTTGGTCTATGTCGCTTTCACGCGCGCCATGGATGAGTTGGTGATCTCTCGCAGCCTTACGCGCATTCAGTATGGGCGCGGTATTGAGCGCTGCAGTCCTTCGCGTTTTCTGGGGGACGTTCCACCCGAGCTGATGCAGGGAGGGACCGGGCGGGCCCGGAAGCGCCCCGTGCGCAACACGGCCGATCGGGAGTTGGCCATGCAGGCCTTTCTCTCCAAGCATGGCAGCGGCGCCGGGCGTACCTCAGCCCCTCAGAGTCATGCACCCAAGGCAGTACACGTCGACGAGACGCGCATCACCCGCACCGTCGAGAGCCTAGAAGACTTGCAGGTAGGCACGCGGATCTTCCACGGGGACTACGGGGAGGGTGTGATTCGAAACCGGACAGGAGACGCCAAGAATCCCAAGCTGACGGTGGAGTTTGGGCAGCACAAGCGCAAGACCTTGTTCGCCCGATATGCCCGCTTGGAGATCGTTCAGTGAGCGCCGCCCCTTCTATGGGCGTGCATGCGGTGGTAGCCTGAAGCCTATGGTTAGTGCCGAATCGCAACGCATGATCGTGACGTGCCCGGAATGCGCGGCACGGTACAAGCTGGACAGCTCTAGGGTCTCTGCCCGCGGGGCTAGAATCACCTGCCCGCGCTGCAAGCACGTGTTCGTGGTTTATCCGAGTCAGCGGGATTCGGGGTCCACCACTTTGCGCCCGACGGGATTTCAGGAGGAGAGCGCTTCTTCTGAGAGCACTCCAGTGGCTGCGGCGAAGGCCCCTGCGCCATCGCCAGCCCCTAAGAAGAGCCGTCGTCGTGCCAGCGACCTGGACTTCCGCAAGGTGGGCATCGGGTCTTGGAAGGTGCGGGTCAAGATCGGCTTGGTCTACGACTTCTCCGACATCAAGACCCTTCGCAAGTACATCGCGGACGGCCGAGTCACCCCGGAAGACGTGATCTCCCACGACGGGTCCACCTGGGTCCCCATTGGGGATATTCCGGACTTGGATGCCTACTTTGTAGAGGTGTACGAACGGGCCGAGGCGGGTTCCAGGGCCACGCCGGAGCCCAGTCCTATTGCGCCTTTGGCCTCCCCACTGCCACCTGCCTCCGCTTTCGAAGAGGACAACCCGACGCGGATTATGCGCGTCGGTGGTGGACTGGGCTCCAACTTGGCAGCTCAGACCTTGGCTGCAGCGGCGGCCGAAGCTGCTCAAGCGGAATCTAATCCTGCACCTGCTCCCGGCGCGCGGCCATTCGTCGACCCATTCGCCCAACTCAAGGAAGAGAAGCGTCGGCGTCCGGCTGCCAAGCGTGCGGCTACGCCCGCCGAAGCGCCAAAATCCAAGGCTTTGCCAATCGTAGCTGCAGTGCTTGTTCTAACGGTCGTAGGCCTGGGGGCTTGGTGGTACCTGACTCAGCCGCAGACTCCGGTGGTGTTGCCCAACCAGGGGCCTGAGAACACCGCAGAGATGGACAAGGCACGTGAGAACGCTGCCTCTGAGCTTGAGAAGCTGGACGACGAGCTGCGCCGGGACTTGGAGCGCTCCAAAGCTGAAGATGCGGAGCGAGAGGACCGCGACAAGCTGGTTCCTGTGGGCCCGAGGGGACCTGGGCCTGGTTTGCGCCCGGTTGTGCCGGACAGGCTTCCGCAGGACGGCGGCGATTCCATCGCGGTGGACCACGCGGGCCAGTGTAAGGCAGCTGCTGGTCGCTCAGACTGGAGCTCTGCAGTCAGCTCTTGCAGCCAAGCTACGCAGTCCAATGGTCGGGACATGAGTGCCCAGGTCAGCTACGGCATCGCCTTGTTTGAGACGGGCAAGACAGATGGTGCCCGTGTGCAGTTCGACAAGGCCAAGGGCTTGGGCAGCCGCGACGCGCGCATTGAAAAGTACTTGGGTCACATCGCGCGCAAGCAGGGTGATGTCTTTGGCGCCAACGCGCACTACCAAGCCTACTTGGCAACCCAGCCGCGAGACGCGGCAGCGATTCAAGCTCTGATGCAGGGGGGCTAGGGGCCTTGCGGCTGTCCTGTCCCAGTTGCACGACAGAGTTTGACCTTCGGCCTCCGGGGGGAGGGCGTCTACGTGCGCGCGTTCAATTTCGTTGCACGGAGTGCGGGAAGCTCCTTGGGGCGGAAAATCTCAACCTAGAAGACGGTGAAGATCCGCCCTCTGAGATGCCGAGCGTGACGGGACCTGTGCCCTTTGGCGCAGACGCCGGCGCGCTCCCCTTTGAGCCGCCTGCGGATCCGGTTGTCCGGCGCTTCCAGGAAGAGATGGCTCAGGTGGCCGACGAGCCGGACTTGGTCGAGGGCGAAGGCGCCTTGATCAAGCAAGAAGGCAAGGTTTACCATGTGCGCAACTCAGCGACTGTACAGCGCTGGATCGTAGAGCGGCGCGTGCTTCGGGACGACCTGATTTCTACTGGTGGTGCGGGCTGGGAGCCGGTGGGCCAGCACCCGGATCTGGAGATTTTTTTCCAGATGGTCGAGCGCTTGGATCACTTCGAGCAGAGTGGCGCTGCCCACAGCGGCGGACCTCCGGTGCCGGACGGTTCCGCGCTGGGAAACGCCTGGGCAGACCGCGAGCTGGAGGATCCCGATGAGTCCTCGCTGGAGATGCCTGACGAAGAGGAGGAGGAATCCGATCTGATCTCGGCGCCCGCCGAGTTCCCCGGCGACATAACCATTGAGACGCCCGCCGAACCCATGGTGGGCCTAGACTCCTTGCCCCACGTCTCGCCGGACGGTCCGACTTTGGTGAGCGATGAGGAGGTAGAGGACCCCGACAGCGACATCGCGCCCCCGCCCTTCGCGCTGCGCTCGGCGACCCGTGACAAGGTTGCTCAGCCTGCCATGGTCACTGTCCCAGATGTGGTGGTCACCGAAGAGGCGCCACTGCCTTCCGGACTAGGCTTGATCGGCATGGTCGGACCAGGGGACGACGAGCTGACCCTAGACCGACAGACCCTGCCTGAGCCAGAGTTGCCGCCCGTTGCGCCGCTTCCCGTTGTCAGTGCGCCGGGCAGGGGTTTTGATGAGCAAGCTTTCTTTGAAGCTGAACTTGAGCCCCTGCAGATTCCGGATCCCGAGCCTACGGTAAAGGTGGAGCCAGAGCCTTCCGGTCGGGATGTGTTGGCTTGGGAAGAAGACCGAAGCGAGCGCCGCATGCGCTTTGGGTTGCGGATCGGCGTGGTTACAGTGTTGAGCCTCATCGCTGCGGTGGTTTGGGTGACTCAGCTTCCTAGCGGGCCGGCCATCCTTGGGGAAGACGCCGTGGTCAGCAGTCAAGAAGGGATTGAGCCGCAGGATCTAGGCAGCACCTCGCTGGACCCTGCCGATGACCCTGCCCTGGATGCCCAGCCCTTGTCAGAGGCGGCCTCTGACAAGGCGGCCTCTGACAAGGCGGCGATTGACAAGGCGGCCTCTGACAAGGCGGCGAGTGACAAGGCGGCCAGTGACAAGGCGGCCTCTGACAAGGCGGCCCCTGACAAGGCGGCCTCTGACAAGGCGGCCAGTGACAAGGCGGCCTCTGACAAGGGCGCCCGAGACAAGGAGCGCCGCGCGAGCGCCGAGCCCCGCACAGCGCCCAAGGCGCCAGCGGTGAACACGGAGAAGGGTTGGAGTGCGGTTCAGACCGGTGACTACAACCAAGCGCGTCTCGTCTTTGTTGAGGCTGTGGCCGCACGACCCGGAGACGCAGACGCGCACTTTGGGTTGGGTTATTCTGCTCACAGGCAGGGGGATGACGCTACCGCCATTCGCCACTACTGCAAGGCCTTGAGGCTGGCTCCGGGAAATCGGGAAATCCAGCAAGAGGCCACTTCTTTATTGTCCAGTTTAGACGCAACTTGCCCTTAGAAGGTGTACGCCATGCCCCACCGCAACAGTCCCGAAGAAGAAGAGTACTTCGCTCGTTTGGATACGGAGAAGAAAGCCGCTCTCCGCAAGCGTTTGAACGCGGAGCACGCAGCCCAGGCCGCTCAGGAGCGCAAAGAGCGCCACTTCAATCACTGCGGAAAGTGCGGGGGTCCGATGGCGCCCAAGCTCTTCAAGGGTGTGGAGATCGATGTCTGCGCCGACTGCGGCTCCG
Organism: Cognaticolwellia sp.; assembly: GCA_047621545.1. GTDB lineage: Bacteria > Myxococcota_A > UBA796 > UBA796 > CAJQPC01 > CAJQPC01. The sequence goes on along the minus strand of JBLHMA010000016.1, from coordinate 13,096 downwards.
TGCTTTTGGACCCGGGTGAGCTGGAGCAGCTGGCCGGTGAAGAGAGCCACGGGTTGGAAAACCTTGTGGTCTTCTTCGGCCTAAGCAAGGACGACTGAGTGGCGCTGGACTTTGAGCGTGTTTCGGAGCGGGCTGGTCTCCAGACGGAGCCGGAGCTGCTCCCTGCGCTCCAAGTTCAGCTTGACGCTCTGACTGGGTATGAGAGGCGTTTGAGTGAACTGGAGCTGCCGGAAGGCCCAGTTGAATCTTCGCCTATGCCTACCCGCCGGGACTTGGCCATGCCCGTTCCCAGTGATCCGGTGCTCAAGGGCTTGCCCAGGGACGGCGACCAGGTGCGCTTGCCAGGGGTGCCCCATGCTGAGAAGCGAAAGGTGGCACGAGAGATCCGGCCTACACGCATCGAGCGGGTATCAGATGGCAAGGAACTCCACCTGCCGAGCTGGCCGCCGACCCGGGAGGACGCGTGAACGTGACCGAGTTGGCCGCACAGGTCCAAGGGCAAGTGCAGACAGCCCGTAGCTTGAGCGAGGCGGCCCTGGTGCGCTTGCAGGATGCTGCTCCCTTGAATGCCGAGGCATGGTGTGTGCCCGATGCAGCGCTGGTTCAGGCGGACGCCGTGGATCGCCTCTGCAGCATGCAGAAAGATGCGGGACCACTGGCTGGCGTGCCTGTCGCGGTCAAGGCGAACATCGCCGTCGAGGGCATGCCTATGGACTGCGCGAGCGCTTCCTTGGTTGGGTACGTGGCCACCGCCACTGCGCGAGCCGCTTACCTCCTCCAGAACGCCGGTGCGGTGGTGCTCTGTGGCGCAAACATGGACGAACTCGCCATTGGCACGACAGGTGCCAATAGCGTGCATGGTGCCACCGGCAATCCCAAGCTCCCAGGACATGTCCCGGGTGGCTCCAGCTCAGGTTCCGCCGCCCTTGTGGCAGCCGGTGTGGTGCCATTGGCACTGGGTACGGATAGCGGAGGGTCGGTACGTCAGCCGGCCGCTTGGTGTGGTGTCGTGGGTGCTGTGGGCACCTGGGGACGCATCAGTCGCAGCGGCGTGATGGCCCATGCCAGCTCTTTTGATCGCGTGGGTGTGCTTGGTCGGCGTGTGGCCGACGCCGCGCTGGCGATGGAGGTCCTCTCCGGTCCCGATTCTCAAGATGCAAGCGCTGCGTTGAGGGATGTGCCGGTCTTGCTCAAGGCGGCCTCGTTGGGGGTGGAGGGGCTGAAGATAGGTGTGTTGCGTCAGGCCCAAGACATGGCCGATCCTGTCGTAGCTGGGGCGGTCCAGTCCACTTTGGAAGGGCTGAGGGACCAAGGGGCGATCCTCAAGGAACTCTCACTTCCTGAGCTTAATATCGCCCTGCCCTGCTACCAGGTGCTCGCTGCGGTCGAGGCTCTCTCAAACCTTGCACGCATCGACGGCATGCGCTTTGGTCCTCGTGGACAGGGTGAGTCTTTTCACCAAGCCTTGCGCCATGCGCGCTCAGCGGGCTTTGGTCCGGCGGTAAAGCAGCGCCTGTTGTTTGGGAGCTACTTGGCTGAGCACCAGCAGGACCTGGTGGAGCCCTCACGACAGTTTCGTGAGCAGCTAAAGCTTTCGCTATTCATGCTGTTGGGTGAGGTGGACGCCATTGTTCTCCCCACCACGGCTGGGCTCCCGCTGAAGGTGGGAGAGCAAGACGGTGGAATGTCGGATGCGCTCACGGTGCTCTCCAGTCTAGCCGGTGTGCCGGCCATCTCGGTGCCTGTTGGACGCGAGCCGGGTCAAGCTATCGGTGCCCAGGTTCTGAGTCGGATCTGGGATGAACGCAGCGCCTTTCGGGTCGCTGGGGCCATTGAGTCCCTCACGGACAGCGCACTCGGGTGAACTGCGGCGCAGATGTTATAAATCGCCTATTGGCGTGAATAATCAAGAACAAGGTCGTCAAGGCTTGCACCTGAGCGCCGTTATTGGGCCATGTGCATCTTCAAACTATGTACAGCTGGCGCAGGCGAGTTTCAGAGTTGCGTGTTCAGTTTTAGGGATTCACCTTCCCAGAAATCGAATTGCGAGAAGACGGGCTTGCGTGCACAGAGGGAGTGGAGAAAGAACACTATGACTGGCCCAGACTGGACTTTTGGCCCCCTGGTGCGGGCACTTGCCCTTGGCTTGCACGCCCAGAACCCTTCGCTTGTACACCCCTTTGCCTTGCGCAGCGGGAATGGCAGCTTGGATGAGAGCCTTGCCGTTCTCCTTAAACGTGCCCTGCCGATGGGTGGTGCGCCCGTCATTATCCGCGCCATTGACCTGGGCATGGACCGAGCTGGCTCGATGGCCATCCACTCGGTCGCGACCCGCAGCACCCAGGCCAAACAGTTGGCCGCGAAGTGGCAGCGCCTGGAGCGCTATGCCATGGGCGAGCTGCTCACCGAGTTTGACCCGGACACGGGGCCCAACACTCTGGCGTGGACCGTGAAGGACTCTAGCTCGGAGAGCAAGCCTTCGGGCGTTGCGCTGTTCATCGCCGGCAGCCTGCTCGCGCTGGCGAGCCGCATGGGCTGTCAGGGCTTGAGCTTCAGCGCCGACGGCGTGCGTCTCTATGGCGCCCAGGGCAGCCGCTCAGAGGTTGCTCAGCACGACGCCAAGCGCTTTGAGGTGCACTGGGATCGCTTCCAGGCGCGCAAGCCCAACCCCATCGATGTGCCGCGCCAAGGGGGCTCGGACCCCACCGGTGCTGTCCGACGGGCGACGGCGTTGATCGCCGCAGACCCCGCGCGAAGCTGGGCTCTGGATGATGTGGGCGAGACGCTTCGCCTCTCACGCCGCACCCTCCAGCGGCGTCTGTCCACCGCGGACTTGGACTTCCCTGGTTTGGTGCGCGCCATTCGCGTGCACTACGCCACCCAGCTGATTCGCGGCGGCCGCTCCTTGAACGAGGTGGCATTCCTCTGCGGCTTTGCAGACGCCGCTCACTTCTCCCGTACCTTTAGGCGCGTGATGGGCATGCCTCCGAGCCGATACCGGGACCTGAACGACCGGGACAGCGGTGTTCTCCGCGAGATCCGTGCGTCACTGGTCCCCTGAGCGAATGCCTTAGCGCCGTCTAACGGCCAACAGAGTAGGCTGGACTAGCTGACTGGGTCACGTCGGATCTGGCCAGTAGGGAGAGCCGGTGTACCTGTTGGCCGCGGCCTTGGCCTTCGCTGGGCCCCAAGAACTACTCGCTCAATCCCGCACAGCAGAGCGGGAGGGTCGGCCGTCGCTCGAGCAGTCGCTGTGCATTCAGCTTGTGAACGGGTACCCGCAGGCGCCCGAGGCTGAGGTGTGTGCATCACGACTCGAACGGCTTGCGCTCATGCAAGAGGGCAGCAGCCTGCGGAGATATGAGAGCTTGGAGCAAGCCAGACGCGGTGTTCTGCCACCGGATGTGGTCGTGCCCTTGCTGGACAGCGAAAACGCGGAGCTGGCTGCCAGAGCGGAAGCCTGGTTGGACCGGGGTTCCCATCAGTCGGACGTGTACAGGGCCCTCGATGGCCAACGTAGGCGCTTGAGCAGGGCGAGCTGGGCAGCGGTGCTCCTTTTAACGGCTCTGAGTTGGCCTTTGGGCAGGGCCACCTGGGTAAAGCGACCCAGAGTGTTGGGTGTGGGGATCTGGGCTGGTCTTTGCGTGCCGACCCTGGTTTTGGTGCAGCTCTATGCCCAGCTCTCCCCACGCATCTGGGCTCTGCTGCCTGCGGGAGCAGCGGTCTTTTTGCTCTCGGCGGGCCCAGCAGCCCAGCTCCGAGGTGTGCCGCGGGTGCTCTGGGGGCTGCTCTCGGGGTTGGGGGCCCTGGCCTCGACGTTCTTGGTGTTGCGCTGGGCGGAGCTCTTGCACTGGGTGGGCCTGTGAGCGATCCAGAGAAGGGGCCGGAGGGCCCAGTGAGAGCGGTGCGCAGAGGACGGGCGCCGAACTGCAGCAGCAGCGGGAGCATGGTGGGCATCGCGCTGGCCTCGCTCGCGGGAGCAGGTGTTGTTCTCTCGGTGTGGGCCGATGCGTACCTGCGCTGGAAGCAGCGTCCGGAGGGGGAGGATGCCAACCCCCCAAAGCTCCGCGAAGGGGATGGACTGCTGTCTTTGGAGCATGATGGAGAGGCGGCTTTGCTGTCCCTGAGCCCCGAAGAGGTGGCGCAGGCCAAGCAGGCTGGGGCCCGGATTTTGCCCGAATTGCAGGCACCGGAGGGGGCTCTCTCGGCGCCGACCGAAGTACACCTGAACTTAACCGAGCGCTGCCCGGCGGCCTGTACGGGCTGCTATCTGAACGCTGGACCTGAGCGAGAGGGCAAGGAGCCCGCCCTTGGGGAGCTCCGGGGGCAGCTGGACGAGCTGGCGGAGATGGGGGTGTTCGAGGTCGCCTTTGGTGGCGGCGAGGTCCTGCTGCGCCAAGACGTTCCGGAGCTCGCGGAGTACGCCAAGGAGCTCGGACTCACGCCGAACTTGACCACCAGCGGTTTTGGTTTGGACGCGGCTCTGGCGCAGCGCTTGGCCCGCGTCATGGGCCAGGTGAATGTCAGCCTGGACGGCCTGGGGGAGACCTACCGGGCGGCCCGAGGCTGGGACGGCAGCGAGCGGGGGCTTCGGGCGATTCGAGTGCTGCGCGCGGCTGGGGTGCGTGTTGGCGTGAACACCGTGCTCTCTCGACCTCTGCTGGAGACCCCAGGGGCTCTGGCGGCTCTGGGCCAAGCCATCGCGGAGGCGGGCGCTCAGGAGTGGCAGTGGCTGCGCTTTAAGCCCACTGGACGCGGCACCCAGGCTTGGGGAGAGCTCGCTCCCGCTCCGGAGGATCTGGACCAGGTTTGGCCCCGCTTGCTCGCGATGGAGGAGCAGACCGGACTGAGCATGCGCCTGGACTGTGCCTTGATGCCTTTCTTGGTCAACGCTGGGCTCTCGGTACAGGCCATGGAGACTCTGGGTGTAGCCGGCTGTCCCGCGGGACACTCCCTCTACGCGCGCGACGCCCATGGTCGGTGGAGCCCTTGCAGTTTTGCCGCCCCCGAGGTCACCACGCCCGCTCAAGGCTGGCAGGACAGCCCGACTCTGACCGCGTGGCGGGAGCGCGCCGCTGCGCCACCAGAGCCCTGCGCGAGCTGCGAGATCCAGCACATCTGTCGTGGAGGCTGCAGGGTGGTTGCCGCGCACTTGGCCGGGGACGCCATGGCAGCGGACCCCGAGTGCCCCAGAGTGCGAGAGCGGCGTCCATGAGAGCGGCGTCCATGAGAGCGGCGTTCATAAGAGCCAGTGACACCTGGGTCGCAGGCCTGGCGCTGCTCGGCTCCGGCGCCACCGCCTCCTACGTGTTGCAGCGCTTGATCGACGCGGGGTCGGAGCCCCCCATTGGGACGGTGTTGGCCCAGGAACACATCCCCTACTACTGGCGGATGGCCGTTGCGCTGTTGCACGGTCTGGTGCTCGCGGCGCTCTCCATTGGCCTGCCTCAGATCTGGCGGGTGCGGATGCTCCAGTGGGCCCCAGTCTGGGTCGGCACGGTCTGTGTGTGCACCTTGATCGCCATGCTGGCGGTGCCGTGAGCCCCCAGCTCTTCGCGCTCTTGGAGCGCCTGCACGGGCATACGGCGGTTTTGGGCTTGGCCGTCCTGCTGCACCCGGTCATCACCTTGGCCCGGGGTCGGGCTTTGGGGAAGGGAGGACGCTGGAGCGCTGCACTGGCTGCCGCGCTCATCGCCTTGCCGAGCGTGGCCGGCTGGCTGCTCTACCCCCACTATCGAGGCCAGATCAAGCCCGCTTTGATCGCCGAGAACGTGACCGTTGCCCTGGCCTTTGAGAGCAAGGAGCACCTGGCATTCGCCTGTCTTTGCCTCACCCTGTCCGGGGTCGCTGTGGCCCTGGCTGCTCCCCAACATGCCCGCCGTGTTGCCCTGCCGCTGCTGGCCGGAGGGTGGGTTTGCGGGCTTGTGACCGGGGGCCTGGGGATCTTCGTGGCGTCGCTCAGCTAGTCATCGAAGGGACCTTGTCGGCGCCGGCACACAAGGCCGCAGGCCGCAGGGTCGGCGAAACCTGACAGCCTTGGCTGTCAGTCGTAGGGGCGCGACAGAAACACAGGTCAAGGCGAAGCCTTGAGCGTGAAGCTGTCGATCACGTTGCCATCTAAATCCCGCGCGACCACGTCCACCTGGTCTGCCGAGAAGTCGGCAATGACGTAGTGGTGGATGGGGTTGAACACGGCGTTGAACCACTGGTCATCCTGGCTGGTGTACAGCGGAGCGCCCGCGCCGCCGCTGACCATATAGGTGGTGCCGGTCGGCGACTCACTGTCCTGGAAAATGGGCACGCTGCGCTCATAGACGTGGTTGTGGCCCGCGACGACCAGGTTCACGTTGTGCTTGTCGAAGAGCGGAACCCATGCCTCTCTCACCGAAGACTTTGAGCCATGGGTACCGGAGCTGGAGTAGGCAGCCTGGTGGTGCTGGGCGAGCTTCCACCGGGACGGGTGCGCGCTCAGGGTCTCGTCGATGAACGCGGCCTGGGTCACTGAGATCTCCTCGCTCCCCCGCACCGTGTCGTTCAAGGTGAGCATGAGCAGGCCGCCGTATTGGATGGCAAACCATTCCTCGTTTCCGGGCAGCGCGAACTGGGCAAAGTAGGACTGGGCCAGGAACTCGTGGTTGCCGTGGGCCGGTACCATCGCCTTAGAGCCAAACACGGCGTCACCGGCGTCGAACCAGGCGTCCCATTCCTCTTGATTCACGCCCAGCTCCACCATGTCGCCGCTGAAGACGTAAAAGTCCGGAGCGTGGGTCTCCATGGCTTTGACCATCTGCTCCCAGGTGTCGTAGGCGCCCCTTGAGTCTCCGGCAAAAGCTACGCGAAAGCTGTCAAAGCTGCCAGGTGCACCCGGTGTGGTGAAGGGGATCTCACCGCTCCAGTGGCCTTCGCCGCCGACCTGGTAGGTGTAGGCGGTGGCAGGCTCTAGAGTCTCGCAGAGGCGCAGCTCATGAATGCGCTGCTCACCCTCGCCTACTTTGCCGCTGCCGAAGAGAAAGCTGGCGCCATTGACCGTCTCAGCGCCAGCCGGCCATGCGCTGGTAGGGGCGATTCGGATCTGGCTGGCCAGGGTGTCCACATCGGTGCGCCAGAGGAAGGCGGCGGAGCGGCTGGGGTCCATGGATGGCCACTGGTAGCGTATGTGCCAAGGCTCAGGCTCGGCCCCAAAGACGTCCTGATGAGGGTCCGCAGGGCTGGGGCTGTCGACCAGAACGCCGCTTGGGATCAGGATCACCGGGTCGCAGGCGCCGTAGGGCAGGGGCGGTGGTGGCGAGGTGTCGCCGCCGTCGTCTTGGTAGAAGCGGCATCCGGACAGGGCAAGCAGGGCAATCATCATGCTAGCAGACTATCTCAGACAAGGCGGCCTCGAAAGGGGCCGCTGTTTCGAACCAGAATGACACTGGGCATGCCGTCGACCAGAGTGAGCAAGCGCTCGGCGACCGCTTCCTCTTGGCCGGGCTGGGCCAGCGGCATGCCCAAGAAGACCAAGTCTGCGTGGGCGCTGCGCTCTTGGATGAGCTCCACGGTGCTCTGACCTTCGGCGCGCTCGATGCACTCCAGCGACGTCGCGATGTTCGAGCCGGTCAATGAGCTGGAGACACGCTCCTTCAAACCGGCGGCCTCCTCTGCGCCGTTGACCACGGAGACCAGGGTGATGCGGGCGCCGCGCCAAGCCTTGGACTTGATCAGCAAGTGGGCCAGCAGGAGCATCAGGTCGCCATTGGACTCCTTGCCCGCCCACCACACCAAGACCTCGCCTCGGCCCTGGGTGCGGGAGCCGGGGATGGGGCGCATGATCAAAGTGGACTTGTGCAGGCCGTCCAGGTGGCGAACCCAGCGCACCATGCGTGGTAGGCGCGCGGTCTTTCGGGGCCAGCCGAAGACCACGGTGTTGCTGTCCATACCGGCAAAGCCGTTGGCTTGGGCAGCGGTGAGCAGAGCCTGCTCGAGATCCTGGACCACGTGGACCTCGGGGAAGGCCAGGACCCCAGCTTTCTCCAGAATCTCTTTGTTTCGAACCAGGAGTCGGTCTGCGTGCTCCCGCTCGTCCAAGTCACCCAAAAGCAAGGTGGAGACGCTCACCACGCCGTGGTCTTGACCAAAGCGGGCGGCCATGTGGACCACACCCACGTCGGTCTGCACGTCGGCGGAGAAGACCAGCAGGTGGGGGCGCCAGTTGCGGGCCTCAACCCGGGCAGTGCGCAGCTTGATCATCGCGAAGCGCGCCAAGCTCATCCACAGACCGCTGCGCAGATCGCCCCAGGTGGCCTTCATTCTGCGCCGCGCGATGAGCCACCACAGACCAAATTCGATGACCATGGCGATTACGAAGGCGATGGGATTGATCAGGCCCATGACCAGGAAGCAGCCCGCGGCGCCCAGGAGGCTCACCCACCAGGGGACCCGAATGCGCGGGCGGTAGCTGGGATCGCGCACCCAAGCCTCTGCACCTGCGGCCAAGTTCAGCGTGCCGTAGACAGTGAGAAAGAACATCGAGACCACTTCGGCCACCGCGTTCAAGTCGCCCAACAGGACCGCGCCCAGAGCCACCGCACCGGACAGGTATAGGGCCAGCATGGGCTCGCCCGTCTTCTTGTCCAGCTGGCCCAAGCGCTTGGGCATTAGGCCGTCTTGAGCCAGGGCCTGTAGGGTGCGCGGGGCCCCAAGAATGCTGCCGATGGCGCTGGAGAACACGGCGCCGAACAGCCCCGGCAGGATCGCGATTGAGCCGGCAAACGCCACTTTGGTCCAGAGCAGGCTGTCTGTCTGCAGGGTCTCCACATCTCCAGCTGCGCCGATGACGATTGGCACTGTGATGTAGACGATAAAGCCTGTCGCCACCGCAGCGAGCACCCCGCGCGGGATGCTGGTTCCCGGGTCCTTCAGGTCACCGGAGAGCCCCACGCCTGCCAGGACACCCGTGACGGCCGGGAAGAAGACCGCAAAGACCTCGAAGAAGCCGACCTGCTCCTCCGGTCCCCATGCGGGTACCTGGGACGCGAGCCCGTTGGGTGCAACCCCGGCCCACAGCGCTACCAAGCTGATGCCGATGAAGACCATGATGGGGAGCTGGGCCTTGAGGGCCAGGACCGTGCTGCGGGCTGCAATGGCCGTGACGGCGACGATGATGCCGGCTGCGGTCGCTTGCACCACCCAGGGATCCACTGCGATGTTGAAAGCGAAGAAGAAGGCTTCGCTCAAGCCGAAGGCGTAGAGGGTGACGCTGAGGGCCTGGCTCAAGTACAGAGGGATACCGAGCGCACCGCCGAGCTCTAGGCCCATGCTGCGGCTGATGATGTAGTAGGCCCCGCCCACGCCAACGCGCATGTTGCTGGAGAGGGCCGACATGCTCAGCGCAGTGGTGATGGTGATGGCGTGCGCGATCAATACGATGGCGATTGCGCCCATCACTCCTGCGTTTCCGACCACCCAGCCCATGCGCAGGTAGAGGATGACGCCCAGGATGGTGAGCACCGTTGGGGTGTACACCCCCAGGAATGTGCCCAGGCCCAGGCCCGCCTTGGGCGCGTTCTCTTGCTGCGTTTCGGTGCTCACAGAGGGCAGCCTACTCCAAAACGAAGCCTGGGATCTCCGGCCTCCGCAAAGCTCAGCGTCTTATGCGCTACGCTTCCCGTCGGAGGCCCTTGCTTCCTCCCGGAGACCCTGTGCGAATCAACCCTGTGTTGGACCAGCTGAGCACCTACCCCACTGTCGCCTTGGACAAAAAAAAGGCGGCCGTGCGCGCTCGAGGAGTAGAGCTCTTCGACTTTGGTACCGGTGACCCAATCGAGCCTACGCCGGCCTTCATCACGCAGGCGATCCACAACGCTATCCCTCTGATCAGCCAGTACCCCACGGTTGCCGGCTCACTGGAGCTGCGGCAGGCCATCGCTGGATACAGCCAACGGCGCTTTGGGTGCGAGCTGGATCCTGAGACCCAGATCTTGCCGACCTCGGGCTCCAAGGAAGTGTGCTTCCACCTGCCGATGCTGGTCATCGATCGCCAGGCCAGCGACCGCACCGTCATCTTCCCGGACCCCGGCTATCCGCCCTACCAACGCGGCACCCTGTTTGCTGGCGGTACCCCTCACGCCCAGGTGCTCACCGGGGACTACAAGCAGCGCATCTGGGAGCTGCCCAAAGAGCTGCTTGCCCAGACACGTTTGGTGTGGATCAACTCTCCGCACAACCCATCTGGTGCCGTCCTAAACCGCGAGGATCTCCGTCGAACCTGGGAGACCTGCCGGGAGCACAACATCCTGCTGGCCAGCGACGAGTGCTACATGGACGTGTACGACCTGGAGCCGCCGCCCTCGATTCTGGAGGTGGCCACAGAGGGCGTCATTGCTGTGCACAGCCTCTCCAAGCGCTCGGGCATGACCGGCTACCGCTCGGGCTTTGTGGCCGGAGACCCCAAGTGGATCCAGGTCTTTCGACGCTTTCGGGTTAATCCAGGGGTCGTGCCCCAGGACACTATCAACGCTGGGGCTACGGTCGCTTGGCAGGATGATGAGCACCCGGAGATGCGTCGAGAGACCTTGCGTGCGAAGAAGGCATTGTTCCGCGGCTTCTTCGAAGAGGTGGGCTTGGAGACTGCCGCGAGCGAGGCCACGTTCTACTTCTGGATCCGCACGCCAGATGGGGTGGATGAGCACCGGTACGCGGACCACCTGATGGAGGCTGGAATCGTGGTCTCCCCTGGCACTTACTTTGGACTGGACGGCGCCGGGCAAGGCTTTGTGCGCATCGCAATGGTGCCCGAGCTGGTCAACTGCGAGCGCGCCATCCAGGTCTGGCGCAAGGTTCACCAGGCCGCCCCTTGGAAGGCTTGAACCGGCTGGGGTGAACTGCGGGCGGGAGCGGTTAGAGCGGGGGCCCACCTTTGGAGTTCCCATGGACCTGCAGCAACGCATCACCGCCGCCTTCGCCGGCGATCTGGACCCCGAAGCCGGCTGGCAGGCCACCCGCGAGGCTGTTGAGCTCTTGGACAAGGGCCACGCCCGGGTCGCCGAGAAGATCGACGGGGAGTGGGTGGTGCACCAGTGGCTCAAGCAGGCTGTGCTGCTCTGGTTCCGCTACTCGAAGATGGAGACCATGGAATTGGCCCCCTTTGAGTTCCACGACAAGGTCCCCCTCAAGACGGGCCTGGCCGAGCAGGGCGTGCGCTTGGTGCCCCCGGGTGCGGTCCGCTACGGCGCCCACCTAGAGCGCGGCGTGGTCTGCATGCCTGGCTACGTGAACATCGGCGCCTATGTGGGCGCTGGCACCATGGTGGACACCTGGGCCACCGTCGGCAGCTGCGCGCAGATTGGCCGCGGCGTGCACCTCTCTGGTGGTGTGGGCATCGGCGGCGTGCTGGAACCCCTGGCCGCTCGCCCAGTCATCATCGAGGACGGCGCCTTTATTGGCAGCCGCTGCATCGTGGTCGAGGGCGTTGTGGTCGAGGAAGAGGCTGTTTTGGGTGCGGGGGTCACACTGACCTCGTCGACGCAGATCATTGACGTGACGGGCCCGGAAGAGGTCATTGTCAAGGGCCGCGTGCCCGCCCGCTCCGTGGTGATTCCTGGCACGCGGATCAAGTCCTTCCCAGCCGGAGACTACGGGGTGCCCTGCGCTCTGATCATCGGAAAGCGCAAGGCATCTACAGACAGGAAGACCAGCTTGAACAACGTGCTTCGGGAGTTTGCGGTCGCGGTTTAGAGCGAACGGTCTGCTGCAAGCACTAGTACGCGGGCAGCGCCCACTCCTCGAAGGCCTGGGCTTCCGGCTCCATGGCCACCAACCAGCCGTCGGGGCTGATCGCGATCCGGGCCTGCGAGGCGGGGGTCTGCCAGACCGACCAAGCGGAGCCGTCTGCAGGGACGCGCTCGATCTCAGGCGCGGTGGTGCTCACGTACAGGTCGTCGTTCCAAGGGTCAAAGGCGATGGAGAGCACGTCAGCTGTGGCGGTGTAGACCACGGTGCTGGTGCCTGCGCTGGTGTCGATGAGCAGCACTTGGTCTCCCACGCTGATGTAGACCTGCTCGTTGCTGTCCAAGCCCACGGCCTCGATGTGGGCCAGGCCGGTGATCACGTCGACGGTAGCGCCTGTGGTCTCGTCGATGCAGGTCAGGGTGCCGTCGGCCACAAAGCCGGGGGCCCAGATACATCCACTGGTGTCCCAGGAGAGCTGGCTGGGCGTGCGGTTGAAGTAGCTGGTGGACCAGAGGGTGCCGTTGCTCAAGGTGCCGCGTACCCAGTCGCTGACGGTGGTGGTGCCGGCGCTGACGTAGCCCACGCCCATGCGGCTGTTGTCGTTGTGGGAGATGACCACGTCGCCGTTGACCGGGGAGATGGCCAGGGCCTGCTGGTTGAAGTTGCTGTACCCAACAATAGTGGTGCTGTTGCCCGCCCCGTCCATCCAGTAGGTGTAGTCGGTGCCCGAGCGGATGCCGCTCACCCAGCCGGAGCAGTCCGCGTCAAAGGCCAAGTCGGTGCTGATGTTGGGCTGTCCGGCTTGTAGCAAGGCGGCGTTCGGGTGGGTGCAGTCGGCGCTGGGCCGGCACTCCGTGACGCTGGGGTCGGTGTCCAAGCAGTCGCTGCCACCCCAGTCGCTGGAGTCCGAACCGTCGGCATCGGCGTCGTAGTCGCTGTCCCCGGCACAGTCGCTGTCTACGCCGTCGTACCAGGTGTCCGCGGCGCCCGGATAGACCGTCGGGTCGGCGTCGTCGCAGTCCCCGTCTTCGGTGGAGGTGTCGGGAGGGGGATCACAGCCCAGCTCACCCTCTCCGGCGCCGTAGCCATCTCGGTCGTTGTCGCTGTAGTGGACTTGTGCCCCCTCCGAGGTCACCGGATCCACCTCGCCATCGCAGTCGTTGTCCAGGCCATCACAGACCTCGGTGGCGGCAGGATTCACGTCCCCGTTGTCGTCGTCGCAGTCGTCGTCGGTCTCGGAGCTCTCCGCCGGTGCGGTACAGGCTTGCTCCGGCTCCCCGGCCCCGTAGCTGTCCTGGTCGTTGTCCCAGTAGTAGGTGACGAAATCGACCGCATCCTCGTCAATGACCGCATCGCAGTCGTTGTCGAGACCATCGCAGCGCTCCTC
>JBLHMA010000015.1:0-31263 GCA_047621545.1 Cognaticolwellia sp. | reverse complement strand
CCAAATCGGACGCCACGGCTCCGGCACCGACAAGCGAGGCCGGCTGACCATGCAGTACGACGGGGACAACGGCGCCCCAGGCGTACTGGAGCTGCGTGCAGACGACGGCTCCTCCGTGTTTCTGTCGTTCTGGAGTGAAGGGGGCGGGGCGTACACGTTGTGGGCGACACAGACGGACCCAGGCACGACGAAGCCGACGGTGGGATCCGGCGGCGAAGCCGTGGCGGAGTTCTGATGCTCAGCCTCTTGGTTGTGATCGCTTGCACCACCCCGGTACCCGGCCCAGCAGGTCCACAAGGGGAGGTTGGCCCGACAGGCGCGCAGGGCGTCCAGGGAGCCGCCGGCGAGCGTGGAACTGACGGCGCAGACGGCGAACGCGGACCAAGCGGGAGCAGCGCCGCGGCCCGGACAATCCTTGAAGTTGGTGAGTTGTTCGACGGGACCCGGTGCTATGAGAGCGTCGATGAGCAGACGACTCGGCCAGTCGACGCTTGCTGTCCGGGAGGCTTCGAGGCCATTGGGCTGACAAGCCTTATCGGTCGGGACAAGACAGTCTGCTTGGAGCAGGAGGCCAGCGGCCGGGCAGTCGCTACGGTCCTGCGCGGCAGCGATGGGGCGATATGCTACGAAATGGATGAGCCTTGGGCTTGCTGCCCCGAAGGATTCACGGGGATCGGCTACCGCGACTCTGGAGCACATGTCCTCTGCCTGGAGGACTGAATGAGCGTACTTCTAACGAGTCTTCTTCTCAGCTACTTTGCCTGTTCAACGCCTGAGCCCGGCCCGACAGGTCCCGAAGGAGAGGTCGGTCCACAAGACCCAGGGGGAGCGCCCGGGGCGGACGGTCTGACGGCGCAGACGGCGAGCGCGGGCCCAGTGGCAGCAGCGCCGCGGCTCGGACCATTCTACAAGTCGGGGAGCTACCTGACGGAACCTCCTGCCGAACAATCTTAGAGGGGGGTAGCGCTCCGGTGGCCGAGTGTTGTCCCTCGGAGTTCACTGTGGTTGGACTCCAGAAGACGAGCACCCGCCACCACACAATCTGCCTGGAAGACAACCCTTCAGGCGGGGCGACTCTAGAGGTCTTCTACGACTTAGAGGGGGAGATTTGCTACACCAGCGAGGAGCCGGGAGAGTGCTGCCCAGCAGGTTTCTCCCCAGTAGGGCTCACTTCCGACGGCAACGTCCTCTGCTTGGAGGACTAGCCCGCGGCCTTGACGGCCACCTGCCTGTGCGGCGCCTTTCCTTGCCCAGTCGGTCCACAGTCGCCAGCGCTCTCACGAAGTCGTTGGGCCTGAGGCCCTCAGCGCCCCACCTGAATCACGCAGAGCCCCTCGGCCAACACGTGCACCGAGTTGGGGTTGCCGCTGTCCTCGCACATGTGTCCGCTGACCTGGTTCAGCTCGCTCACACACGCGCCATCCGCCACCAAGTTGCAGACGTGCTCCAGGGTCAGCGCGTTGTCCCCGTTGACCAGCCAGAAGGTGCCCAGGTAGATCTTCTCGGCGGTGGGGGTCCCAGAGTTGTCGGCATCCTGGATGATCCAGTCGTCTCCGCAGGTGGCCCAGACGGGCAGCCCATCGGGCACATCGGAGTTGGCGATGCGCACAAAACCGGTCTCGTTCTGCTGGCTGGAGCCGGACTCCGCGATGGTGGTGTCGTAGACGTGGAACCAGCCGGTCTGGGTGCTGTTCAGGGTCCCTGTGGCCACCGTAGAGTCATTGGCTTTGACGTAGATCTCGCCGGGCTCAAAGCCCACCTCAATGCCATCGGGGCAGTCATCGAGGAAGATCTCCGGCGGCCCACCGGTCGGCGGCTCTGCCAGATCGGGATCCTCCGGATCCCAGTCACCGGTGTCGGTGTCACCCGTCTCCGTGCCCGAGGTCAGGTCAGGCGGCAGATCCCGCTCCCCGCTGCCATCGTTGGGGATGGAGAGCTCGTAGTCGGAGCAGGCCAGGGTGAGCAGCAACAGCATGGGGATCCTCGGAGGTTGCTGGATCTCATTGCATGGGCCGTGCCAGCTGGCTCAGCCTGAGAGAGCGGCCTCCAGCAGGGATCCAGTGGCCTCGAAACCACCGAGCTGCGACAACTTTACCCCAGCTCAACTCAGCTGGGCGCCGGAAGTGGGTGCACCCCGCCCAAGTCACCCAGCCCAAGTCACCCAGCCCAAGTCACCCAGTCCAAGTCACCCAGCCCAAGTCACCCGGTACAGGCCTCCTCCATCCCAAGCTCGCAAGCCTGGAGCTTGTACTCGGCCCCCGCCGTGGTGTCGTAGGCCACCCCCCGTCCAGTCAGCAAGCGCTCCGCGTAGGCGTCGCAGCCCTGGGCCAAGCCCATCTCGCAGCTCAGCTTGAGCTTCTGGGCCGCCCAGGGGGCCTCGCCCGCCGCCCCCGCATCCGCCCACCACGCCTCGTTGTAGCAGCCCCAGGCAAAGTCGTTCTCGCAGGCCTGGCGGTACAAGCTCTCGACCCGGGGGGTGTCTTTGGCAACGCCGCCTTCTCCTTGGGAGAGCACGATGCCCAGGCGGTTGCAGCCCTCGCCGTCTTCCAGCTCGCAGGCACGCTCCATCGCAGCCAGGGCTAGCCGGCTCTTGCTGGGCTGGAGCTCGGCGGCGTTGAAGCGTATCTCCGCCAACTCACGGCAGGCCTCCCCCCGGTTCTCCCCACAAGCCCGGTCCAGAAGCGTCTCTGCCTGGGCCACGTCGATCTGGACCCCACGCCCGTCTTGGTAGCGGAAGGCCAAGTGAGAACAGCCACCTGCATCTCCGCCCTCGCATGCCGCACGGTTGAGCCCCGCCGCCCGCTCCTGGTCCATCGGCACTGGATTCCCTTCGTTCAAGAAGAAACCAGCAGCCGCATCACAGGCGTAGGGCAGCCCCAGGTTGGGCAGCTCACAGTAGACCAACAAGCGGGTCACGCCGGCTAAGTCATCGCCATTGGCCAGGTTCTGCGCCTGCCATACGCACGCCCGACCGTCCTGGAGCACGTCGCAGCCGCGAACGAGCAAGGCAGCTTCGGTCTCGGCATCCTCCTCGTAGCCGGCAGCCGCCCGGCAGCCTTCTCCAACCCCCGAATCGCAGACCTGCTTGTACAGGGCCTTGGCCCGCTCGATCTCATCCTTGGCCTCGTAGGCATCTCCCAACCAGGAGCAGCTTCGTACTTCGCCCGCCTCGCAGGCCAGATCGAAGAGCACCATCGCGTCACTCGGCGCATAGGCCCGGCCCACGCCCCAGCCATAGGCCCGGCCCAGCTCCCCGCATCCCCGCGGCTCGCCCAAGCGGCAGGCTTGCTCAAAGGCGTCGGCGCCCGTCAGATCGCGGGTGGTGTCCACAAGATCCGTGCCCACTCCCATCCACTGCATGTTCGCCCGACCCGGGCTGGGCAGGCCGCGCTCATCCCGCTGGGTGAGCTGCCAGCCCAAGACCACACAGGAGACCGCTTCGTCCGCCGCGCAGCCCTGATCAAGCAGGTCCCGGTCCACCTCGCCGAGGTGCTGGGGGCTGTTGCAGCTCCACTCCAGGCCGCTCTCGCAGAACACCTGTAGTGCTGCATCCAGCGTCTCCCGGCTCTCCAAGGTGCCCTGGTTAAAGGCGGATGCCAAGACGCCCAAGCGGGCATCCTGAGTGGCGTCTTTGGCCAGCGTCAACGCCGCCTGGACAGGCTGTTCAGCGACCGGGGGCACGACCGGGGGCTCAGCGATGACGGGCGCACTGACCTCGGGCGCGGGAGGGGGCGCATCAAAATCCATCTCTGGGAGATCGAGAGCACTCACCAACAATCCTGCGGTGCCAAGACCCGCACAGAGACCCACTGCGATCACGCCTGCAATGACGGCCCAAGCCCTTCCGTTTCCACCCAAAGACATGCCAGCTCCTGCTCTGCCGGCTACCCTGCCACAGATGCTCGCGCTCCCCTGGATCCTGGCCCCCCTGCTCTCGTGCCGCAGCCTTGAGCCACCGCCCCTCAATGTGGTGGTGGTGGTCATAGACGGCGTGCGCACCGACGACAGCTACAACCCCGAGATCTCCGAGCTCACGGGCGAGCCCGGGACCGACGGCCTGCGCTCTATCCTGGACTACTTGGCACCCCAGGGCACCTTGATCCGCGGCGTGCGCAACACGGGCACCACCACCACGGCGCCGGCCCACACCATCCTGATGACCGGCCACAAGAGCCGCCTGGCCAACTTCGCCAACGACACTGGTGCAGGCAGCTACCGGCCCACCCGGCCAACCTGGATCGAAGCTGTGCGTGCAGAGTACGGCGAGCCTGCGATGGTCATGGCCAACCAGACCCTGATCGAGCCCATGTCTTGGTCCATCCACCCGGAAGGGGGCCAAGCCCTGGGCGCGGATTTTGTCTTTGTGCCCGAGGAGCCCGGCTCCAATCAGCCCGCTGGCAATGACGCGCCGGTCTTCGCCCAGCTCAAACGCATCTTGGCCACCGAGCACCCACGCTACGTCCTGGTCAACCTCAAAGCGGTGGACCGGACCGGTCACTACGCCACCAGCTCCGAGGGCTACTTGAACGCCATCCGGGCGGTGGACGAGCCCATCGTGGAGCTCTGGGAGGGCCTGCAGCTGGACCCCTTCTACGCCGACAACACGGTGCTCATCATCACCTCGGACCATGGCCGCGACCGGGAAGGCGAGGGCGACGGCAGCACCGAGTACTGGCGCAACCACGGCAATGCGGGGGCGGGCAACCGGGACATTCCTCTGATTCTTTTGGGCCCAGGAATCCACGCCGGCCTGGAGCTACAGGGCGCATACGCTCTCCAGGACATCGCGCCCACCATCGCCGCCCTGACCGGCGTGTCTCTCCCCTGGGCCACGGGTCTCCCCATCGCCGATGCCCTGGAAATGGACGTGGGCCCCCAGCGCGAAGGCGTCGCTTCGGTCAGCGCCAGCCAGTCTGAACTCCGACAAGTCTGGCTGCAAGAGACCGCCCACCGCTCCCAGATCATGCTCGGTGAGACGCTCATCTCGGACCCCGAAGCTTGGGGCGCAGAAGGTCCAAGCGCTGTGGACTTTGGTGGCCGTACCTGGGCCTGCTGGAGGGAGCTGCAGGATGAAGGGGAGCGTGTGCCTTGGACTCCCCACTGTGCGCTCTTTCAGGGTGAGCAGATCGTGGAGCGCATCCAAGGTCCCAGCGACGAGGTCAGTCCGTTCTGGCGTCCGGCCCTGCACATCGACGCCCAAGAGCGGCTCTGTCTGAGTGCCCCCTTCAACCCAGACGACGTGGCCTCGGCTGGGATCAACGACTCCGTGGCCATCCACCACAGCTGCTGGGACGGCAGCGCATGGGAGGTGGGCATCAACACCCAGCCTCAGCTCCGCTACCCCGAGCTGCACTCCGCGGTGATTCTTGCCGATGGCCAGGTCATCCTGCCCCTCGTCGGAAGCCCGCCCAACAGCGACGCGCGCGATGAGCGCCGGGTACACATTCAGCGCTCTTCCTGGGAGGAGAGCGGCTGGGTGCTCAACGACAGCTTCGAGCTAGATCTCAGCGCCGCCCAGCCCCTGACCGGAACCTGGCGACACGCCTGGCCCACCGTGACACAGGACCGGGGCACCCTAAAGCTGCTGGTCCTATCCCACCGAGAGGGCGGCGTGGATGTGCTGCTGACCACCTCCACCGATAGTGGTCTGGTGTGGTCGAGAGCCAGTGTGGTGGCCTCGTCGGCGGAGATCAGCTTGGACCTGCCCCCGCAGTGGGTGGCCGGGGAACCCACGTGGATTCAAGGGACTCAGATCTGTTCTCCCTCCGGCTGCGAGGACCTACCGGGTCGGGTGGCGGATTGGCGCAGTGACGGGGAGCGGGTGCGGCTGGTCGTGGAGACGGCGCCTGGCGTTTGGGAAGTCTTGGAGCGCTGATACAGGCCCCGCCCGTATACTTGCACCATGTCCCCGGTCACCCCCAGCAGCGCGCTCCTTGAGCTCAGCACCGGCGGACGCGCCTTGCTCTTTGCTGGTGACCAGATCGGGCGCCTGCGCACAGCCCACTTGAGCATCCAGGACCCACGCATCTCCGAGATGCACGCCTACCTGAGCCTCCGTGATGGCGCCCTGCACCTACTCAGGCTGCGTGGCAATCTCAGCCTCTTTGGTATGCCCGTAGCCAGCGCGGCCTTGGAGCCGGGCGTAGAAGTGGAGCTGGCGGAAGGCCTCAGCGTGCGGGTGCTGGAGCTGCACATGCCGCAGAGAGCCGCTGCTCTGCTGATCGACGGCGTGTTGCACCCTCTCC
This sequence comes from Cognaticolwellia sp., assembly GCA_047621545.1. Taxonomy (GTDB): domain Bacteria; phylum Myxococcota_A; class UBA796; order UBA796; family CAJQPC01; genus CAJQPC01. The sequence continues at coordinate 25,018 of JBLHMA010000015.1, read as the reverse complement.
CTGGGGGACGCTGCTCGGTCATCGACGGCAACCTGGTGGCTGGGACCCAGTCCGGCGCGCAGCTCTGGGTATGGAACGATGGCCGCCAGTGGTACCTGCAAGAGCCGGGGCAGGACCCACAGGAGATGGACGAGACCGAACGCCAGGCCGCTGGGTACACCTTGCTCTTCACCCAGCTCTCCCAAGCACCTGCGCAGTCGGAGCAGACCTTGGGGCGCAGCACCCGCCCGGCCCTTCGTATTCAGGCACACTTCGACAGCGTGATTCTGGAGACCGTCGGCGGCAAAGGCGGCCGGCTCGTCGGAAACTCGGCCCGCTTGATCACGCTGCTCGCTGAGCTGGATGGACCCGCCCACTGGGAGTTGGTCGCCAAGGAGATCTGGCCGCGCTTAGAGGACCGGGAGCGGCTGCGCAGTCGCTGGGATCGCAGCCTGTGGTCCCTACGCCAGATGCTGGCGCGCATGGAGCTGCCCACAGACTTGGTTCAAACCCAAGGCGGCCAGGTCGAGCTGGTGCTCCAGTCCCACGACACGATCGAGGTTCGCGGATGACCCTGTGCAGTTAGGGGCCACATTCGAGCGCTACACCGTCCTGAACAAGCTGGGTCAGGGTGGCGGGAGCGCGGTGTATCGGGTTCGCCACGCCACTCTAGGAACAGAGCACGCCCTCAAGGTCCTGGGCACCCCGCACCCCGAGGAGCGCGCACGCTTGCTGCGAGAAGGACGCATCCAGGCCTCGCTCTCCCACCCGAACCTCCTCCCTGTGACCGACGTGCTCGAGCAAGACGGACAGCTGGCGCTGCTCATGGAGTACGTCCCGGGCCCCACCTTGGCTCAGCTGCTCAAGCAAGCGCGGCTGGATCCCGCCCAGCTCCGTCGCATCCTCGTGCAAGTACTCCAGGGCCTGGTCCACGCCCACGCCCACGGCGTGGTGCACCGAGACATCAAGGCCGACAACGTCCTGATGGACACCCGCCATCGCCCGCCCAGAGCGCGCCTGATGGACTTTGGAGTGGCCCGTCAGCTCGACTCCTCCCTGACCCAGAGCAACGTGTGGATCGGCACTCTGCACGCCATGTCTCCCGAGCAGCTGCGCGGAGAGAACGCCACAACCAGCAGCGACGTCTACGCCCTGGGCTTGACCCTGTACCGGATGGTGACTGGGAGAGACGCCTTTGATGGAGCGGATCCCATCGCGCGGGTCAAGGCGATGGAGGCTGGGCAATGGTCCCGTCCGAACACGGATCCAGAGTTGCTCTCCGCCCTCGAGGCCACGCTGGTCTCAGACCCGGACGCTCGCCCCAGCGCTGCGGCGCTTCTGGCTGAGCTCAGCGAGGCACCGCAGGCTCCCAAAGCGCCGCCCTCCGGGCCCCAACCCGCCAGCTTGGTGCAGCTCGCAGTGGCCTCGTTGGCGGTGGTGATCGGCGCTGTTTGGCTACCCCAAGAGCCCAGGGCGCCCGAAGCGCTGCCTGCGCTGGAGCCCGTGCTGCCCCTCAAACTCAAGCTCGCCGCGCGCGATGGCGTACTGGGTGGCCAGGCCCTGGCGCTGGAGCGCGCTGCAGCCTTCGAATCGGGTGAAAGCCATCTGGATCCATGGCTTCTGGCCGACTTGTTGTCTCGGGATGCACAGGGGATCTGGGCCCGCACCGGGGGCCTCCCTGCCGTCAGCGTCGCCCTGGGCCTTGAGCACCTCTTGGCCGCAGACCGCGATGGCGAGGTGCGCATCTGGGAGCTGGCCACCGGCGAGCCCCTGCAGACCGTACAGACTCGGGTGCATCAGCCAAGGGAGATGAAGCTCAGTCCAGAGGAGGAGTGGTTCGTTCTGCTGCCCCATCCGAGCATGGGCTCGCTGAGTGACGCGGTGGCCTGGAACCTGAGCGATGGCAGCGTGCGATCGCGCCTGCACGGCCATGTGCGCTCCGGAGAGCTGGACCGCCACGGCCAGACCCTTGCAGCCATCTTGGCCAACGCCGAGGCCGACCGGGGTGTGTGGGATGTGCGCACCGGCGAGGCCATCTGGACCCTGTCCAGTGAGAACACGCTGACGTTGAGCGACGACGGCTGCTGCGTCGCCATCACGAACAAGGGGCGCACTGAGCTCCGGCGCCTCTCTGACCGCAGCCTGATGACCGAGCAGCCCTACAACATCAACGCCATTGCATCTGGCGGCCAGAAGTGGATCCGCTCCACCCCATCCGGAGAGCTGGAGCTGGCCTTTGCAGACGAGCGCATCGTCGATCTCAACCACGAGGGGCGGTCATCCGGTGCGCTCTTCTCAGGAGACGCCGCCTCCCTCTTGGTGCTTGGAGACCAGCACCGGCTCTTGGACGTGGAGCGTGGCACCTGGTCCACCATGCACATCGATCACAGCATCGTGGTCAACCGCGCGAGCCCCAGCGGCTTCCTCTTGGGCGGCCGCAGCGGCGAGCTCAGCACCTGGGACAGCAGCTCGGGCACACGCACCCAGAAGCGAAACCTCTCCCGCGTCTCCGAGGTCGCCGAAGAGGGGGCGCGCGTGGCGGTGGCTGATCTGGACGGCTGGGTCTCCGTCTCCCCGCCCCACGACGGCGTCCAAGGACGCACCCGAGTGAGCCGGGGCTGCGCGAAGGGGTGGCTGATCCAGGGAGAGCACCTCTGCCTAGTCGAGAGTAGCTTGCAGAGCTGGGACAGCGCTCAGGTCCTGGCGACCTTCTCGCCGGCCACCCAGCGCGTGCTACGCACCCAGGGACAGCTGCTGGCCATCGACCACAGCGGCGTGGTGGACCAATCCGGAGAGAGGCTCTTCGCCTTTCCCTACTACGGCGCGCGGCCCAGCACTTGGCGCATCACCACGAGCGAACAGGTCTTGGTTTTGGCCGAAGCGCACGGTGACCAGGTCTGGATTCAAGACGCCGATCAGATCCTGCGTCCCGCGGCCCTGCGCCTAGAGGGCATCCACCATGTGGCCATCGTCGGGGATCTGGTCGCCGTCGGGCACGGGAGCAGCGGCAACGTGAGCTTGCTGGATCTCAAGGGCGAGCTCCGACGAACCCTCACACACAACCTCGAGGATCTCCGAGGCGTCGCCTCCCTCACCAGCGAGGGCACCTGGGTATGGGCCGGATCCTGGCAGGGACAGATCCTGGGCTGGGACATGGCCAGCCAAGCCACCCAGGTGCTGCCGGGCCACCAAGAAGGCACCCAGCTCCTCGCCCTGAGCGGGGACCGCTTGCTCAGCTATGGCAACGACATGTCCGTCAAGATCTGGGACACCGAGAGCGGCGCCCTGCTCGCCGCACACCCACTGCCGAGCGCAGCCACAGACCTGGAGTGGTCCCAAGACGGCACCTTGGCCCTGGTGAGCACCCGCAGCGGACACCTGTTGGTGGTCGATTCCCAGGGCCAGCTGCGCTCGGTGCGCAGGAGCAGCGACTGGATCGTCGACGTAACGATCCGAGGAGAGCAGGTGCGCACCATCGACCGCGCAGGCGAAGTGGTGGACTGGGATCTGGCGGTCATCAGCCACGACCACAGCAGCCTGGCGGCCAGCGGGGCTCTGAACAACCTGCGGGTGTGCCGCGAGACCTTGGAGGTGGTGCCGGTGCTGCCGTTCCCGAGTGCCGAGAGCGTGTGGGCGCCTGAGTCCCTCTGCCAGGCTAGCGCTTCGGGGGACTGATGCGGTCCACCCACGCCTGGGTGCTGTGCAGCAAGGGGCCCTCAAGCTCGGTCGCCAGACCTTGGGCGAGCACCCGATCCACCCAGGCGTCTACCGCGCCGGGGTTCGGCCACATCCACCCATAGTCTGAGCCGCAGAAGACCTGCTTCATCCAGCTCTTCTGCCATTCAACGGGGGTGCCCCGCCGCTGCTGGAGCACCAGGTCAATCACATAGCCTCGCCTCTCCCAGTGGGCCCGCTTGGTCCAGACCACCGGTCCAAAGAATACATAGGAAGCCGGAAACCAGAAGGGGCTGTCCCGCCAGTCCCAGAGGTGAACACGCTCGTGCAGCAAAGTTCCCAAGACACTGGGGTCGTTGCGAAAGCGCTGCTCGCTGGGCCACCAAACTGTGCGGCCGAGCACGGTGACGTAGCCGTTGACATAGCGGCGGTTGATGGGCCAGAGCAGGGTGCCCAGAGCGTGCTGGTGCCAGCTCTGATCTTTAAAGCCCACGGAGAAGCCCGGGATTTCCCGCTGCATCTGGGCGCACAGCTCATCTAGGGCTCCGGGCTGCATCCATGACCTCTACCAATGACTTGACGCCGCGCCTCTGGGATCTACTTGCACGGCCATAGAGAGAGGATGCCATGTCCGAGTCCAAGACCCTTCCCTTCAACGCCGAAGTCCGCCAGCTCCTGGACTTGGTGATCCACAGCCTCTACTCCGAGCGCGAGGTCTTCCTACGGGAGCTGATCTCCAACGCAAGCGATGCCCTGGACAAAGCCCGTGTGGTCGGCCTTCAAGAGCAGGACTTTGCCGCCGCCGCCGGTGAGCCGCGCATCGACATTCGCGTAGACAGCGTCAACCGCACCCTCACCCTGAGCGACAACGGTGTTGGCCTGACCCACGCCGAGGCCATCGATGCACTGGGCACCATCGCCCACTCGGGCACCAAGGCCTTCGCCGAAGCGCTCAAGGAGCAGAAGCACAACCTGATCGGCCAGTTCGGTGTCGGCTTTTACGCTGCATTCATGGTCGCCGACCGGGTGGAAGTGCGCAGCCAGTCGGGGCATCCGGACAACCCCGGCGTGATCTGGACCTGCGATGGCACCACCGAGTACACCATCGCCGAGGGCGAGCGCGGAGACCGCGGCACCGACGTGATTCTGCACCTCCGGGAAGACTCCGAGGAGTTCCTGGACGAGGCCCGCCTCAAGGAAATCGTCAAGCGCTACAGCGAGTTTGTGGGCTACCCCATCTTCGTGGGAGAAGAGCAGTCCAACGAGCCCAAGGCGCTCTGGACCCGGTCTCCATCAGAAGTCGAAGAGGCCGAGTACACCAGCTTCTACGGCCAGATCTCCGGCGATTTCATGCCCCCGGCCACCCATCTGCACTGGAGCGCGGACGCCCCCATCCAGTACAAGGCCTTGCTCTTCGTTCCGAGCGCCGCCCCCCACGACATGAACCACGCGGACGGACGCCGAGACATCAAGCTCTACGCCCGCCGGGTGCTCATCGACGATGCAGCCGCCTTCCTCATGCCCGACTACCTGCGCTTCATGCGTGGCGTCGTCGACACCGAGGATCTGCAGCTCAACGTCTCCCGAGAGCTGGTCCAGCAGACCGCCACCGTCGACAAGCTGCGCAGTCAGCTCACCTCCAAGGTGCTCCGCCACCTTCAGAGCATCGCCAAAAAGGACGCCGAGACCTACACCGGGATCTGGGATGCCTTTGGCGGCGTGATCAAGGAGGGACTGCACAATGTGAGCTCCTCCAAGGACAAGGAGCGCCTGATCACCCTGGCGCGCTTCAACTCCACCCGCTCCGATGACGCGAGCGGCCAAGTCAGCCTGGCCCAGTACGTGGAAGCAATGCCCGAGGACCAGGACACCATCTACTACCTGGTGGGTACGGACCACGCCGCGGTCTCCCGCAGCCCCCACCTGGAGGCCTTCAAGCGCAAGGGCATCGAGGTACTCCTGAGCTGGGACACGGTGGACGAGTGGGCCTTCCCGTCCATCGAGACCTTCCAGGACAAGAAGCTGGTGAACATCTCCAGGGGAGAGGTAGATCTGGGCGACGACGACAGCCCAGCGCCCGCCGTGAGCGATGATCTGGCCGGATGGATCGCCACCGTTCTCGAAGGCGAGGTCAGCTCGGTGCGGCCCTCCAACCGCCTGACAGACTCCGCCTCGGTGCTGGTAGACGGCGAGTTTGGTGTGTCCAACAACATGCAGCGCATCATGCGTCAGCTCAACCAGGCCTTGCCTGCAGCCCAGCGCATCTTGGAGATCAACCCGGGCCACGCACTCGTGCGCACCCTGGACCAGCTGCACAAAGATGGCCGCAAGTCCGAGGCTGAGCCCCTGGCTTGGCTGCTCCTGGACCAGGCCCGCCTGTTGGAAGGCGAGGTCCGGGACCCAGTGGGTCTGGTGCAGCGCCTGCAGATCCTAAGCACATTGGCTGCTCAGGCTTTGGGCGTCAGCCCTGAGCTTGCACCGCACCCAGAGCCCGCTGCTGAGCATGCAACCGACACCGCTGCTGAGCCCGCTGCGGACGCTCCAACGGATGCAGCGCCCGACGCGCCCGTCGTGATCGAAGGCGAGGTGCTGGACGCCAGCGGAGACCAGCTCTCGGAGTGAGCGCACATCTGGGATAGGGTGGTGGCATGATCTTGCTGCTTTTGGCCTGCGCCACCCTGTCCTCGGATGCCCCCAGCGACGCCGAACCCCAAGCGGCCGTCTCGGACGCGCCCGCTGTTGATGTGCCCAAGGCGGAGGATCTCGTGACCCCCACCGAGCTGCTTCCTCCCCACTTCAGCGCCGATCAGATCCGGGATGCCATGCCCGTGGGCACCACCCTGGTCTTCCGCACGGCCACCATAGACACGCTCGCCGACGGCTCAGGGATCATGGCCATGGAGTCCAAGGACCAGCAGTGGGAGGTGCTCGCAGCCGATCTCGAGCAGGTCACCATCCGCTACACGGTGATGCAGGGACTCTCCGAGCCCACCGAGCGCACCCATGCCTGGTCCGAGCTGGCTAGCCATTCCCAGTTCCCAGAGCAGATGACCACTCGACAGGACGGTGTCTCGGTGACCGTTCCCGCAGGCACCTTCGACTGCATCCGCTACACCGTGCGCGAGGCCGGTGGGGAGGTCAGCGTCTATGACTTTGCTCAAGGCATGGCCGGCCCACCCCTTCAGATGGTCCAGACTGTCTCCGGCCAAGAGCGCATGCGCATGAGCTTGGTGCGGCGGGCGATCCCCTAGTGACCCGGCCTTGGCAGCCTACTAGTTGACTGTGCCCTTTACGCCGAACTGGTAGACCATTTCCAGGTTGTACTGGGGGGCCCAGAAAAACTGATCGGACTGAAGCTGTGCATCGTAGACGCTGGTCATCGCCGTGCGCACACCAAGGCGCACGCCCAGGGCGTTCTTCACGATCACACCGTCAACGCCAGCAAATCCTGCAGGATCCATCTGACCGGCGACGTTGTCAGGCGCCCGACTCCAGGTGTCCTCGGTCCAGACCACACCGGGTCCAGCGCGCACGTACACATCCCAGCGGAAGCTTCGAGGCTGCGGATGGGGGATGCGCAGGCCAGGCATGGTGTAGAGACCGTGGCGAAGACGCACATGGTCCCGTGTCACTGTTCGATCTGAGGTGGTCTCCAGCTCGCCGGGCATTGAACCGAACACGCCTGCGTCCAACGACAGGTTCCGAGACACGCGAGAGTCCACGCCGAAGCTGAATCCCAAGGGCGAAGGGGCTTCGACCAGGGACAGTCCGACGTGCAAACGCACCTGGGAATCTACTGGAGGCCGAGCGGCTAGAGCCGTGGCGCTAAAGAGCAGAGAGGAGAGAGCAAGCAAAGGGGTGGCCAACAGGGCACGCACACGGACTCCGATACAGGCCATTGGCCTAGCCGTTTAGCCCACCGGGGGCCATAGCGTGTGGTATCAAGAGTCTGTAGAGACCGATGCGTCGTCGAAGAGGAAGTTGGCAATTCGCGCCAGGCCCTTCAGGTCATGCACCTCGCCCTCCAGCCGAGGGATCTCCAACAAAAAGCCAGAGGAGAAGCTCTCAACCTTCTGGATCAGAGCCCGCTCTCCGGCAGCCAGGGCGCGCAGGCGGCGGTGGGCAGCTCCAAGACGAGCCACCAAGCTGGCAGCCGTCCAGTCCTGGAGATCCTGAGAGAGTTCCCTGGCTTGGCTGCCCAATAGGACTTGGGGATCCAAAGCCACATCTCCGCAGAGGTGCACTTGGTTGACCACCGTTCCCCCGCGGGGGTAGCCGCGCTGGGAGAGCTGCTCGGAGAAGAAACCGGCCACCTCCACCGAAGGCTCGGTGGGTGCACACACCGTAACGAAGCTGCACTCCTCAGAGCGGAACAGGTTCAGCACCGTCTGGTGGCGCTCGCGAAAGCCCTCGTACATGTCCTGGAAGAGCAACAGGAAGTCCGAGAGGTCCTCCAGGAAGTCATGGCCAAAGACATAGCCGAGCATCTTCCAGATCACCGTAGAGGTGCCCTGCTTGAGACTGCCCAGAAAACCAGTGCGCTTGGGTGGGTTCAAGAACCAACTGATGACCTGGCGATCAAAGAAGCGGGACAGACGGCCTGGGGCTTCGAAGAAGTCCAGGGCGTTCTTGACCGGGGGGGTGTCCAGTACGACCAGATCATAGCGCCCGGTAGTCACCACATCGTGCAGCTTCTCGGCAGCCATGTATTCCTGGCTACCTGCGAAGGTGTCGGACATGGTCTGGTAGATCGGGTTGTCCAGGATGCGCTGGGCCGTCTCTGGGTTGGGGGCCATCTCAACGATGAGCTCGTTGAAAGTGGTCTGGGTGTCCAACATCATGGCCCAGAGTTGGCCATCGCCCGCCACGTCCACTGAGTCCAGATCGATGCGTCGCTCGTCGTTTCCGAACTCGGTCAGGCCCAATGAGTTGGCCAGTCGACGTGCGGGATCAATGGTGAGCACCAAGACCTTCTTGCCCTGCATGGCAGCCCACAAACCGACGCTTGCCGCACAGGTCGTTTTGCCTACCCCACCGCTTCCGACACACACCACCAGACGCCTGCCGTCTAAGACCACCTGACGAGGAGTCATGACCGCCCCTTCAGGCCGCGCTCACTCGTTCGGGCCAACGCCGAGGCCAAAGTGCGTACCAAGGCATCGCTGCCTTCGGCTTGAGAGAGCCGGGGTACATCGATGAGCTTCACGCCGATCTGCTCCTCGATTCGCTGAATGGCGCGCCCAGTTGCCTCCTCCAACCGTGCCTCCCAGCGACCTGCCAGCAAGAGCTCAGCCTGGGGGCCTTGAGCCTCAGTCTCAGTCTCCCGTGCGGCGCTCAAGCGATCCAAGAGCGCGATCTCATCGGCACCCAGCGTGGGCCGGCTGGCCCGATTCAGAATCACCAGTGGAACGCTCAGACCCGGGACGCCCTTGTTCAACGTCTCCCAGGTCTCGACGGTCTCATTGACCACCATCTCCTCCGGCAGAGCCACCAACACCAAGTGGGTGGCGGGGTGCTCAAGCAGCGCCTGACTCTCCTGGCTGCGGGTGAAGAGGGGCCCAACGTTAAAGAGACGCATGGTGCGCTGGGGCGACTGCATCAGCGCAGTGGCGTGACCGCTGGCTGGAAGGTCCACGATGACCAGGTCGAACTCTTCGCTCAACCAGGTGATCTTGGAGAGAGTCACGACTTCGCGGTTGCCGGGAACGGCGTCCAGGAACAACCGCACCAGTCGGTTGTCCAACATCATGTCCACGATGCGCTTGGAGGGAACCACGCGCTCGACCCAGTCATGGAGCGCTTCGTACCAAGTCACGTTGCAGGCGTAGAGGTTCTCAGCCACCTGCTTGGGCTCGTAACCAACGGACGTGCCGAAGATGCCGGAGAGCACGCTCTGCTGAGAGTCTGCCTCGATCAGGCATACTCGGCGGCCTTGTGCAGCCGCCAGCCGCCCTAAGGCAGCGGTGACCGACGACTTGCCGACCCCGCCCTTTCCGGTGACGAGAACGACCTTGCCAAAGATCAGATCGGCGATGTCGAATGCCTGCTGCGTCACAGTTCAAGCCTTAACGGCTCCAGAGCTCAATGCCCCGGAGCGTGTGTCTAAAGGACGCAGCGCCCTGGGCGCCTAAACGTCCAAGTTGCGTACATTGAGGGCGTTGTCCTCGATGAAGCGACGCCGCGGTGCCACCTCGTCACCCATGAGCACGGTAAACATTGCGTCGGCCTCGATGGCGTCGCCAATGTTGACCTGGAGCAGGGTACGGCTCTCGGGATCCATGGTGGTCTCCCAGAGCTGACCGGGGTTCATCTCACCCAAGCCCTTGTACCGCTGGATGTCATAGCCCTTCTGAGCGACGGCGAGCACACGGTCCAAAACCTCGGCCCAGGTCCTCAGTTCCTCTTCGCCCAGCATCACTGGCAATTGGGTCTTCTCACGAAGCGCCACAGCCAAGGTGCGCATAGCGGCGGTATCGGAGCCTTCGTTGATGCCTGCACCCAGTCGCGTGGAGCGAGGCCGGCCGGCCTGGAAGCTGTCTACGAGCAGCGCGTAGCCTCCGGATTGAACATTGTGCACAACCTCCACCTTCTCCAGGTACAGGTCGGGATTGGCCACTTGCAGGCGAGCACGAAGGTCCGGAATGCGGGACTCCAAGGCATCTTGGTCTGAACCGCTGGAGGGACCATCGATGTAGAGCCATGCGTCCATGACCGCCTTGTCGGAATCTCGAGAGTGGTGGTTCAGGTGCTCCTCGTAGCGTCCAATCATGCGCACCAAAGTGAGCAGATCATCGCCCGTGGTCTCCTCATCGCCGTGGCTGATCACCAGGTTGCGAGCACCTTGGTCCAGCAGGAACTCCTGAAGAGCTCCGTTGTCCTTGAGGTACTGCTCCTTCTTGCCGCGCTTGGCCTTGTAGAGAGGCGGCTGGGCAATGTACAGGTGACCGCGCTCTACCAGGGGACGCATCTGCCGGTAGAAGAAGGTCAAGAGCAAGGTACGGATGTGGGAACCGTCTACGTCTGCGTCAGTCATGATGATGATTCGGCCGTAGCGCAGCTTGTCCAGGTTGTAGTCCTCGCCGATGGAGGTACCCAAGGCCGAGATGATGTTCTTTACCTCGTTGTTGGCCAACATCTTGTCGAAGCGGGCCTTCTCAACGTTCAGGATCTTGCCTCGGAGAGGCAAAATGGCTTGGTGCTTTCGGTCTCGACCCATCTTGGCCGAGCCACCTGCGGAGTCACCCTCGACGATGTACAATTCGCAGAGTGCTGGGTTCTTTTCCTGGCAGTCAGCCAGCTTTCCGGGCAGATCCCCGCCGTCCAGAACGCTCTTGCGACGGGTGAGATCACGGGCCTTGCGGGCAGCTTCGCGGGCACGGCTGGCCTCGAGCGCCTTTCGGATAATTTCCTTGGCGATCCGTGGGTTTTCAGTAAAGAACTCGCCGAGCTTCTCGTTGACCACGCTCTCGACGAGACCCTTGACCTCGGAGTTTCCGAGCTTGCCTTTGGTCTGTCCCTCGAACTGGGGATCCGGGTGCTTGATCGAGAGCACAACGATGATTCCTTCTCGGGAGTCATCGCCGGTAATGTTCGCGTCCTTGGACTTGAGCAGGTTCTCAGCTTGAGCGAACACATTGATGGACCGGGTCAGCGCAGCCTTAAAGCCGGAGACGTGGGTGCCACCCTCGATGGTGTTGATGTTGTTGGCAAAAGCCAGCAACTGCTCTTGGTATGAGGTGGTCCACTGCAGGGCCAGATCCACCTCGATTCCGTCCTTCTCGCCCGTGATCCGGATGGGCTTCTCGTGGATCACGGTCTTGTTGGCCGCCAGGTACTCCACAAAGGCGCTCAGGCCGCCCTCGTAGTGAAACTCTTCCGACTTGTCGTTGCGCTCGTCCACCAAGGCAATGCGCACGCCAGGGTTCAGGAACGCCATCTCCCGCATGCGCTTGGAGATGATCTCCATCTGGAAGGAGTGAACCTCGAAGATGGTGCCGTCGGGATGAAAGCGGATGCGGGTTCCCCTCTCATCGGAGTCCCCCATGCGCTTGAGATCCATCTGGGGAGCGCCGCAGGAGTAGGTCTGGTGCCAGTGACCGCCATCGCGCCAGACATCCAAAATCAGGTTGTCGGAGAGCGCGTTCACGCAGCTCACGCCTACGCCATGCAGACCGCCGGAGACCTTGTACGAGTCCGAGTCAAACTTGCCGCCCGCGTGCAACACGGTGAGAACCACTTCGGCTGCAGGGCGACCCAGCTTGGGGTGCATGCCCACGGGAATTCCTCGGCCGTCGTCCTGGACCGAGCAGCTCCCATCGGTGTGCAGGATGACCGTGATCTTCGTGCAGTAGCCGGCCAGAGCCTCGTCGATGGAGTTGTCCACGACCTCGTAGACCAGGTGGTGCAATCCGCGAACGTGGGTGTCGCCGATGTACATGCCTGGCCGCATGCGCACGGCCTCCAAGCCTTCGAGAACCGTGATGTTTCCAGCACCGTATTCGGCGGGGGTGGTGGTCTCGTCAGTGCTCATCTGGAAAGGCTCCGCGGCGGGGGGAAGGGGAATGAAGGCAGGATCGAGGGATCCAGGCACGACAACGCGCGCTTCAACCCTTCGAAACTAATGCATCGAGGCGTCCTCTGCACCCTCAACCGCACCGTCTTTCACCGCGTAGCTCCGCACTTCTCCCTGGGCCCCGGACAGGACGAGGGAGGGGTCGGTCGTGGTGACGAAGACCTGCACCCCCAGCTCCTCCAAGAGTCCGACCAGATTGCCCGTTCGAAAGCGGTCCAACTCCGAGGACAGATCATCGAGCAAGAACAGCGGACGCGCCCCCCTGGCGCGTGCAGCGAGCAACTCAGCCAGCTTGAGGGCCAGGACCACCGAGCGAGTTTGGCCCTGTGAGGCGTAGGCACGCGCAGGTCGGTCATCGATGCGCAACACCAGCTCGTCCCGCTGTGGACCCACCAGGTTCATGCCACGTCGAACCTCGTCCCCTCGGCTCTCCTCGAGCAGTTCGCTGTATCGGGCCACCAGGGCCTCGCGCGGGCCCTCTCCGAGTGCGGTTCGGTAGCGCAGAGTGGCGTCCCCATGACCTGAAATCCGTTGATGCAGGGTCACGAAGGGCTCTCTGAGCTCCTCGATAACAGCCCGCCGACGCTCTACCAGCCGGGCTCCAGCAAAGGCCAACTGGGCATCAAAGACATCGAGCTGGATAGGATCCGGCCTGTCTTGCCGCAGCAAGGCCCCTTTCTGGCTGAGTAAGCGTCTAAAGCCCATCGCTACGTCCAGGAAGCTGGCGGAGGCGGTAAAGGCTGCCCTGTCGATGAAACGCCGACGAATATCAGGTCCCTCGCGGACAATGGCCACATCCTGGGGACAGAAAAGAACCGCCCGGATGCCCTCGAAGTAGGAACCCAGAGCCTTTGGGGTCTTGCCGTCGACCTCGCCCCGGCGCCCTTTTGGGTCCAGGTGCAGCTTGAAGTGTCGAGTGAGGTGTTCGTCTTGGACCACACCGCGAACCTGAGCGTGGGTACAGCCCCAGCGAATCAGCTCCCGTACTCGGGTGGTGCGAAAGCTCTTGAGGGTGGCCAGGCCGTAGATCGCCTCCAAGAGGTTGGTCTTGCCCTGGGCGTTGGGCCCATGGAAGACCACGAAGGGCGCATCGGTGTCGATGTGCACCTGGGGCAGGTTTCGAAAGTCACTGAGCCCCAGCTCTTGAAGACGCACCCGAACTCAGTCCAGGCGCATCGGCATGACGATCAACAGCGCATTCTCGCTGTCCGGCTCCCGCACCAAGGCAGGGCTCAGGGCATCGCCAAGCTCCAGCACGATGCGCTCAGCGGTCAGCGTCCCAAGAACCTCCTGGAAGTATCGAATGTTGAACCCAATGGCCAGGGCGTCGCCCTCCAGCTCCATGGGAACCACCTCTCGGGCGTCTCCCAGGTCCACATGGCTGGAGCTGATGGTCACCGCGGTTGGCTCAAAGGAAAAACTCACTGGACGGGCCTTGTCCTGAGCCAGGACGGCAACGCGCTTCAGGGCGCTGTTGAGCATCTCACGCATGACCACAACCCGACGCTGCCAAGAGGTGGGTACCACCTGACGATAATCCGGGAACTCCCCGTCGATCAGGCGGAAGTAAAAGCGCTCGCTCTCGCTGGTGATCAGCGCAGCGGACTCGCCGAAGCTCAGCTCGAGGATCTGGTCTTCCTTGCGGCAAAGCTTCTTCATTTCACCAAGAGCTTTGCGCGGAATCAGCATGCGCGAAGGCATCCCGAGCTCACCGTCGAAGGGGATCTGAGCGTAGGACAGCCGGTGACCATCGGTAGCCACCATCCGCAGCATAGGCGAGCCATCGGCACCGTCCACGATCTCCAGGTGAGCCCCATTGATGCCGTAGCGGTTGTCGTCCGTGCAGACGACAAAGCCAGTCTGGTCGATCAGCCACTTGAGCTTGCCAGCAGGCAGCTTCAGGGTGCTGCGGCCGTCAAAGTCAGGCAGAGGTGGGAAGTCCTCACCCGGCAGGCCCTTGACCTTGTACCAAGCGCTTCCAGAGGTGACCTCGACCCGATTCTGGGCGCCAAGACTCAGGTGAGCGGTTTGGTCCGGCAAGACTTTGGCAATCTGGAAGACGCTCGAGGCATCGATTGCGATCTCCCCGGGGGTCACCACATTGGCCGGAAAGTCTCCAATGAAGGCCATCTCTGTGTCGGTCGCCGTCAAGCGCAAGCGCCCTTCAGAAGCCTGCAGAAGCACGTGGGAGAGGATGGGGTTGGGCGTGTTTCGACGCTCAACAATGCCTTGTACGCGAGAGAGCCCTCCCAAGAAGGCGTCGCGATCGATGTACAGCTCCATGGCCAGGCAGCTCCGCTTAGATGGCTTTTATGATCTGATCTAGATCGATCAAGTAGTAGATCGATCGTTGTCTATTGATACTGGGGAAATGCTTGTAAGACATCGATTCCACAGAGGAAACTCAAACTGGACCTGGGGATGGATCCCAGGGGGATTCCTGTTGGCAAGCAGTGGGATTCTGCCCGAGGCGCAGAAGCTGAAGCTGTCCGCAGATCTTCCATACCCGAGCCCACAGAGCTGTGCCCTAGCTGTCCGCAGCCTTTTCCCCAAGCTGTGGCTTATTGACCGGGATGTATTTGGGCTCGAAAGGGGTTGCATCATCGGGCTAGCCCCAGGTTCCGCTCTAGGGTTTGCAGGTGGTTTTGCATGTCCGGGTCGCTCTTGGCTAGACCCCCAATCTTCTTGCAGGCGTGCTGCACAGTGCTGTGGTCACGGCCTCCAAAGGCTCGGCCCAGGTCTGGAAAGGACAGATCGGTGTGTTGGCGGGCGATGAACATCGCGATCTGGCGAGGCTGGACAATCCCCTTGAGCTTCCGCTGGCCCTTCAGGTCGCTGATCTTGATGTTGAAGTACCGGGCCACCACCTGAATGATGCGCTCGGGGCTCACCGCCTCTGGGGTCTGCACCAAGAGATTGCTCAAATGCTGCTTGGCAAAGTCCACCGTGATGGCATCGCCATAGAAGCTGCCCAGGGCTGCGAGGCGGTTGATGGCCCCCTCCAGCTCCCGCACGTTGCCGCTGACCCGGGAGGCGATCCACAGGGCGCAGTCGTGGCCAATGGGCAGGCGCATGGTCTCAGCCTTGGCCTGGAGGATGGCGACCATCGTCTCCAGGTCTGGTGCCTGCACATCCGCCAGTAGACCCCCCTCAAAGCGGGTGCGGAGTCTAGGCTCCAGGCCGTCGATCTCTCGTGGCAGCACATCCGAGGTCAGCACGACTTGCTTGCCCGCCAGCTTGAGGGACTCGAAGGTGTG
The DNA here is from genome assembly GCA_047621545.1 of Cognaticolwellia sp. GTDB lineage: Bacteria > Myxococcota_A > UBA796 > UBA796 > CAJQPC01 > CAJQPC01. The sequence continues at coordinate 9,535 of JBLHMA010000015.1, read as the reverse complement.
GAAGAACTCCTCTTGGCTACGAACCTTGCCCGAGAGAAATTGGATGTCGTCGATCAGCAGCATGTCTGCGCTGTCTCTGTAGCGATTTCGGAACTCGTCCATCTTCTTGAAGCGAAGAGCTCGGATCATATCGTTCACGAAGTCTTCTGCGGTCGTGTAGATCACCCCAGAGTCGGAGCGCGCTTGCAACATCCGGTTGCCGATGGCCTGCATCAGGTGCGTCTTACCTAGGCCGGTCCCCCCAAAGACGAAGAGCGGATTATAGTTCTGCCCTGGGAAATCGGCGACAGCGAGCGCTGCGGCGTTGGCGAACTTGTTGCAGGCCCCGACCACGTAGTTGTCGAAGGTCTTGTCCCGCGGAAGACGGCTGCGCACGGGCGTTCGAAGGGTCTGAGAGGCTGGCAGGCTGCGGGATCGTGGCGCCTGCGATGTCGTTTTGGGGCTGGCTTGACGCTCAGATTCGACCGTAAACCGAAGACGCAGCGGCCGACCAAAAGCCCGAGCGAGCTCCTCGATGAAGATCTGCTGGTAGTTGTCCCGCACCCAGTCCGAGTAGTAGCGGTTGGGCACCTCGAGCTCCATCTCATCGCCATCCATGCCGATGGCGCGGATGGGTCGGACCCAGATCTCGTGGTTCTGGGAACCGATGCGTTCCTCAATGCGAGGTTGAACGTCCTGCCAGAGATCCTGGATCGACACGGGTCTCCCATCGGGGAATTTTCGTGGTGAGCGTGCAGCGCGGCCGGTGCCCGAAAGACGAGTCCCCGAAAGCCACAAGAGGAGCGGAAGCTATCAGCTTGGATGGGGCCGGGACAAGGCCACATCTCTGCCGTTGGTCTTCTTAGGGGCGAGGTCTGGATCTCGGCTGCGTTGGGATCCGCGATCGCCGGGGCGTGCCTACCTTGCCCGGGGCCTATGTATGGGATAGGAGGGCGGGCTTGTCTGTTGGCTCTCCGGCTTTTGGCCATCTGACAGATCCCCCTTTTCGGTCCAGCCTGCGACCTGCAGCGGCCCAAACTTCCCCAATCCGGCGCCTGAACCAAGCTTCAGGCCATACGGGAGTCCTAATGAAGCGCACCTACCAGCCCAGCAACATCAAGCGCAAGCGCAGCCACGGATTTCGGGCTCGCATGGCCACCGCAGGCGGCCGCAAGATTCTGAAGCGTCGTCGCGCGAAGGGCCGTACCCGCTTGGCCGTGACCGTCGGCACCAAGCGCAACTGATTCCTATGGGGCAGCCCAAGTCCCTTGGACTGCCTAAAAATGCTCGACTACTGGTCTCTTCCGACTTTCGGAGAGTCCAATCGCGCGGTCGCAAGGTTCGCACTCGTCACTTGCTCGTCTTGTACAGCAGGGGACGTGAGAGCCAGAGCCGTTTCGGGTTAGTGGTCAGCAAGAAGGTAGGGAATGCGGTGGCACGAAACCGGGTCAAGCGCTGGCTTCGCGAAGCGATCCGGCACAACCGGCACGGCGTCCAAGGGCGCTGGGATGTGGCTGTAATTGCCTCACCCCGTGCTGTAGACGCTGGTCTGGATGTGCTTACCCAAGACCTTTGCTACGCCATTGGTCGTCTGGGCCAAAGCCCAAAGCCTCGCGGGAAAAAGTCTGGAAGTCGTGCATGAGTAAGTGGCTCGTCACCGTACTTCAGGCTCCCATCCGTTTCTATCGCGCATGGATCTCCCCGCTTTTGCCCCCTTCCTGCCGTTTTTACCCCACCTGCTCCGCCTACGCGATGGAAGCTCTTGGTGTACACGGTCCGGCGAGGGGCTCATGGTTGGCCGCCACGCGCATCGCGCGCTGCCACCCCTTCCACCCCGGGGGCACTGACCCCGTTCCCCCGGTCGAGGACTAAATGGCCATCAAGAAGAAGGACAGCAGCGAATCTACTCGCATGCTGATCGCCATGGCTCTGGTCATGGGCATCTTCTTTGCCTACCAGAGCTTCTTTGCGCCCCCTGCTCCCGTTGTGGAGCCGGTCGCTGAGACCCTTGTGGTGGACCCTGTTCAACCTGTGGTTCCCTCGATCGTGCCGGACATCTCTTCGGTGTCTGCGGCAGAGGAAGTACCCGAGCGCACGCTGGATCTGGCTACGCCCGAGATCCATGCGCCCATCTCCTCTCATGGTGGCTCGCCTCGTCAGCTTGAGCTGCCCAACGTCCCGGGTCCCCTAAAGGTGACCCCCATCTGGTTGGCCGCTTGGGAGTCGATCCAAGGCGACCGCATCTTTAGGGATTGGTTCTCCGCTCCATACGGCGAGGATCCTGGCACCGAGAAGATCACCTCCGAGAACGCCGTGGTTCTGGCTGCCGGAACGGGGGCTGCAAGGGCTGAAGGCGAGTACTTTCTGGAGGGCTCAGGTCCCTGGATGGCAACCCGCACGACCCCCGAAGGCCTCCGCCTGACCAAGACCTGGGCTGCCACGGAGAACCCCAACGTTCTCTCCGTGCAAGTGGTCTGGGAGAACATCAGTGGTGCGCCAGTCGCAGCTGAGCTCTGGGTGGGCAGCTACGACGTGCTCTCCCAGCCTGGCGGCATGATGAGCCGCTACGAGAGTCTGCGCCAAGCCTTTGGCTACGTAGACGGCGATCTGGAGACTCTCGAGGACATCACCGACATTGACGAGGACGGCCCAGAGGCCTTTGAAGGCGACGTGGGTTGGTTCGGTGTTGGTGATCGCTACTTCCTCTCCGTGGCCGTGATGGATCAGCCTGCCTGGGGCACCTTTGCCTTTGCCGGTAGCGAGGCGGACACCCACGGTGCCTTTGTCTCCAGCACCAAGACGATCCAGCCCGGCCAGACCGAAGAGCTGAACTTCCAGATCTTCGCTGGCCAGCGAAACATCCAGACCCTCTCGGACCTGGGCTCAGACCTGGACCAAGCGGTTGACCTGGGCTTCTTTGGCTTCTTCGCCCGTTGGCTGCTCAAGTACCTGATCTGGATTCACTCCCTGGTCGGCAACTGGGGCTTGGCCATCATTCTGCTCACCGTCTCGGTCAAGGTGCTCTTTTTGCCCCTGACCAAGAAGAGCTTTGAGAGCAGCCAGAAGATGCAGGCGCTCCAGCCGCAGGTTCAGGAGCTCAAGGCCAAGTACGAGAACGACCCCCAGCGGGCCGGCCAAGAGCAGATGAAGCTCTTCCAGAAGGAGGGCGTCAACCCGATGTCGGGTTGCTTGCCCATGCTGATCCAGATGCCCGTCTGGTTCGCCCTGTTTACCGTGCTTCTGTACACCGCGGAGCTGTACCACGCCGACTTCCTGATCTGGAAGGACCTGAGCGTGGTCGACCCCTTCGCTATTTTGCCGGCCATTGTCGGTACCATGATGCTGCTTCAGCAGCGCATGACCCCAACCAGCCCAGGGATGGACCCGAACCAGGCGCGCATGATGAAGCTCATGCCCCTGATCTTCGTGTTCTTCTACTTCACCTTCCCTGCTGGTCTCGCCATTTATTCGACCACCAACATCACCCTCTCTCTTTTGCAGATGTGGGTGATTCGACGCCGCCTGGCCAAGCCCCCAACGGGTGCCCCAGCGACGCTAGCCGCCAAGTAGAAACGGAGCTGAACATGATGCAGTACAACGAGGCCGCCCCGGAGGGCGCGCAGACCGTCACCACCATCGGCGAGGACGTGCAGAAGGCCGTCGCAGGCGCCGCAGCCGACCTGGGTGTCCCCACCGATGCGATCCGCTACGAAGTGGACGTGAGCTACTTCCGCAACGACGGCGGCGGCATGGTCCCCCGAGATGATGTCCGCATCATCGCTTGGGCCCGTGACATGGGAGAAGTCGAGATCATGGTCGACTCCACCGGCTGGGTCAAGACCTTGCTGGGCCACCTGGAGATCGAGGCGGTTACCACCGCCAGACTCCAGGGCAAGACCTGCCGCGTGGTGCTCTCCAACGTCAGCGACGCTGGCCGCTTGGTCGGCCGTCGCGGCCGCACCGTGCAGGGCATCGAGCACATGTTGAACATGGCTGTAGGTCCCGACCACGAGGACTTCACCTTCAAGATTGACATCGCCGACAAGAGGGAGCGTGAGGACCGTGATGACGGCGAGCGTCGTGAGCGTGGCGACCGTGACGATCGCGCCCCACGTGGCCGTGACCGTGATGACCGCGGGGGCCGTGGGCGTGACCGTGACGACCGTGGTGGCCGTGAGGACCGCGCCCCACGTGGCCGTGACGACCGCGCCCCCCGTGGCCGTGACGACCGTGGCGGCCGTGATGGCGGCCGTGACCGTGACGACCGTGGCGGCCGTGATGGCGGCCGTAGCCGCGACCGTGATGACCGCGGTGGCCGTGGCGGCCGTGGAAACGACCGTGACGGTGAGAAGCTGCGCCGCATGGCACAGAAGATCATCGCTCGAGTCATGGAGACCGGAAAGGCGGAGCGCGTGCGCAAGGAGCTCAACGGCTACGACCGCCGCATCATCCACCTGGAAGCCCGCGAGCACGACGGCGTGGACACCCGCTCCATCGGTGACGGCTCCTACAAGCAGATCGAGTTCTTCCCAAGCGGAGCTTCGGTCAAGGGCGACGGCGAGGAGTGAGTTCTGGGGCGTTTCCGAAGGACAACGCCCATCGCGCGCGTGAGGGCACCCTTGTCGCCTGCGCGACCCCCTGGGGTCGTGGCGGCATTGCCCTCATTCGTCTCTCTGGGCCACAGGCCCAGGCTGTGGCGGCGGTCCTCTCCAAGATTCCCGGAGGGTGGCCGCCCCCCCGCAGAGCCCGACTGGCTCACTTTGTGGACGCATCGGGTGCCATTGACACCGGTCTGCTGACCCACTTCCCTGGCCCCCGCAGCTACACCGGCGAGGAGCTGGTGGAGATCTCCTGCCATGGCAATCCGCTGATCGTGGAGCGTCTTCTGGCTGCCGCGATCACCGCTGGGGCCCGAATGGCGGAGCCGGGAGAGTTCACCCGGCGGGCCTTCCTGAATGGCCGCATGGATCTCACCCGGGCCGAGGCCGTACTTCAGGCCATCGACGCCCAGTCTAGCGCTGGTCTGGCCATTGCCCAGCAGGGTCTGGGAGGGGGCGTGCTCTCCCTGGCCGAGACATTGGCCAGTGATCTGACCCAGGCTCTCGCCGAGCTGGAAGCCCGCCTGGATTACCCGGCCGAGGATCTGACGCTGCAGGAAGACGAGGTCCTGGCGGAAGGGCTCTTGGCCATCGCAGCTCGGGCTCAGGGCGCAGCCGACACCTTTGCTTCCGGCCGGATCTTGGTAGAGGGCGCCACAGTGGTCTTGGTGGGGCCCGTCAATGCTGGAAAATCCAGCTTGTTCAACGCGCTGGGGGGCTCGGAGCGGGCTCTGGTGAGCGAGATCCCTGGCACTACTCGGGATGTCTTGGAGCGCCGGGTGCGTCTGGGTGCGGTGGCTGTGACCCTGCTGGATACCGCGGGAGAGCGGGACAACCCCGGAGAGATCGAGGCCGCTGGAATGGCGCTGGCCGAGCGCCTGGGAGCCGACGCCGAGCTGGTCGTGGTGGTCGTGCCCGCCCATGAGCCGGAGCGGGCCCGTGCTGTCCTCGAGCGGACGCAGGGTCGCAGACGACTGGTCGTGGGCAACCACATGGACCGCCCGGGGGCTCAATCCGAGGTGGATGGGATCGCTCTGTTCCCCACCGTCGCAGCCACAGGAGCAGGCGTGCCCGAGCTGGGTCAAGCCATTGCCCACGCCTTGGTTCAGGAAGAACCCGGCAGCGTGTCTCTGATCATCGCCAGTCAACGTCAGAGGGACCTGCTTCTGGGCGTGGCCGAGGCTTGCCGCGAGTCGCATCAGGCCCTGCTCGGACCGATGGGCGTGGCGGTGGCCGCCCAGGTGCTCTACGGCGCCCTGGAGCGCTTGGACAAGCTGGCGGGCCGAGACACCCGCGAGGTGGTGCTCGATGCCCTCTTCAGCAGGTTTTGCATCGGCAAGTAGGGCATGATGGGCCCATGTCCATGACCCCTGAGCGCAAGCGCGACCTCGTCCTGACCCTGCTCATCTTCGCCGGTATGGCTCTGGCCTTGCTCTATGGCTGGGGGGCCCAACACAGCCCCTTCCTGCTCAGCGCGCTGCCCTGGTTCTCCTGGATGGGCGTGCTCTTCAAGCAGTTGCTGATGGTCATCATCTACCCCCTGGTGTTGGCCAGCATGGTGATGGGCGTGGTCAACCTGGGGGACATCCGCAAGGTGGGCGGTCTAGCGGGCAAGGGTCTGCTTTACTTTATGACCACCACCGCGCTGGCCGTGGCGCTGGGTTTGATCTTGGTCAACGTCTTTAACCCCGGCGAGGGTGTCAACCTGGACCTGGGCCAGCCCCCCGAGGACCTGGTGGGCCACGAGTTTGGCCCCTTCTTCCTGGAGATGCTCAAGAACACCTTCAAGAACCCCTTCCAGTCTCTGGCGCAAGGGGACGTGCTGGCCATCCTCAGCTTTGGCCTGCTCCTGGGCGGGGTGACGTCCACTTTGGGGGACGCCGGTAAGCCCGTCGCGCGCTTCTTCGAAGGCATAAACCAGGCCATGATGCGCCTGACAGAATGGGTGATGTGGCTGGCCCCCATCGGCGTATTTGCGCTGCTGGCCGAGGTCGTCGCGCTCCAGGGCTTTGAGGCGGTTTGGGCGCTCAAGGACTACGTCTTCGTGGTGCTCTTGGGCCTTGGACTGCATGGCTTTGTGGTGCTGCCGCTCCTGGGTTGGATCTTAGGCGGGGTCAACCCCCTCAAGCTCTTCCGCGGACTGCGCCGTCCTCTGGCCGTGGCCTTCTCCACCGCCTCCTCGGCCGCCACCCTGCCTGTGACCCTGGACTCGGTCGTAGAGGAGCTGGGCGTCAAGCCCCGAGTGGCCGGCTTTGTGCTGCCCCTGGGGGCTACCGTCAACATGGACGGCACTGCCCTGTACGAGTCCGTCGCGGTGCTCTTCATCGCCCAGGTCATGGGGGTCGAACTCAGTTTTGGGGAGCAGGTCGTCGTCTTTCTGACCGCGACCACCGCCGCCGTGGGCGCCGCTGGCATTCCTGGCGCCGGCTTGATCACCATGACCCTGGTGCTCGGTGCAGTAGGTCTCCCCATCGAGGGCATCGGACTTATCTTGGCCGTAGACCGTCTCTTGGACATGGTGCGCACAAGCGTCAATGTGGCTGGAGATGCTACGGGAGCGGTGATTCTGAACCGCTTCACACCTGCCGATCCCGAGCTGGATGGCCCCGAGCTGGGTCCACTGAAAGTCTAGCCGGCCTGCCAGCGTTCCCCATTTGGAGACCCTTTGTCCGAGCCCCTTCGCATTCTCTTCGTCATGGACCCCGTCGACAGCGTCGACCCCGCTGGCGACTCCACCTACCTGCTCATGCAGGAGGCGCACGACCGCGGCCAGCAGGTGGCGTGGTGCGAGTCCAGCGAACTCTATGTGGACCGCCAGCTCCCCATGGCCCACGTCCACCCGGTCTCCGTGCACCGAGAGGCGCCAACCTTCCGGCCGAGTTCTGAGCCGCACATCACCGAGTTGAAGACCTTTGATGCGGTGTGGATGCGCAAGGATCCGCCCTTCAATATGGACTACATCTTCTCGACCTACATCTTGGACCTGGTGCTGCCCACCACTGTTGTGCTCAATGATCCGCGTAGCATCAAGGCCTCGAACGAGAAGATGGTTGCCCTGCAGTACCCCGAGCTCTCCCCGGGCACGATGGTCACCAACTCGTTGGCGCAGATCAAGGAATTCGCCACCCGCTACGATCGTATCGTGCTCAAGCCCTGGGACGGAAACGGCGGCCGCGGGGTTGTTGTCACCCATGCCGCAGACAAGAACCTGGGGTCCTTGGGCGATCTGCTCACTGACGAGGGCCGTGGCTACTGCATCGCGCAGCAGTACCTGCCCGAGATCACCACAGGAGACAAGCGCATCATACTTGTGGATGGGGAGCCTGTGGGCGCCTTTCTGCGGGTGCCCGGCGCCGATGATCACCGCGGCAACATGCATGTCGGGGCCACTGTCCAGGCCTGCGAGATGTCCGATGCGGACAAGCGAATCTGCGCGGCCATCGCACCGCGTTTGAAGAAAGAGGGCCTGCTTTTCGTCGGTATCGACGTGATCGGCACCTACCTGACCGAGATCAACGTCACCTCCCCCACTGGGCTGCACGAAGTGCGTCAGCTGACTGGGGTGCGGCTGGAAAAGTTGATCACTGACAAAGTACAGGCCATGGTGGCCGCAAAGAGGAGCGAGACCCGATGACTGCCCTGATCCTGCTCTCTGGCTTGGCCTTTGCTCAAGACGACTCCCAGGACGATGAGTCTTTGGACGGCGAGACCCTTACCCAGGGCGTTCCTGCTCTGCGCCTGGGACCCAACGCTGCCCCACCCCCCATCTCCGTGACCGCGGCTAGTGGGAAGTGGCCCAGCACGGTGGCCACAGGTGCCAAGGCTCTGGACTTGGAGGAGGACTTTGTGGGCGGCTGCTATGACGCAGCTCAACTCCTCTACAAGCGGGACTACAGCGCCGCTCTCGACCAGTTCGGGAAGGTAGAGAAGGGCTTTCCCAACCGGGGCGTCGGACATGTGGGCTTGGTCATGGTGCTCCAGGCCAACATGATGGAGAACTCGGATTTCGCGGGCGAGGCCAAGTATAAAAAGCACAGCGCCGCCGCCATCGAGGAGCTGGAGTTGGAGCTGACAAAGCCTGGCCACCAAGCCTGGGAGCACTTCCTGCTCGGTGCCATGCACGGCATTGCCGCCATTCATGTCATGCGCCGCGGGGACTACTTGCCGGCCATCAACAAGGGCCTGACCGCCATTGGCCACATCGACGAGGTGCGGGAACTGGGCCCGGACTTCAAGGATATTTTGCTCTTTGACGGGCTGTGGGACTACTGGAAGAGCAGCATCTCACTGTCCTCCAAAGCCCTCCCAGACGAAGACAACCGGGAGCGCGGCATCAAGCTGATGAAGCAAGCCGAGAGCGAGGCCACCTTTATGGGCCCCGGCGCCAGCCTGTCCCTGGCCTACACCTACATCGAGGAGAAGGACTTCGAGTCCGCCTTGGCGGAGACCGGCCGCAACAACCGGGCCTACCCGCACAACGTCATCAACAACATGGTGCACGCGCGGAACTACCTGTATCTGCGTCGCTACGACGACACCCTGCGCACGCTCAAGCAGGTCGTGGCCGATGACCCTGACAACGAGCGCGCCCACTACTACTTCGCGACCACCTACCTGCGAAAGGGCGATCTGAAGACCGCCGAGACCCACATCGACACCTACCTGGCGTTCGATGGGATCGACGAGTACCACCAGGCCCAGGCCCAGTCCCGCAAGGCCGACATCGCCTACAAGCGCAAGGACTACGCCACGGCAGAGTCCTGGTACAAGAGCGCGGTCAAGACCGACGGCTACAAGCCCGCCAAGCGCCGCTTGGACAAACTCAAGCAGATGAAGAAGGACGGAAAGTACTGATGTTGACCCACGTTGTGTTGTTCAAGTTTGCTGATCCCGCGGCGGCAGAGACCGCCGCCGCGAAGCTGACTGCCATGGATGGACGGATTGAGACCCTGCGTGAA
>JBLHMA010000014.1:0-32827 GCA_047621545.1 Cognaticolwellia sp. | reverse complement strand
CCCGAACAAGCAGTCTGCTGCTACAGGGGGGCAGAAGGCATCGGGGGGCGGGCACCCCGAGCAAACAACCTGCTGCCACCGGGAGGGCAGAAGGCACCGGGGGGCGGGCACCCCGAACAAGAAATAATTCCTTGGGTTGCGCGGTCCCGCGCACCCCAAGGAACTACCCCAACCGCGCCCGCTCGAACCGCGCCCGCTGCGCCCACGGCCAGCTCTCCCGACGCTTGAAGCGCGGCCCATCCTTGGCCAGGGAGATCGCTTCGGCGAAGCTCTTGCGGGCCGCTTGCTTGTTCCCGGCACCACCCTGCGCGCGACCCAGCCAGAAGAAGGCTTGAGCGGAGGAGGTGTTGGCGAAAGTGGCCTCTTCAAGAATGGAAACCGCCTCGCGGAACTGGTCCAGGTCCACCAGCTTGGCGCCCAGATCTACCAAGGGCTCACCCGCAAAAGCATCGCGGCCTCGGGCGGACCAACAGCGCTCCAAAGCCTGCTTGGCGGGCTCGACCTGGTCGGTGTTCAGGAGCGCCCGTCCCAGGAGCCACGCGGCCTCTGCATTTCCTTTGGGGCCCCCATCGGCCTGCTCCAAGTGGGGAATGGCGTCCCGGCTCTTGCGGAACTTGAGCAGCAAGCGACCCCGCTCCAAGTGGGCAACGCGGTCGTGGGGATTCGCGCGTAGAGCACCCTCCAGACGCCGGATCTCCCGCAGCTCGGTGATGAACTTTAGGGGGTTGAAGAAGTGCCCGCTCGCCCGACCCTCAGCCAGCCAGATCAGTGCAATGACAACGGCAATGGCCAACAAGGGGTTGCCGGTGACCAGCCAGATCAGCGCGCCGAAGACGTACGTCATAAGTATCTCAACCAGACCCAGTCGGGATGCTTGGATTTCAGCTCGCCACATAGCTTGCAGAGCGGCCAGAGAGCCACCAGCACCATGGAGCCGCCGATTGCCCACATCACGCCCAGGTGGGTCATGTCAAAGTTGAAGTACCAGGACAAGGAGATCCAGGTGGGCTCCAGCAGCATCAGCCACAACCCGCGGGTGAGCAGGAAGGTGATGCCGTGGCGCTTGCTGCGTTTGGGCAGGTAGAGACCCACGGAGATGCCGGCCAGCAGCACAAAGATGGGTGCGCAGAAGTGGGTGACCCAGCGCATCAGGAAGAAGGCCCAAGTGGTGCTCTCCCAGTTCTCTGGGCTGACGCCTTCCGCCTGAAAGAAGTCCCGTACGTGGTCCAGAGCCATCAGGGCAATGACCAGACCGCGCAGGCGGTCCAGAGAGGGAATTCGGTCGCTCACTCGAGCTCTCGCTGGCCTCGCACGGGGTCGGTCTCTTGGATCTCCAGCAGCACCAGCTTCTCAAAGCTGGCGAGGCGCTTGCTCAACACAGGATGATCTTCTTCCTCCGCCCACGCCCGCAGACCGATGGTCAAGTGGCCCAGGTTGCGCTGTCGCCGAAGGATGCGGCGCTCGGTCTCGGCATCCCACTTCTCTTTGGCGCGGCGACGGCCCGGATCCAGCAGCACACGCATGGCCAAGAAGCTGAGCACACCCAACGCCACAATCACGCCCACCCCAGGAATCGCTGCCCCCATGCCCATCGCGGCCAGCGCCGCGACTGCGCCCTTTCCCATGCCCAACAGGGAACCCGAAAACAGCAACGCAGCCTTGGGAATGGCGAGCCCAGTCAGTCCGCTGGCGGCCTGTTTGATGGCCTGTACCTGGTCGTGCTCATCGAGACCCAGAGCACGGATGCGACGGACCTCCCAGATGAACTCCTCGATGGCCAGGCCTTGCTCGCGGCTGACTCCCAGAGCATCTCGGATCTCGCGCATCGCGCGCTGCTCGGCGAGGACCAACTCCTCATCGGCCAGGGCCACATCGGTGATGTGCATGACCACACCAAAACGTAGTTCCTTGCTTCCTCTGGCCAGCTCCGGCAAGACATCGTCCACCTGAGGCGGATCCAACATCCAACCGCGCACGGTGTGCCTGGAGTCGTCGCTGAACCGCTCCAAGTCCACGCACTCCAAGACCAAGGCCAGTTCGGCTGCGTCTACGTGGCCATCGGCGGCCGCCATAGCGAGCTGCAGACCGACGAAAGCGAGCTGCTGGGGTTCCGGCAGGGCCTGGAAGTCAATGCTGGACATGGCTGGAGGATAACGTGTCCCACGACTGGACCTGCCCCTTCCCGCTCGTCGGCCTTAGCCTGTGAAGAGGAGGCCTCCATGGCGCAGCTGGTAAACGGACACTGGGTAGAGGACGTCGCAGTCCCCAAGAACCCAGACGGAGGCTGGTCCCGAGTGCCCGCAAAGGTACACGGCTGGATACGCGAGCACGGCGATTTTCCCCCGGAGAAAGCCCGATACCACCTCTGGCTGGCCTGGAACTGCACCTGGTCCCAGCGCACCCTGATCGTGCGCAACCTGCTGGGCATGCAGGACGCCTTTCCAGCAACCATGGCCCACTGGCACCGGAACGACAACGGCTGGTGGTTCCGAGAGGGCTTGGATGAGCTGGTCGCGGAGGAGCCGCAGAGCTGGGAGGCCTGGAACGCTGAGAAGGGTTTTGTGCCGGCTGAGCCTTCCCCAGGTTTGCCGCTCTACCGCATCTACCAAGCACACGATGTCCAGTTCACCGGCCGCTGCACCGTTCCGGCCCTGTGGGACCGCAAGACGGGCACGATGGTGAACAACGAGTCCTCGGAGATTCTCAAGATGCTCCAAGAGGACTGCCGAGCGCTGGGCAATGGTCGCGACCTGCTGCCGGCGGAACACAGAGAGCAGATCCAGGCCACCAACACCTGGGTCTACGACGCCATCAACAACGGGGTCTACAAGGTAGGCTTTGCCCACACCCAAGGGGCCTACGAACGCGCGCTGCACACACTCTTCAGTGCGCTAGAGCGCTGCGAGGTCCTGCTCTCCGAGCACCGTTACCTGTGCGGAGACGTGCTCACCGAAGCAGACGTCCGACTCTTCCCCACCCTGGTTCGCTTCGACGCGGTGTACTTCCAGCACTTCAAGTGCAGCCTAAAGCGCATCGTCGATTACCCAAATCTATCGGCGTATCTGTGCGACCTGTATCAAACTCCGGGGTTTGCTGAGACGGTCGACGTGCACTTCACCAAGCTCGGCTACATGGGCCGCTCCGAGCGCTTGAACCCTTCCCGCATCATCCCACCGGGGCCCGCGCTGGACTGGGATGCCCCTCATGGCCGTGGAGGGGAGGCAGTCATCGCCACAGGGGGATAGATGCCGCACATGAACGATCTGCTCCAATTCGACGGCCTGTACAGACACCTACGCGGAGGCGGGAACTGCGCTTGGTTCCGCTTTTACGAAGACGGGGTGTCGGTCTGCGGTCAGACCACGCCACAGTCCTACAGTCAGGTCGCTACCTGGCTGAACCGAGAGACGCAGACGCAGTGCCCATTCTCCAGGGCGGACGGACGTACTCTGGACCTGGAGCTGCGTGTCAAGCACCCCGCAGATGGGACCGTGACCAGCTTCCAGCGCACCGTTCACGTGGGCGAGGGCACCATTGCGGACCAAGCCAAGGGCGAGAAGCGCAGCCCAGTGGAGCTGTACACCTTCATTCCCATGTCGGCCAAGGCCTTGGACCCCGGTCCCGGTCCCTACAACTTCAACCGCGTCAGCTACGCCAAGCTGCTCAAGATAGGCATCCCCGAGGCCCACATTGAGCTGCTAAAGCGCGGCTCCATGAGCGTGAAGGTGATGCAGAGCGCGACCGCCGAGGAGATCAGCCTAAAGAACGAGCTGTCCCTCAAGATCGCCGTGCAGATCGTGGCCTGGAGAGACGGCCAAGCCTGAGCGCTTGGGCCGGCCCTAGCTGGTCCCACCGCCCATGGTGCCGCCGCCTTGGTCCTCGGTATCCTGTGTCCCACCCTGGGTCTGGCTGATGATGTCCCAGAGGGTCGCGCCGTCCACTTGGGCACTGAGCATCACGCTCTGAACGGGACCGACCGCGGTGATGCGGTACTCGTACTGCGCGTTCAACGCCACGCCCGCGAGCACACCGTTGATGCCACCCACATACCGGAACTCGTGGCCAAAGCCGGGCAGCTGACTGTCCACCGTGGCCCAGTCCACCCGGCGGGAGGCCGTGTCGACCCAAGCCGGTGAGACCCCAACGTAGACCCGGGCTTGGTCGATGCCAGCGCTCACGGTCACAGGTAGCTCTGCACCAAAAGTGGGGTCCAGCTCTACGGAACGGTAGGTCCACTGGTTGTAGAAGAAGTCGGGGCCCCCTTGGATTCCCACGTTCTTCCAGGCCGGGCCGATGAAGGAGCCGGCGCGCACATCAAAGCCTGTCGCGCTGGCGCCGTTGGCCGCGCTCGCGATGGTGGTCACCCCGACGCGGCTGCGACCGGACCAACGGGGCAGTGGCGTGTTGATGTACTCGTAGGAAAGGCCGGCTTCTCCGCCAACAGTCACGGTGGTCGTGGTGGTACTTCCGTTGGAGTAGACCTGACCACCACCCCCAGGAGTGACGTACCAGTCGTTGACCCACTGGGGCTTCTTCTTCTTTTTCTTCTTCTTTCCACCCTTCTTCTTGGCGCCCAGCACAACAGGCTGCAGAGCGGGAAGCGCAGCGGTGGGGCCTGTCAAGACAGCGGGGGTCGCGCTAGCAAGAGCGCTCATCAACAGCAACATAGGGTTCTTCCTTGCGCGTCAACGACGCGGGATCTGAGCCAAGTATTCCAAGAAGTTGTGCAGAATCTTAGGCGCCTGGGGCACCGGATGCAGGCGAGCCCGCACACCATCGGCAAATCCGGGGCTGCGCTGCTCGAGCTGCTCGGCGCGTACTTCCAGAACGGTGCGCACCGTGGCGTCGTCAAACTCGGGGTGAAACTGCACGCCACGAGACTTGGGGGAGAACGCAATGACCTCGTGCGCAGTCATGGGAGAAGAAGCCAATGAGTGGGCACCCGGCGGCAGCTCCAGAACCACGTCCCCGTGCACCTGAATCACCTCAAAACTCTTCTCAATCCCGGTGAACAAGAGGTCAGGTTGCCCCGCCTGAACCGTCTGAACGCCGTAGTCCAGTCCCTTGGGGTTCGGCCCTGCACGACCGCCCAAGCTGTGGGCCAGGAGCTGATGGCCGTAGCACACACCCAACACCGGCTTACCGCGCTGAAGCTGTGCTGCCGCCCAGCGGCCCGCGTTTACCGACCAGGGGGCTTCCTCATGCACGGAGGAGGCGCTGCCAGTGAGCAGGATGGCGTCCCACTCTCCCTCTGGCGGACGGGGTTCAGTCTGGGCATCCCAGGCATGAACGTCCGCGTCGAAAGGCGCACACAAGGAGGAGAACCAGTGCCGGTATGGACCGCGCTCGGCCAAGATAGGGGCGACTGGGGTACCGAGCTCTACGAGGAGGATCTGAGAAGTCATTCGCAATGCCTAACTTACCCTAACGCTGAGCGTCGTCCGTCCGATGGGTCGGCCAATGAGCGCTCCTACGGACCAAGACCGAAGCCAACAATTCCACACAGAGTGGATCGCTCGCTTGGACGACTTCCTGCCAGCTCCCTGCATGGTGCTGGGGGTTCTGATCGTTTTTGGTTCAGAGGCCCCGGGGCGCTCCGCAGCCGTGATCGCGGCGTATCTGGTCGCAAACATTGGGCTCACCAAGTTGATTCAGAGACACCTCGAGTACTTCTTGGTCGCACGCAACGTCACCAGCGTCCTGATTTTTGTGATTCTCGGTTGGATTTCAGGACCGGAGAGCAGCGCCTGGACCCTGGGTTTTGTAGGGATCTTCGGCGCCGTGTTCTCCCAGAGCGGCATCAGCCAGGGGCTCTCCATCCTGGGCTTCAGCCTGGCAGCCGCTGTTGGGGCAAAGCTGGGAGGCCACACCCAGATCGAATCCCTGGCCGTTGCAGCAACCCTGCTCAGCGTCGGGTGGATGTCCAGCGGCATGGCCCGGGTGCTCTACGGCACCTGGCTCAGCGCCCAGGTCAACGCGGAGGCGCTGGAGGACCACAACCAAGCTTTGGAGAACGCCCTGGCGACTCGGCAGGCCTTTTTGGCCACCATGTCCCACGAGGTGCGCACTCCTCTAAACGGCGTGTTGGGCATGACCGAGCTCCTGGCCCGTACTCCCCTGGAACCAGACCAGAAATCCATGCTCGAGACCATCCATAGCAGCGGCGAAGGCCTGCTCCAGGTGCTCAATGACATCCTGGACACAGCAAAGCTGGACGCCGGCAAGATCGCACTGGAGACTCTGCCCTACGATCCGGCAGAGCTGGCAGAGTCGGTGTGCCACCTGATGCGGACCCAGGTCCAAGGCCGCCCTGTGGTCCTGCTCACTCAAGCCGACCCTTCCCTGCCCCCCAGCGTCTCCGGCGACCCAGCGCGCCTGCGCCAGGTGCTCCTCAACCTGGTTGGAAATGCCCTGAAATTCACCGAGCAGGGCCAGGTCGTGGTGGCACTGAGCTGGTCCGAGGAGCGACTCAGCGTGTCCGTTCGCGACACCGGGATCGGGATCTCCGAGCAGGCGCAGATCACGATCTTTGAGCCATTCAGGCAGGCAGAGTCCGGTACAACGCGCCAGTACGGTGGCACGGGCCTGGGCCTGACCATCTGTCGCCGTTTGGTGAGCCTTATGGGCGGAGAGCTGGACTTGCAGTCGACCCTGGGGCAAGGAAGCTGCTTCACCCTCAGCCTCTCCGCCCCAGAGCTTGACCCCCTGATCAAGTCCCACATGGGTGCACGCGTCGGTCCCCTGCCAGCGGTGGTGTTGGTAGTCGAGGACAACCCGGTCAACCTATTGGTGACCTTGCGCATGCTCGATACTCTTGGATGTGCCTGCCTGACCGCGGCCAACGGCGAGGAGGCGTTGGAGATGGTGGCCGAGCACGACATCGACCTAATCCTGATGGACTGCCGCATGCCGGTCATGGACGGCTTCGAGGCCACCCGCCGCCTGCGCGCCCAAGCGCATTTTATGCCCATCCTAGCACTGACCGCCGGGGTCACTGAAGATGAGCGAAGGGTCTGTGATGCAGCCGGAATGGACGCCGTCTTGCCCAAGCCCCTGACCCTGGCGACCCTACGAGATGCGCTTCATCTACAGATGGATCCGGAGCGAATCCAAGCTTGAGCCTTAGGCATCCTCTCCTGCCCTGGGAGGACGGGGCTGCGGCTGGGGGGAGCTGTGGACCACCGAGAACGGCGGGGTGCGCCGGGTGGGCAAGCACGGCTGGGACTGCTGTGGGACTCTCAGAGAGGAAACCCAGGTGACTACGATGAAACTGAAGAAACAGCAGACAGCCTCATCGCAGCACCCAGGCGTAGCCGAGGACTAAACCCCCGTGTCTTCGCAGTCCTCGCAGTCCTCGTCGTCGTCGCCATCGTCGTCGTCGTCGCCATCCTCGCCGTCGCCGTCGTCGTCGTCGTCGTCGTCGTCGCAGTCCTGACCCTCGTCCTCGTTCTCGCAGTCCTCGCAGTCCGCGTCCTCGTCCTCGTCCTCGTCTTCATCGAGGCAGCCCTCTTCGTCTTCATCTTCGCCGGCAGTGTCGCCTTCGACAGCGCTCGCCGAGCCGCTGCGGAGAGAGCTTCCGTCCATGGCTCCGTCAATGGCAGAGCAGCCCAAGGTGATTGAGAGCAGGGCGGAGAGCCCGAGAGCGGGAATCAGTTCAAGGCGCATGGTTCCTCCTGAAGGGTCGGCTGGAATGCCGGATGACCAGTGCTCTCAGACTCTAGCCTCCATCCGTACACAAGAACAACAGAAGAGCCCACACTTTCGTATGCATTAAGTGTACAGCACGATAGACTCATTATCCTTTTCTAACAACAATTATTGAACTATCACTTGCTCCTTCGAGGTGTACACGGCTACAGTAACCGTGTACACAGGAGCAACGTGGCCTCGACCCCACCAGATCTGACTACCTACTTGGACTACCGAGCCTTTCTGCGCGACTGGTACGACTTTAGGAAGCAAGAAAACGCCCGCTTCTCCCACCGCATGTTCGTGCGCCTGGCCAAGATGAAGAGCCCCAGCTCTATTCTTCAGGTCATGGACGGCCGCCGGAACCTGAGCCCCACCACCTGCAAGCAGATCAGCACCGCCATGAAGCTGGAGGGAGAAGAAGCTCAGTTCTTCCGCTTGCTGGTGGACTTTGACCAGGCCAAGACCCCGGCCGACAAGGACGCGGCTTACCAAGGCATCAGCGCGACCCGACGCTTTCGACAAGCCCACCGTATCGAAGGCGAGTCCTACCGCTGTCTGTCCCGCTGGTACTACCCGGCGATTCACGAGCTGGCCCAGCGTCCCGACTTTCAGGAAGATGCGGCCTGGATCGCAGCTCAGACCCAGCCTGAGATCACCCCTGAACAGGCCCAGGAGGCCATGGCCGAGTTGCAGTCTCTGGGCATGCTCCAAGCCGATGATACCGGGCGCCTACGCCCCGCCGACGGCTCCTTGGTCACCCACCAGCAGGTGCAGGGATTGGCCACCCACAACTACCACCGGGGAATGAGCGGACTGGCCCAAGAAGCCGTGACCCGCTTCCCCAGCAAGCAGCGCCACATGCTGGGTCTGACCGTGGCCATTCCTGCAGCGCTGGTCCCGCAGATCAAGGCCGAGCTCAACGCCTTCCAAGCCCGGCTCTTAGACTTGTGCGACGCTGCGGTGGAAGACCCCGAGCAGGTCTACCAGCTCAACCTCCAGCTCTTCCCCCTCTCCAAGCCCTCCCTCTCCAAACCCCACGGCCCGGACACCCCATGATCCTGCTCCTCTCCTTGGCCTGCACGGGACCCCGCCAAGGCATTGCGGTGGGCAACCCAGGAGACGGCGTGGCAGTGGTCTCCAAGACTGGAGGTTTGACCTTGAATAGCGCCCAGGCACAGCTCTCCTCACTGGATCTGATTGCCTGCGACGGCACCCTGACTCAGGTGGCATCGGGCATTGGCCTGCCCCTGGATGGGAGCGCAACCCTGCTGCTTCCGGGCGGCTCCTGGTGTGGTCTGTCCATGTCCTTTGAGCAGCCCATCGAGCTCGACTACAGCAGCGATTCGGCCAACCTGTACTTGAGCTTGGACACCCAGCCGGAGCCTGCGGAGGGCGCCGCTTTTGCCCTAGACGGTGGTGTGTACCTGATGGAGTTGGGAGGACCCGAGTGGCTCGCCGAACAGGCAGCCGCCCTCTTGCCTGGAGAGGATGTGGAGATCGGGCCTGGGGATGTAGAGCATGACGTGCTCGCAGCGACCCTGGACCAGTGGCTGCGGGTGGGTCAGGACGCCGACGGGGACGAGACTCTGTCCGCATCCGAGGCCACCATTGGGAGCAGCGGTACCTACGACGACGACGACGACGACGACGAGACTGAAGAGGAATAGTCCCCACCGGCGATTACTCGAAGCTCAGCTCGATGCTGTCCCCGGCCTTGACCGGCCCAACGGCCTTGGCCACCAAATCCTCGGGTCCAGTGACCATCGGGTCTCCCGAACGGGAGAGCTTGGCGCTCACGTAGAACTCTTCAGGGACCGCGCGGATGACCATGGCTTGGCTCAAGTCAAAGTCCATGGGCAACGCCCACTCCTTGAGCTGCAGGGCCGCCAGGGGCGGTCCGCGCTCGGTCTCGCTGGAGCGCACGTAGATGTAGAGCACGCCCCCAGGGTCGGCGCTTCCCTGCAGGGTTCCTGTGACGGCTGGCCCGGCCCCCGCCTGGGGTCCACCAGCGCCAGCGCCAGCGGTCTGTGCCTGAGCTGGCGGCATCATCAGGCTGGAGAGCAAGTAGCTGGCAAAGTCTCGCTCCAAGCTGTCCTCTGCGTTGACCACACTCTCTCGGAGTAGGGTCTTGGCGCTCTCGGTGTCCTCGGCCTGCATCGCGATAATCGCTCTCCATATGCGGGCCTCGTTGGGGGCATCGGAGCCCATCGAGGCCAGCGCAGCGCTCGCATCGTCCGTGCGGCCAATAAAGACCTTGAGTGCAGCCATATGGGTGACCGTGCACGGCAAGTCAGGGGCGGCGACGCGGGAGCGATCCATCAGAGCCATGGCGCTCTCCAGGTCCCGCGTGAACAGGGCAAACTTGCGCACCGTGCACAGAGCAGCCTGGTCACTGGGGTTCTCGACCAAGACCGCTTCAGCGGCGGTGACCTCGGGCACGCCACCCTGTCCACCCCCCTGTGCCGTACCGGCATTGCCGGTCATGGAGCCGTTCTCCTGGCGATCGGAGACCCCTTGTTGCAGAGCGATCCCGGCAGCCATCAAGAACACGACCACCATGGCCAGGTAGGCGGGCAACTGAGAGCTGCCCACGCCGGTCTTGGGTGCAGGCGCCGGACCGTCCACCCCTTGGTCCAGCTGCCGCAGTACGTCACCGGTCTTCTCGACCAACGCAGCGCGGTGGGTGCCGTAGTCCGCCTCCCCCAGCTTGCCGCGGTCCGCATCCAAGTCCCGCAGCTGCCGCATGAGCAGCTCGTGCTCCGCGCGCAGGTCTGCGATGCGGGGGTCGTGGTCCCAGGACTGGGTCTTTCGGAGGGACAGGGCCAAGCCCACAACCGCGCCCACGAGTACCACCCCAGCGGGAGGGCCCCAGGTGGCAATGCTCAGGTCCATCATTCGTCCAGCTCCCGCAGGACTTGGGCCTGGTAAGGGTCTTCGGGATCGGCACTCACGTTGGCGCCCTCGGGAGGTACAGACGGCGTTTCGACCAGGGTCTTGGGCTGCCGCACCCACCAGAATCCGGCGCCAACAAAGCCCACCAGCACACCCAACAAGGGCAACCACACCAGCGCTGAGTTGCCACGCTTGGAGGGATCCAGGACCACGTCATCACCGTAGACCAGCACAAAGTAGTCGGAGATCTGCTCGGAGCAGTAGCCCAGCGACAGAGACTCTCGGATGATGGCCTTCATGCCCAAGGCAACCGGGGTCTGAGAGCCGGAGACCGACTGGCCCGCGCAGATCGGACAGGCCAGCTCGCGGCCCATATCGTGGGTCGCCTCGTCCAACATGGCGTCTGAGACGGGGTCGCACATCGGCGGCTCAGTCAGGGGCACATCGGCCAGCGCAGATGGGCTCAAGGCCAAGCTGGCAAGCACCCAAACAGCAAGCAGCCCGCTCATCGAATCGCCTTTAAGCCGTAGTCCATCACGTTCATGTCCACGGGTCCGTTGTGGCGGTAGCGCATGACTTGGTTCGGGTCGATGAAGAAGGTCTCTGGCACCCCGGTTACTCCGTAGGCGGCGGCAATGGCTCCGGTAGGGTCCATCAGGGTCGGGTAGGCCGAGCCAGCAGAGTTCAGGTAGGCCTTGGCCTTGGCCGGATTGTCCCCGTAGAGCACCCCGTAGAACTGCACATCGGGGTACAGGCTGGCGTTTTGCAGCAGCACCGGATGCTCCGCCTTGCAGGGCACACACCAGGTCGCCCAGAAGTTCAGCACCACCGGCTTGTCCTGACCGCTGAGCTTGTGCACCTTGCCGTCCAGATCCTCCAGCTCAAAGACTGGCGCCGGCCGTTCGGAGAACACGGTCTCCTCTGGGTCTTCACCAAAGCCAAAAGCCAGCAGACCCAAGAAGCCCAGGATGGCAGCACCACCCACGATGAGCAGAGCCCAGTTGGGTCCACCCTTCTTCGATGGAGCCGGCTCAGGAGCAGCGCTGGCTACGCCACTCATGCATCCACCTTCTGCTTGATCTTCGCCCCACGCTTCTCACGCAGCTTGACCAGCCCCGGCCACGACGCCAACAGACCGCCGCCGAAGAGCATGATGCCGCCGATCCACACCCACCAGATTACCGGATGGGTCATCACGCGCACACTGACAGCACGCTTGTCATCGCTGAGGCGGGTCAGGGACAGGTACAGATCCTCACTGGGCGCCAAGCGTCCAAAGTAGCCAGGGCCGGCGCTGATCACTGCGGGGGTGCCGATGGGCTGGGCCATCGAGTCGTAGTGGTTCATACGGGGATCCACCCGACCCAAGTCCCGGTCTCCGCGGAACACACGCACCCAGGTGACCTCGCTGCGACGATGGGGCTGCTGCTGGGTCTCATGGCCTTCGAAGATCAGGGTGTAGCCCAACACTTCCTTGGCCTCTCCCTCCGTCAGCGTCACGTCCATGACCTGTTTGTAGCCAGCACTTCCAGCGATGCCGATGGCCAAAGCCACGATCCCCAGGTGCGCCGTGTAGGCCCCGACCTTGGCCCGAGAGCGTGAGGCGTACTGCCACCAAGCCACAAGCAGGTTCTCGCCCTTTTGCTTGGCCCGGTTCACAGCGGGCTCAACCAACTCCCGAATCGAGGTCACCCCAGCAAAGGCCGCGGTCACAAAGGTGGCCAACGGCCAAAAGTCTCGGATGCCCAGGGCAAAGAGCGTGGCGCCTACAACCCCGCTGACCGCCAGGGGGGCAGCCAAGCGCTTGCTCGCACGGTTCAGGTTCCCATCACCCCATGGGAGCGCAGGACCTACGCCCATAAAGAACAGAATTGCCACCATCACAGGCAGGGACATCTTGTTGAAGTAGGGCTCGCCGACGCTGATACGCGCGCCGTCGTAGGCCTCGCGGATCAGGGGGTACAGCGTGCCGATGAGCACGGTGAAGGTCAGGGCCACAAACAGCAGGTTGTTCACCAAGAACACCGCTTCGCGGGAGACGAGACCGGCCATCTTGGTCTTGGGGTCCAGGTGGTGCAGGCGCAGGCCCAACAGCAGCAGGGAGAAGACCAAGCACACCGCGATAAAGCCCAAGAAGATGGGACCGATTGGGCCCTCGCCAAAGGCGTGCACCGAGTTGAACACCCCGGAGCGGGTCATAAAGGTGCCCAGCATGGTCAGCAGGAAGCTGGCCAATCCCAGGGTTAGGGTCCAGCCCTTGAACTGCCCGCGGCGCTCCATTACCTGGCTGGAGTGCACAAAGGCCGTGGCGGTCAGCCAAGGCATAAAGGCTGCATTCTCGACCGGGTCCCAAGCCCAGTAGCCACCCCATCCCAAGACCTCGTAGGACCACCAGCCGCCGAGCAGCAGGCCGAGGGACAGCCAGCTCCAGGAGAACAGGGTCCAGCGCCGCAGAGAGCGCATCCAGCTGGCTTCCAGACGGCCCGCCAACAGGGCCGAGGCAGCCATCGAGAAGGGCACCGCCATGGTGACGTACCCCATGTACAGAGCCGGCGGATGGATGATCATCAGCAGGTGGTTCTGCAGCAGAGCGTTGGGTCCCGGACCGTCCAAGGGGATCATGCCGGGGGTGGGCAAGAAAGGGTTGGCGACGCCGGCTGCAAGGAAGGTGAAGAAGGCCCCGATGAGCAGCAGCACACCCAAGGCGTAGCTTCCGTGCTCGGGGTCTCGGTTGCGCATAGACCAGGCAAAGACGCCCGTTGCCGCCGCCAAGACAAAGCCCCAGAACAGAATGGACCCCTCCAAGCTGGACCAGAGGGAGACCATCGTGATGGCCAGCGGCGTGCTGGTGGAACCGACCTGGGCCACGTAGGACACCGAGAAGTCGTGCACGATTAGGGCGTACTCCATCACGCCCGTTGCCAGGGTCATTAGGGCGGCAAAAGCTAAGCCCATAGCGATGGTGAACTTCCAGGCTTGGGTGCTGCGGGTCTTACCGGCGACCAAGCCGGCCACCCCACCTGCAGCGCATGCGCCAAGAGCCAAGAGCACCAAAGTGCGTCCGATCAGTGAGACCACGTCGTGCTCCTCTTCAGCCGGCCCAAGCCCGCTTTAGTTGGTCTTAAAGTCCTGCTCGAGGGTCTGGTAGAGCTCCTCGGCAGTAGCGCCCTCTTCCGGGGCCTTGTACTCGTTGCTGTGCTTGACCAAGAGCTGGTCTGCCTCAAACACGCCTGCCTTGGTGTAAGTGCCTTCGACGACCACACCGATGCCCTCGCGCAGCATCTGCGGCGGAGCGCCGTGGGCGATCACCGGCACCGAGACTTGGTTGGCGTCCTCGACCACCAGCTGGACGGTCTGGGAGGGCTCATCCCAGTGCAGGGTGTCGGCTTGGACCAAGCCTGCCAGGCGGATCTGAGCGCCGTAGGCGTCGTCACCCGCTTCCATGAGCTGGGTGGGTTCCCAGTAATAGACCAGGTTCTCCCCCATGTCCGACATCGCGACGAATGCCAGACCGCCTCCCGCAACGAGAAGGGCACCGACCAGAAACAAGCGCGAGGTCATGTTCGAGCGGGTCGTATTCGAGCGGGGCGTATTCGAGCTCATGTAGTGCTCCTCTTTCTAAGCGCAAGATACCCGGCGTAGCCCAGCATGGTCAGCCAAGTCGCAATGTAGACAGCCCAGACGTAGCCCCAGCCGCTGCCGACCGGAATGGCGCCGTAGGAGTCATTTCCGATGAATCCGCCCTGGGGAATGGCGCCGGGATCGGCGACCGTCTCCGAGCTGGTGACCTTGGCCGGGGACGTCTCAGCCGGGGACGTCTCAGCCGCAGACGCCTCGGGTGCGGTCTGAGCGCCGTCAGCGTTCTCAG
Source organism: Cognaticolwellia sp. (assembly GCA_047621545.1). Taxonomy (GTDB): domain Bacteria; phylum Myxococcota_A; class UBA796; order UBA796; family CAJQPC01; genus CAJQPC01. The sequence continues at coordinate 18,375 of JBLHMA010000014.1, read as the reverse complement.
CGTCTTGCGCGTAGGCCACGTGTGCAAACGGCACCGTGACCAGCATCCACGGGGTCATTCTGCCTCCAACTGCAGCGGCTTCTGAGCCTTGGGCAGGGTGGGTGCGGTGTCCTCACGGTCCAAGCGCGCTCGCTCTTGACTGGCCCGCTCAGCGGAGAAAGCCACTGCCAGAAAGAGTACTCCGAAGGCCGACACCCGGAGGGGCCAGTGCATCGGGTTGGAGACCGTGTCCGGGGACGACAGGCCCTGGTGCAGGGAGTTCCACCAGGTGGTCGCGAAGTACACGATGGGCACGTTCACAAAGGCAATGACCGCGGTCACACCGGTGATAATGCGGCGCTTGTCGGGGGCATGAAACAGGCTGCGCTGGATGAGCACGCCGGCAAACAGCGCGATCAAAATGGCCGTGGTGGTCAGGCGTGGGTCCCAGTCCCAGTACACGCCCCAGGTGGGCTTGGCCCACATCGCGCCCTGGAAGCAGAGCAGGATGTTGAGCACCACACCGACCTCGACAAAGCCAACCAGCCAAGACTCCCAGCTGGACTTGGAGGTCCAGAGCGTCCCAATCGCTGCGACAAAGGCAAACAAGTACACCAACATCGCGTTCCACGCTGTGGGCACGTGGGCGTAGAGAATACGCCCGACATCGCCCATCATGAACTCTGGTGGTGCGTAGAACAGGCCCCAAGTGTGGCCCGTTGCGAGAAAGGCGACGCCGAGAGCGCCGAGTGCGTAGTGCCACTTCATTCGTCGACCACCTTGCCGAAGAGCACTCCACCGAGTGCCCAATAGATCAGGTTAAAGCAGATAAGCAGCATGGTCCAGGAGCCGCCTTGATCCATCGGGTCCCCCTGAATGAGAAAAGTGGTGGCTTTGACGGCCGCCAGCATGCAGGGGATAACCAGTGGGAAGAGAAGGACAGGTAACATCAGCTGTTGCGCTTCTGCCCGCGCGGTGAGCGCCGAATAGAGCGTCCCGGGGGCCGAGATTCCGGCGCTGCCCAAGAGCAAGATGCCTACGAAGCGCAGGGGATTCGCATCGACCTCCACGCTGAACAGGAAGAACCCACCCACAAGCACCAAACCGGTGAGCAAGCTCAACACGATCCAGTTTGCAAGTGCCTTTCCGTAGAAGATGGCGCGGGGATCGACAGGCAGAAGGAGCAGGCCTTCCAGGGCCCCAGACTCCCCCTCGATCTGGAAGCTCTGACTGAGCAGCAAGGTCGAGGACAGCAAGGCCGAGAGCCAGACGTAGCCAGCGGCGTGTTTGGCCAACAGGGTGTTGTTGGGCCCAATGGCAAAGCTGAACAACAGCAGCATGGTCCCTGCGAAGACCACCATGGCGACGACCTTGGCGCGGGTGCGCCAGCCCAGGACCAGATCCTTGACCATGATCTGCCAGGTCTGGACCAACCAACTCGGAGTGCTGCGCTCAGACTGCGTTCTATCCGCCATGCAGCACCTTCCATGCGCGGCCCACGTCGATGGCCGGCCCTTCCCAGCGCGATTGACCCTGGTGCAAGAGGATGGCGCGGTCGCAGAGATGGCGGGCCCGATCCACCTGGTGGCTGGCCACTATGACGGTCACGCCATCGTCCGTGAGCTCTTGCAGCAGAGAGTCGACAAAGGAAAATCCAGCCGGGTCCAGCTGGCCATAAGGCTCATCGATCAGAGCCAGATCAGGCTTTTGGGCCAGCAAGCGAGCGAAAGAGAGCCGCTTGATCATCCCTGCGGAGTAGGTGCGAACGGGGTCGGGCCGAATCTCCAAGCCTACCCGCTCCAAATACGGCTCTACGGGACCGTCAATCCCCAACAGTTTGTTGAAAATTCGCAGGTTCTCCGCACCAGAGAGATCGCGGTAGATCTGCGGCAGGTGGGAGAGCAAGCCCAGGCGTGCCCGAACCTGCACGGCGAAGGCACGCACGTCCATTCCGAAGATGTGCAGGCTCCCCAAGCTGGCGCTCTGAGCGGTGGACAGGGTGCGTAGCAGAGTGGTCTTTCCCGAGCCATTGGCGCCCACGATGAGCAAGCGTTCCCCAGCAGGAACCTCCAGATCAATCTCTGCCAGGGCCCAGCGCGCGCCGTAACGGCGGCTGAGCTTCTGAGCGTGCACGACGGGGGGAAGGGCGCTGTTTGCCATGTGACCTGGGTAGGTGACCTGGTGGGGGGCAGTGCGACCTAACCGTCTCAGCAGAGGGGTACACCCGGTGTGACCTTCCACCACAGCACTCCAACGATTCGACGCAAGACAGAGGAGTGACATCCCTACAGCGCGCTAAGCCGTTGACAGCCGTGGCACCCTCACCCCCCACCCACCGGATTCTTAATGTCTCGCCTCTCTCCGATCCTCGGCCTTTCCCTGCTCGCTAGCCTTGCAGCGTGCAGCAACAACATCAGCCCGCCTACCCCAGGCGTGGCGATCACTCCGGAGAGCCCAACGACCGTAGACGACCTGAGCATCGAGGTCCTGGAGCCCGTAGCAGGAGCGGACGGACAATACGGCGGCGGACGTGGCTACAGCCAGCTGGACCCCAGCGAGTACGACGCCGAGGTCACCTGGACGATGGACGGCGAGGCGCAGTCCGACTTTGACGGCGCCCAGAGCATCCCGTCCTCCGCCACGGCCAAGGGTCAGACTTGGGAGGTCACGGTCCTCAACCAAGCCGAAGAGACAACGAGCGACACAGCCGTGGCCCAGGTGACCATCCTGAACACGCCCCCTCTGGCTGAGGTGGAGATCCCCCAGGATGTGCCCCAAGCCGACGAGGACGTGGTCGCGGTCGCCATCGGCAGTGACATCGACATCGACACCGTCACCCTGAGCTTCGCCTGGACGGTAGACGGACAAGAGACCGCTTGGGACGGAGAGACCGTGCCGTCATCCGAGACCGAGCGGGGCGAGGTGTGGGAGGTCACCGTCACCCCCAACGACGGAGAAGAGGATGGAGCACCCGTCACCGCCACAGCATCGATCGCGAACGTCGCACCCGAGCTACTCACGCTCACTTTAGCGCCCTCTGAAGTGCGCGAGGCCACCGTGGTTCAGGCCACCGTGAGCACCGACGACGTCGACGGCGATGTGGTCACCGTCTCCTACGCCTGGAGCGTAGCCGGCATCGTGGTCCAGGAAGGCGAGGCCGACAGCATCGACGGCACCCTGTTCAACAAGGGCGACACCATCCAAGTGACCGTCACCCCCAACGACGGCTTCATCGACGGTGCCCCGATGGACTCCGAAGTCCTCACCGTGCTCAACACCCTACCCGTAGTGGACAGCGCCGCCATCGACCCCGCTGAGCTCTTCGAAGGCAGCGCCGCTTCTTGCTTGGCCACCGGTTGGCAAGACGATGACCTGGACGCCGAGGCCTACAGCACCCGCTGGCTGGTCGACGGCACCGAGTCCAGCCTCTCCGCGAGCGCAGACGGCAGCATCTTCTCTCACCTACAGTCGGTGGTCTGCGAGCTGACCCCCTTCGACGGCGAGGAGTCCGGCGCCCCGGTGCAGTCCGACCCCGTCGTCGTGGGCAACACCGTGCCGGTGCTCACCAGCGCCACCCTGTCGTCGACCGCGCCTGCAGAGGGCGAGACTCTGAGCGTGACCCTGGGCAGCGCCAGCGACGATGACGGACACAGCATCACCTACGCCTACGCCTGGTACGCCGACGGAAGCGTTGTAGGGACAAGCGCCACCTTGGACAGCGCGTCCTTCTCAAAGGGCCAGAGCGTCTACGTGGTGGTCACCCCAAACGATGGCTTTGAAGACGGGCTCCCAGTGACCTCGAACACGGCCACCGTGACCAACACGCTGCCCACTCTGAGCGGCCTGAGCCTGAGCCCGAGCGCTCCGTACACACTAGAGACCCTCTCAGCCTCCCAGACCACAGCGGACGCGGACGGCGACACAGTAACCGTCACCTACGCCTGGACCGTAGACGGCACCCTGCAGAGCGAGACCGGCAGCACCCTGGACGCCAGCTTGAGCAGCAAGGGTCAAGTGGTCAGCGTGACCGCCACCCCCAACGACGGCGAGAGCGACGGCAGCACCGACACGGCCAGCGTGACCATCCTCAACACCGCACCCAGCATCACCAGCGTGGCCCTGGACGGCAGCTCCGTGGACGAGAGCGGCTCCCTGACTTGCTCCGCGGTCGGCTGGAGCGACGATGACGGCGACTCCGAGGGCTACAGCTACTCCTGGACCGCCGACGGAACCGAAATTAGCACCAGCGCGACCATCACCGGCGCCGACTTTGACAAGAACCAAGTCCTGATCTGCACTATCACCCCCAACGACGGGGAAGAGGACGGCACGCCGGTCAGCTCCTCCTCGGTCACCGTAGACAACAGCGCCCCAGTGCTCAGCGGAGTGACTCTGAGCAGCACCACGCCAGTCGAAGGCGACACCCTGAGCGTGACCCTGGGATCGGCCACCGATGCCGACGGAGACGCTCTCACCTACAGCTACGAGTGGCAGGTCAACGGCACCACCGTGAGCACCGCCACCACCCTGGACAGCAGCAACTTTGACAAGGGCGACAGCATCCTCGTCATCGTCACGCCCAACGACGGCACCATCGACGGCGCCTCCGTGACGTCGGCCACCGCGACCGCACAGAACACCGCGCCGGTCATCTCCAGCGTGACCTTGGACAACAGCGCGCCGACCACCAACCAGAGCGTCACCGCCTCGGTCGCTAGCAGCGATGTGGACGGCGACTCGGTCAGCTACAGCTACGCCTGGACCGTAGACGGCACCTTGGTCGGCGAGACCAGCGCCACCCTCTCGGGGATCACCTACTTTGACAAGGATCAGAGCATCGTGGTCACCGTGACCCCCAACGACGGCACGGACGATGGAACGGCGGTTTCTAGCGCAGCAGCGATCGGAGCCAACACACCGCCAACCGCGCCCACCATCACCATTGACCCGACGGACCCCGATGACACAGAGGATCTCCTCTGCGAGGTCAGTGTGGCCGGGACCGACGCCGACGGGGACACCCTGAGCTACAGCGCGACCTGGACCCAGAACGGGACCAGCTTCGGCAGCTTGAGCACCACCACCTTCACCGACGACAGCGTGGATGCGGCCAACACCGTGGACTTGGACACCTGGGAGTGCACTGTGACCCCCAATGACGGGGACGACGATGGCAGCACCGCGACCGCCTCGGTGGAGGTCATCAACTGGGCTGGCGTCCGGGACTTCGAGACCTGCAGCGCCACCGGCTACGCGGGCCCGACCCAGAGTGACTGCGACACGGATTACACCGGCACGACCTTGGCCAGCGAGGTGACCGTCACCGACGGCATCCAGACCTGGACCGCACCCACAACCGGCACCTACTTGATCGAGGCCTACGGGGCCCAAGGCGCTGCTGGCGACGCCACCTACGTGGGGGGGCTGGGCGCCTACATGAGCGGAGAGTTCTCCCTGACTGCCGGCGACGTGCTGACCATCATCGTGGGCCAAGAAGGCAGCGGCCAAGGCTCGGCCAGCAACGGCGGCGGAGGCGGAGGCTCCTTCGTGTTGAACAGCTCGGGTACCCCCCTGCTGATCGCGGGCGGCGGCGGCGGAACGCGAGAGAGCGTCGTAGACAACGGCTGTGATGGGCTGACCGGCGGGTATGGCGGGAAGGGTTCAAGCAGCTCCACCACGGGGATCTGCACGGCTACCGGTACCTTGGGAGAAGGCGGCGCAGTGTCCAGCGGCAGCTGGGGCTCGGGAGGCGCAGGTCTGAACTCTGATGGCGACAACGACTACACCACAGGCGGTGGGCAAGCCATCCTAGACGGCGGACTGGGCGGCTTGGGCAGCGGCGGCGGCGGCGACACAGCGAACGGCGGCTTCGGCGGCGGCGGCTCGGGTCAGGGCTACTACGGCGGCGGCGGCGCCGGCGGCTACACCGGCGGCGAGGGTGGACGCGTCGCAGGCGGCGGCGGCTCTTACAACAGCGGCGCCAACCCCTCCAACACGGCCGGCGTGCAGTCGGGTGATGGCGAAATCAGCATCGACCTGCAATAGCGCTGTAAAGGCTGCGGTGGTGCAGGCTGCATCTGGAAGGCACATCGCCTCCCAGGTGCTTAGGTTCGCAGCATGGCAAAGAGCACCGAGCTGGTAAAACAGAAGGGTACGGCCCTGATCGCCCAGGTCAAAAAGGCCGCGGTCGCCACCGGCGTGACCTGGGCGGGGATCTGGGCCGTGACTCTGACCGACTGGTTGGGGGGCGGCTGGATCGCCGTCCACTCCGTCGTCCCGAGAACCATCGGCGGACTATGGGGCGTGCTGGTGATGCCTTTTGTGCACGCCGATCTCGGCCACATATTGGCCAACACAACCGCCGGCATTCCGCTCATGATGCTGGCTATGGCCAGAAAGCGCAGCGACGCCGCAGCAGTCGCTGTGGCAGCGGCCCTCACCGGTGGTCTCGGGGCCTGGTTGCTCGGCGCTCCAGGCTCTCTTCACATCGGCGCAAGCGGCGTTGTCTTTGGTTGGCTGGGCTTTTTGATGGGCCGCGGAATTTTTGAGAGACGGGCCAGCGCAATCCTGCTGTCCGTGGGCGTTACGCTGGTGTACGGCGGTGCCCTCTGGGGCCTTGTTCCTGGCCTATTGAACGGAATTAGCTGGCAAGGACACCTCTTTGGGTTCTTGGGGGGCCTGATGGTCTCCCGGTTCCTGGGTGAGAACTTGCGCAAACGGAGATCCCCTTGACGAGCCTCGTTCCCCTTCTGCTGGTCAGCCTGCAAGCCAAGGCGCCGCCAGCCCAAGAGCTCAACAAGCGAGCACGCTTGGGTGGTGATCTCCACGTGGATGCAGACGTGATCTCGGTCAAGGACCGCCAGGTCAAGGTCGGCCGCTGCACCTACACCCTGGAAGAGGGCATCGTCATGCCCATCAAGGCAGGCCGCGGCGAGTTCCAGCGCAACGCAGGGGTGGTGTTCGACGGCACGGGTACGGTCACCGTGGACTTTGAGACCCGCGCGGACGCGTGGTCCTTTGCCAACCACATGGTGCTCGCGGCGGGGGCAGATCCCGAAGAGATGCGCGCCATCGCCGAGGAAGGCGCAAGCTTCACCACGTCCATCAAGCGCGGTGTGATGATCTCCACCCACGCCGACGTAAACGACCTGCTCATCCCCAGCCGGGAAGGCAGCGACGACCGCGACGAGATCTTCAACTACGACATGGTCATGGTCGTCAACGACAAGCGCACGGCCATCCCCTACCTCAAGGCCGGCGCGGTGCTGCCCAACCGGGTAGCCACGCTCTTGGCCGGCGGCTTGGACGTGCGTCCTCGAATCGCCCAAGAGATGCTGATGACGTCCTGGGGAGGGCTGCCTTGGGATGACCGACTCATCGTCGCAGACTTCATCACGGACGAGTCCTACGGGCTGACCGCTGGTATGCAGGACCGCTGGCTGACCTGCTTCAAGGATGCAGGCGGCACCATGTCCATGGGCGAGGAGAACACCGTGTTTGCCCACGGCGTGGACTCCGACCAGAACTACCGCCGGGTGCGTGTCACCGGCCAAGGCTTTAACGAAACCAAGCGCATCGATCCCCAGACCCCAGGCCTGCGTGAACGGGGTGTGGAGCCAGTGATGGCCAAGGTCAAGATCGAAGCACGGCCCGTCAAGCTGCGCAAGTACATCAACGTGAACGTGCGCTCCCGCCTGACCTTCAAGGCCACACGGGACGGGGCTCAGATGGTGGTGCTCAACCTGCCTCGCTTCGAGGCCAGGGAGAACACCTTCAAGGTGAACTTCATCGCCGACCGCCAGGGCAACGAGCTCTCCTGGACCAGCCTGAACTCGGACCTGTTTGGCACCGGCTCGGACGGTGACGTGGTCGCCATGGTGGCCACCGACACCGAAGCGAGCCCCAACGATCCAGGCTCGGTCACAAGCGACGCCAACGGAACCACTGGACTGGGCCCCGGAACCGGTGGCAACACCACAGACGCGGCCTCGGGCGGGATCGGCTCCGGTGACGATCAAGATGGCAGCGGGCTGAGCCTGAACGCCGACGCCACCGGCAACTTCCAGGATTCCTGGACCGACATGACCGTAGACCGCTCCCAGGTGCCCTACCCCGTGCTGATCCTCTTCAATGTGCCCCTTGAGAAGGGCGAAGAGATCGACATCAACATGGACTGGGAGGCACAATGGAACTTTATCCAGGCGGCCTCCAACGGTATTGGCGGCGAGGTCAGAAGCCTTGGACCCACCACCGGGTTCCGCAACTTGCTCCCCGACGTGTGGCCTACAAACGGCGGCACCCGCTGGGACCATGAGACCACCATCACCGCACCCAGCCTGTACAACTTCGGCATAGCCGCCACCGGCGAGACCATTCGGGAGAACTGGGACAGCGACATGGAGCTGATGACCATCACCGTGCGCGGCGAGCAGGACCTGCGCCCCGGTATGGCTGTGGGCAAGTGGACCACCTACGAGGAGCCCCCGGCCTTTGGCTTTCCCGCCGTGCGCATCCATGTGAACCCGGCCGAGGCGTACGCATTGGAGCTCCTGGCCCCCGAGCTACGCCGCGTTTTAGGATTCTATGACCGTCTCATGCCTGAGATCGACGTAGACGAGTTCGAGATCTACCAGGGCCGGGACCTGAGCTTTGGCGCCCGCGGCCGCAATGAGCCCGGCGATGGCATGCTGGAGATCAACCAGATCATGGGCCGCACCGGCGGCACCGGCGCCAACACGATCTACCGGAACCTGGATCCCTACATGGACCAGACCCTGCTCGCCCGCGAGCTCGGCCGCCGCTACTGGGACGGATTGGTCCAACCTGGCGGCGTGCGCGAGGCTTGGATGAGCTGGGTGATGCCCGATGTGTACAGCGCCTTTTACGTGCGCGGCGTACAGGGAACCCAAGCCTACTATGACTGGATGGAGCTGCTGCGGGAGTACCTGGAGGACCAAAACAACCGCCAGGACTACCTGGGCGTGCCCGAGCGCATGGTCAATTCCTACGGTCTGACCGACAACGGAACGGAAGGAACCCAGGGCTGGTATGGCGGCTTGGCCCAGCGCTACTACGGTCTGTACGTCATGGGAAACATGCTGCGCTACCGGGTGGGCGAGAACGTCTACTACAAGGGCCTGGACTACATGCTCATGTCCCGCAAGGACAACTTCGTGACCACCGAGCACTTCAAGTCCAGCCTGGAGCAGCAAAGTGGCCAGGACCTGGATGACTTCTTCGACTTTTGGGTGCACGGCGGCTTTATGCCCGGCATCACCGTCGAGACGTTGACCACCGGCGGCACCGTGCGGGGCTGCCTAGTCTCCGATGTGCCCTTTGGCAGCTTTGATGTGCCCATCTCCGTGGATGACATGGACGGCTTTCGCCGCGTGGGAGCCCTTGTGGACGTGGACCATGGCCATGGCCAGTTCGAGGTGACCGCTCGCCAAGACGACACCACCGTGCTGGTAGACCCCAACGGTCTGGTTTTGCTCACCAAGCGGGAAGTGAAAGAGGTCGACTCACTGGACCACTGCTGGCGTGAGCCTGTCGTGGAGACGGAGCCTTTGGAGACGGAGCCTTTGGAGACGGAGCCTTTGGAGACGGAGCCTTTGGAGACGGACATGGACCCGGGCACCTCGTCCACAGATCTCCCGCTCATCCAGGACTGATTCCTACTTCAATCTGGTTGGCGTTAGACAGGCTCACCACGACAGGAGCACCAATGGCCCACGGACGATTCGTCTGGCATGACCTCGGCAGCGGAGACGTGCCCCGTGATCTGAACTTCTACGCCAAGCTCTTTGGCTGGGAGTTCAGTGAGAACATGGGAAACGCCGGCTCCTACCACCGCTTCTCTACAGGCGATGGCCTGGGCGGCGGGCTCTTTGAGCAAAACGGACCTGTGCCTGCGTGGCTGGCCTACATCCACGTCGACGACTTGGAAGACTGCCTGATCACCGTGATGGCCCGCGGCGGCACGGTGCTCATGGACCCATACAAGATCCCTACGACCGGCACCATGGCCCTCATCGCCGGTCCGGGTGGCGCCATGATCACGTTGATCGAGTTGGAAAAGCCACCTGAGCTCCCAACACGCAGTCCGGAGGCTGGGGAGTTCTGCTGGTACAGCATCTCTGCACTGGATCCCGCCCGCGAGGCCGCGTTCTGGTCTGCGGTCTGCGGCTGGAATGTGGAAGAAGTGGACCTGGGCGGTGGCTCTATGAGCACCACCTTCTTCCGTGACGGTGTGCCCGTGGCTGGCCTGAACGCTGCTGACCAAGATGAGGAAGAGGGTTTTTGGAGCGTGGCCATTACCGCCCCAGGAAACTGCGTCGAGGCCACCTTAAAGGCCAAGGCCCTGGGTGCCACCGAGCTGATGCCCCCCACCCCCATGGGAGACATGGGCATGATGAGCGTGGTCCGGGACCCGGGCGGTGCGGCCTTTACACTGTGGGAGCAGAAGGATTCACCGGAACTGAAGATGGAGCTGGCGACGGAACCAGAAGCATAGCTAGCCGCCGCGGCCCCTGAGCATTCAGCCGGCCAAGGTCGATCTCCGACCCGCTACGCCCTCGGTCAGGCAAGATGATCCGTGAGAGGCGCCAGCGGAGTGCGACTCCGCAAGGCGTGAGAACGAAGGAATGCGTAAGCATTTCAAGGGCGAAGAACGCAGCGGAGGCGTGCGAGCGCAAGCCTCGCATGTGAACAGAACCACCCGTTCGGCTGGCACCCCCTTCGGAAGGGGCTGCCCCCACCCCAAGAGCACCCGATGCCACATCACACACGGCAGCTCACCACTGCTCTCAAAGCCCTGGGCCTGGGCACCTTCGGCCTGGAGCAGTCCCACCAGGGAAGACCGAGTTCCAGGCCGCCGCTCAACCACAGCCACCGGGCCACCGAGCCTGGACAAGCCAAGACGGTGGCTCTGCACCATGGCCATCTGCACGCAGACGCTAAAGGTAGACCCTTGCCCCGGGGTAGAGAAGACTTGGACCTCGCCCCCCATCTTCTCGGCCAAGCGCCGGGAATCCCACAGTTGTTACGACACGTCAGTCCTGCCGGCGCCGCAGCGCCAAGACTCCAAAGAGTCCCAGGACCAGACCACCGAATCCGATCGGCATCTGGGTGCTGCCACACTGCATGCCGCTGCCACCCAAGTAAAAGCCATCCAAGCCATCCAGCTCGGTCAGGGGGTTCTCGGTCTCGTCTACGGGCACGTCGTCGGAGCCATCCAGAGGATCCGTTCCAGCCTCGACCTCGTCCCCGTCATTCACGCCGCCGTCATCGGTGTCGGCATCGTTGGGGTCGGTCTCAGTCTCGTTGACTTCCGTGCCGTCGTCCAGGCCGTCGTCGTCCGTGTCCGAGTCCTTGGGGTTGGTCTCGGTCTCGTTGACCTCGGTCCCGTCACTCAGCCCATCGTCGTCCGTGTCGGCGTCATTGGGATCGGTCTCAACCCGGTTGACCTCGGTGCCATCGTCCAGCCCATCGTCGTCCGACTCAGAGTCGTTGGGATCGGTCTCCGTGTCGTTGATCTCGGTGCCGTCGTCCAGTCCGTCGTCGTCTGAGTCGGAGTCCAAGGGGTCCGTCTCCGTGGAGTTGACCTCGACCCCATCGCTCAGGCCGTCCCCATCGCTGTCGGCATTTTCGGGGTCCGTGCCCAGGTCTTCCTCTTCGGCATCGCTCAGGCCGTCGCCGTCACTGTCGCCACTGCCCACGTTGTCGTCCGAGCCGTCCAGAGGGTCGGTGCCATCGGTGTTCACCTCGGTGCCATCGTCCACGCCGCCGTCGTCGGTGTCGGTGTCGAGGGGGTCGGTCCCGTAGGTGAGCACCTCTTCGCCATCCTCCAGACCATCGCCGTCCGTGTCCTTCAGATTGGGGTCGGTCTCGTAGATCTTGACCTCGTCCCCGTCCCGCAGTCCGTCATCGTCGGAGTCCGCATCATTGGGGTCCGTGGCCGTCTCAGTGACCTCGCGGTAGTCGTTGAGCCCATCGTCGTCCGAGTTCTTGTCATTGGGATCGGTGCCGTAGGTGTTCACCTCTTCCCCGTCGGTGAGCCCCTCGCCATCGGTGTCCTCGTTGAGGGGGTCGGTGCCGTAGGTGAGCACCTCTTCGCCATCGTCCAGGCCGTCGCCGTCCGTGTCGGCCACATCGGGATCGGTCCCGTAGATCTCCCCCTCGTCCTCGTCGCTCAGGCCGTCACCGTCGGTGTCTACCCCGCCATCGTAGCCATCACAGTCCTCGTCGATGCCGTTGCTGTCGATCTCGGTGGCGCTGGTGTTGATGTCCGCGTCCGTGTCATCACAGTCCCCGTCGGAAGGGGTCTCTCCATCCCCGTCAAAGTCATAGCAGGGGATGTCGCCGCCCACCGAAGTGGTCAGACCAAAGGCGGAGCTCTCAAAGTCAGCGTTGCTCTCGCAGGTGCCGTCCAGGCCGTTGGGGCCCAGGTCTGTGGCGGTGCCGGAGCCGGCCGCGTCGTCCATGGACCACAGAGCGTAGAGATCTGGCTCAGCGCCGCTCAGCGCGTAGTCCATCAGGCAAGCCACGGTGTCGGCGTCGTGGGCCGTCTCCCAAATGCGAACTTCGTCCAGATCCCCAATGTAGTAGTCGGAGTCGTAGTCGCTGCCGTCGTCGGTGTCGGCGCCCATGCCCCACTCCGCGGTGGTGGTCCAGACCATCGAGCTGGTCAAGGTCAGGGTCTGTGTGGCCACGCCGTTGACGTACAGGACCACATCCGTGCCATCGACGGTGACTGCCAGGTGGGTCAGGTCAAAGTCGGTGTAGGTGTCCGCCGCGCAGATCACCTCGGTGCCGTCCGTGCAGGAGCTGCCTTCGCTGGCGTTCACGTCGTTGAATTCGATCTGCCAGCCCGTGCTGACCCAGCCCACGTAGAAGAGGTTCAGGCCTGTGCCGGCCTCGGCCACCTCAAAGATCGTGTCGTAGTTGGAGCTGCCGCCCTGCTCAAAGCTGACCCAGCCCTCCCAGGTAAAGGCGCTGCCCGGGTCCAGTCCGGCGCCCAGATCGATGCGGTCTTCATCGCCCGTAAACGTCGCGTGGTTGCCGGCAGCGGACGCAGGCGCGGCAAAGAGTGCCAAGAGGAACATCGGGGACTCCGGGTAGGGACTCCCAACATAGCCTTGGATGAGCGAAAGATGCGCCCGGACCATGTCCTTGGGCTCAAGGGAAGTAAGAAAATGTCCGATATATGAGCACCATGTTGTTGTATTGGAATAAAAGTCTCACAACTGGACAGGCCCGCTACGGTAGATGCAAACGAGGCCACCATGACCCTGGACACCGCACTCCTCCACTACCAAGCCACCCACCCCCTCTGGGATGCTGGCACCACCCGAAACCTGGTCAACCATGGCCCCATGGCCAGCGAAGCACTGGAGGCTCTGGGCCGCTTGGATGCCCTTCCTGCCCTTCAGGCCGCCTATGTGCCCGAGCTGCTGCAGCCCTGGTGGGTGCCCACTGGATTGGCCCGGCCAGAGCACCTGGGCCGCTACGAAGACCTGGCCCAGTGGTCCAGCTTCTACATGAGCTTTGAGGACCCCATCGCTCTGCTTCAGGCCGAGCTTCCCGCCCTGCTTCCAGGTGTCTTGGGGGCCAGCTTGCACGGCCTACTACGGGTCGCCCACGGTCTTAGGGCCTGGCACCGGCAGCCCAGTGAGCCTCGGCGGAGGGAGGTCGCATTTGGTTTGGCCTTGTGGGCGGGGGGCTTTCGTACGCTGCCGGGGCAGGTCGGGTCCGGAGATCTGGACCTGGTGCAGGCGCTCGAAACCCTGCCCTCCATTCCCCCAAACCTGAAGCGAGAGGGCCTGATCACCGACCGGGTCTTGGCCGTGTGGGACTGGCCGGCGTTTCAGGGGCACCTTGCGCAGATCGCGCTCCCGAAGGATCCCAGCGCGGCGATCTCGCAGCTCACCGCCTGGGCTGCCCGGCGCTATCTGGTGGAAGATCAAGCCGGCTTTGCCTACCTGCATGCCCTGACCGCAAGCGCCTCCCTACGCACCCTGCTGCCCATCCTGGACCCGGACTCTCAACGGGCGGCCTTGGCGGCCTTGATTCAGGCGCTCTTGGCCATGGAGCTGACCCACCGCAGCACGAGCGCGACCGCCCGCCCAGGGTCACCCAGCAGCGCGGGCTTGGTGGACAAGGCCATAGAGATCGCCAACGACCATGGCATTAAATACGTAGAAGCCGTACTTACGGAGGAGCGGATCGAGCCCAGGCCCGAGCGGGTGGCGGCAGCTTGGAGGACGCTGGGGAAGTTGGCAGGCTGAACCGGCTCTAGTTCAGCCGGCTGGCCCCAGCTCCTCCACACGCTGTTTGATTCGTGCGAGCAGCTCTCGGTGGCGCTCCGGCAGGCGGTCCGCACGCACCCGAGCATAGAGCCGACCGAGCTCCCCATCACCGGTCTCTCGGTAAATGCCGGTCTCTCCATTGAACGTCTCGGCGAGCCTCTCGGCGAGCCTCTCCCGTGCGTAGATGGCCCGAAGTTCTGCTTGGTCCAAGGCCTTTCTGGAGTAGCGCGCTGGATTCCAGAAAGCGCGGGCCAGCGCGAAGCTGCCAAGGCAGGCGCTCCCCAAGAAGCCGAAATAGAAGAGGAGGCCCCACTTTGGCTCGCCATAGCCTTCTTCAAAGGCAAGCCACGCCAAGCCAAACACTGAAAGGAGTATCAGCAGGGCGCTAAGCAGCGAGATCCCAGCCAAGGGCACGGCCAAGATGCGCTTCAACAGCGCGTAGTCGCCGGCCTTTGTTGGACCTGTGCTCGCCGGTGGCTGGTAGGGATTCAGCATTCAGACTCAACTAACGGTCCCACTGACCGATGGCGTGCCCCTGAGGTACCCCATGTTCTCCGTCTGCTATGTCCTGCCCGAATACCCGGTTCTAAGCCAAACCTTCGTGCACGCGGAGCTGGTGGCCTTGGCTGCGGCCGGGGTCAGAGTGGGCGTGGTGTGCCACAGGGCCGGCGATGCGGGGATCCGATTCGGAGAGGGACCCGACGGTGAGCCTTTCCCGGTCCTGCACACGGACCTGAGCGCCCCCGGACTGGACGCTGTGCTCAGCCAGTTCGACCACCTGCACGGACACTTCGCCGACTTTGGGGTGCGCACTCTGGGCCCCATCGCGGAGCGGGTGGGCAAGCCCTTCTCAATGATGTGCCACGCCTACGACCTGTTCCGACAGGACGCTGCTGTGCGCCCAAAGGAGTGGCAGACGCTCTCGAACAACTGCAGCAAGGTCATCACGATCTCGCGCTTTCACCGGGACTTTATCGCTGAGCGCGGGGTGGCCAAGGACCGCATCGCCGTCGTGCCCAACGCTGCCCGACTGGCCGGTCTGATCGCCTCGGCTCCTCCAGCGCCCACCTCGCTGAAGAGGGTCCTTGCAGTCGGCCGTCCCACCCCGAAAAAGGGCTTTCAAGTCCTGATCAACGCCTGGCAAGCGGCCCGAGATCACCTGCCTGACTTGGAGCTGGAGATCATTGGGACCAGCGTGCCAGCCGGACCCCTGCCTCCAGGCCTGACCCTGTCCCCAATGCGGCCCTACGCCGAGGTTCTCCAGGCCATGGCCCAGGCTGATCTCATCGTCGCCCCCTGCGTCAAGGCGCCCAACGGAGACATGGACGGCATCCCCACTGTACTGGCCGAGGCCGGGGCTCTAAACCGGCCCGTGATCAGCTCCGAGCTCTCTGGAATTGGCGACCTGGTGGTCAACGGGGTCAACGGCCTGCTGCTCCCCCCTGGTGACGTGGACGCACTAAAGATGGCCTTGATCCGCCTGGGACAGCGCCCCTTGGAGCTTCGCCGGATGGGCATGAGCGCCCAACGCCTGGCCGCCTGTCACGACGCGAGTGTCTGCGCCCGGCGCCTGATTCAAGCCTTCCAGGCCCCCGCTCCCGGCCCCCGACAAACGCCCACTCGGATCCTCATCGCCGACTCCTTCTGCTCGGCCAACCGGGGGGACGCCGCCATCCTCCAGGGCATCGTCACCGGCCTGCAGAAGCGCCTGCCAGAAGCCGAGATCCAAGTGGTCTCCCACTACCCCAAGGTCGCCGCGCACTTCCATCCTGAGCTCTCCTGCATGGGAGACGGAGACCCGGTGGCCCTGGCTCAAGCCCTGGTGAACACCGACCTGGTGGTGTCCTGCGGCGGGTCCTTTCTAAACGACTTGTACGCCTTGAACCTGGGACCTAGACTGGCGCTCTACCACGCCGCCCACCGTGCCGAAATCCCAGTCGTCTTCTTCGCCCAGTCCATCGGCCCTCTGGAGTCCCCCCTCTCCCGACAAGCCGCCCGGCAGGTCCTGGATCCTGCTGCTTGGGTGCTCGCACGCGACCCAGCCTCCGCCCAGATCGTACGCCGCCTTGGGGTCCAGTGCTCCGTCTCGGTAGGCGTCGACGCCGCGGTCTCCGATGTGCCGGAGTTTCAGGAGAAGCAGAGCGTTCCAATCCTGGGTGTGACAGCCCGCGCCTGGCACTTCCCTGGACACGACAACCCCCAAGAACTGCAGTCCGCATACGAGGCCAATGTCGCCGCCGCCTGCCGTGCCTGGATGGCCGAGAGCGGCGGTCAAGTGCGCCTTCTCTCCAACTGCACCGACTTTGGGGGCTACCACCAGGACGACCGCCTGGCCGCCCGACGCATCGCCCGGGAAATCCACAACGCAGGGCCCATCGGCAGCTCGGACGCCGGTAAGATCTCCGTCGAAGAGCGCGCAGATCTGGACCACCGCCACGTGCGCCGACAAGCCGCCGCTTGCGACTTCTTCCTGGGCACCCGCATGCATTCCCTGGTCTTCGCGACCACCGCTGGCGTCCCCGCGGTGGGCGTGGCCTACGAGTTCAAGACCCCCGAGTGGCTCGCGATGTGCGGCTTAGAGGGCCTCAGCGTGGACATCTCCGACACCCAGGGGCTCACACAGCTACTCCTGGAGGCTTGGCGCGACCGCCAGACCCACAGCGCCAAGCTGGCCGGCGCCCTACCCGGCATCCTGGGCCAGGCCGAGGCCCAGCTGGATCAGCTCGCGCGTATTGCCCAGGGCGCACACCTGCCCAGGGCCACCAGCGGGCGCGGCACCCAAGTCGGCTGGCAGGGCGAGACCCTCAAGTACAACATCGCCCACAGACGCCTATGCAAGGTCGCCGACATCGTGCTGGCAGAGGGCGGACGCCGGGTCTTGGATGTGGGGTGCTCCACCGGAATCCTGGGCCGCATGTTGGGGCCTCGCTTTAGCTACCAGGGCTTGGATGTGAGCCACGAGGTGGTCGTTCAAGAGCCCGGATTCAGTGTCCAGCAGCGGGATCTGAACACCCAAGGCTTCCCCAAGATGGACCCGGTTGACACCGTGATCTGCTCAGGCAGCCTGGAGTACATCGAAGACCTACAAGGCACCCTGCGCGCCCTGCGCGAGCGGATTGTCTCCGGCGGATTGGGGGTCTTCACCCTCTACAACCTCTCTCACTTTGCCCGCGCCGCAGGCCGCTCGAGCCGCCACCCCACCTGGACCTTCCAAGCCCGCCCCGATGAGCTCGTCATGGCCCTACGGGAGGCCGGATTTGCCCCCCAGCGCATCACCTACAGCGCTGCTGGCTACACCGCATCTCATGCCGTGAACGCCGAGATCCCCACAGACTGGGACCGACAGGGCGGCGGCCAGCTCTCGCCCAAGCGCCTCCAACGTCTGGCCCACCAAGTCATCGTGGTGTGTAGAGCCACCGCACCCCAAGCCGGCCCCCAGAGGGTGGAGGATCTGGCCACCGCCGGCGACCTGCTCGGCGCCACACGCATCGCCGCACACCTGGTCAAACGCTTCCCCTGGTCGGCCCGCGCTTGGAGCGACCTGGGGGTGCTCTTCCAGCTCGCCGGAGACGTCCAGACCGGCACCAAACACCTGCTCAAGGCCGTGGAGTGCGACCCCTGCAACCCGGTGGTTCTGGAGAACCTCGCCGGCCTAGGCGTGGACCCGGTTCAAGCCTTCGCCGCCCACCCCGACCCCGAGCTCCGCGTGCTTCTCAACCCCCAGGATGCCCAGGCTTGGCAGACCCTGATTCAATACGCTCTGGACCGGGGCCTGCTCTCCAGTGCCAAGGTGATCAAGCGTCTGTCCCACCGCAGCCTCTCGGCGAGCGCTCCAGCGAATCAGGCACGCGCATGCTGAGCACCGGATTCCGCCCCCGAGGTCAGGCTGAGCGCATGGCCATGGCCCGCACCCTGCACACCGCCCCCGCACAAGTGGCTCTGCCGGCCTGCGACGATGGTTGGATCGCCGCCCAGCTGCTGATCGCAGGGCACCACCCCCTCTGGCCGCACACCAAAGCACCTCCGGATCTGACCCACTTAGGCCTGGGCCCCGGCGGCCGGGGGGGCTGGGGGGGGGGGGGTCGGCGGG
>JBLHMA010000013.1:0-33549 GCA_047621545.1 Cognaticolwellia sp. | reverse complement strand
GCTACAGCGGGGAGTTCGACAGGCCTGGGCCCGGCGCCGCCTTCCCCCCAAACTGGCCCGAGTAGTCCAGGCTGCGTGCCGGCACAGACGTCTGGCCCAACTACACACGACCCCTCCCATCCGCGTGATCCAAAGGTCGGTGGTCGTAGGCTGCACCGACATTGATGACGGTCTGGACACCGGCTTTCTGGACGACACCGGAGACACCGGAGATTTTGAGGAGTGCGACGTGCCGGTCGTCGCCTTCGACTACGGCGACCAGGCTCCTTGGATCGACAACAACCCCGACTGCGGCGGATCGGCCCAGTCTCCAATCGACCTGACCACCTCTCTCTTCGTCGAGGGAGAGGCCCCGATTCTCGAGTTTGCCTACACCACCTCTCCGCTCAACGCCGTGAACAAGGGCCACAGCATTGAGTACGAAGTCGACTTACGCTAGGTCTCAGGGCTTCGAGCAATCCTGAACCCGTTCAGAGCGCTCCGGTGGTCCTGGGGCGCTGAGAAGCGCTGGCCTGCCAAACAGAGCCGCATGCCCGAGGCCCAGCTGCCCCCTCGCAAGCTCCCCCATGCACCCTGGATCTCCTCGGGAGCCCGGGCCCAGCCCTGCTCGATGCGGGGGTGCTGAGCGTCTTCTGGGTCCAAGCAGGCGTCCCGCACGTTGCCGCAGCCGTCCAAGACCCCGTAGGGGCTGCAGTCCGCTGGATGGCTGCCCACTTCGCTGGGAACAGGGCGCTTGGCCACCGCCTCTCTGTTGGCTGACCAGCCTGCAAAGGCATGGTTACCCCAACTGTATCGCCGGCCATCTACCCCGCGAACGGCCTTCTCCCGCTCCAGCTCCCAAGGCAAGCGCCAGGCGCTCTCTGCCGGCCTGTTCTGACGCGCACTCAGCCACCGGCAATAGGCCTGCGACCCAGCCCGGTCTACAAAGATCACCGGCCACTCCAGCGACCAGATGTCCCCTTCTGCATCCGGCACCAGCTCAAAGCGGCCCGCCGCGTCCTGCCCGTACTGCAGCTGCCCATCCTGCTCCCCGTAGGGCATGGAGCGGGGGGCGTAGGACAAGGCCTGCTCGGCCTGCCCACGCGTGACCAGGTCGTTGAGGAAAGCCAGGTACTGGGCGTTGGTCACCGGGGTCTTGGCGATGATGAAGTCGTCCACCCACACCCTCTGGCGGGGCAGGCCATCCTTGGCTGCCGGATCCCCGGAGCGGAACCAGCCCGCCGCTACCCAGGCACAGGCCGGATCCAAGCTCCCCAAGGCTGGAAGGTGTAGAGAGCCCCTTGCGTTTGCGTATTTGACAGGCGCGTGTTTGGGAGGCGTGTCTCTCCGCCAGTGCTCGCCGGCCAAGATCTCCACCGGGAGCCGCACCGTCTCGCAGCCTGGGGCCTGGAGCTCCAGCAGGTAGCTGCCCGCCCGCAGCGTGTGGCGTTGGAGCGGGGTGGTGCCGAGCACACCCTGGTCTACGGGCACCAAACGCCGATCCCGCTCCTCGTACCGAAAGGCTCGAATCACCGCTGTCACCGACGTGGACAGCGTGAGCCAGCCCCGCCCGGCCAGGTAGTCCCTGTGCTCTCCGCGGTCGTGTCGCTGCAGCAGCGCCATGCTCCGGTGTGCTGCGCTGCTGTCTCCAACCCGCAGGGCCTGGGCATGTTGGCTGCGGTAGTAGGCCGCCAGAGCAGCATGGGCGGCGGGGATCTCCGCCTCGGCCAAGGCGGCTTGGATGCCCTGCACATAGGCCAGCTCCGCAAGCTCCGCCTGGGTGCGGGTCTGGGCGGCCTGATCCTCGATGGCCCAGACCTCACGGTGGTCCTGCACCGGCGCATGGGAGGCCGTCTGGGCGGCACGGTCCTTGGCTTGCTGTCCCAGAGCGCGGGCGCTGCGCCAGAGGGCACGAACCTTGGTCTGCAGCCCTTGGGCTTGACTCAGACGCTCCTTGGCTTGGGCTTGGGCTTGGGCATCTCCCAGCCAGGACTGCAGTGCTTGTGCCACAGCTTGGGCACCATCCGGTCGGTCTTGGGCCTTGGGCTGCATGCACCGAAGGGCCAGCTCACAGAGCGCAGCCGGGTCCACCTCCAGATGGGGGACCTCGTCCCCCCGCAGGCGCTCCAGGATCTGCTGAGGCTCCAGACCAGGCCAAGGGGGATGCCCGCGCAGCAGGGTGTAGAGGGTAGCTCCCACGGCGTAGACATCGGCCGTAGGCCCGCTGTCCTGGCCTCGGGCTTGCTCAGGAGGCATGAAAGCAGGGGTGCCAGAGACCTGGGCTGAGCCCTGCTGGCCCACCTGACGGACCAAGCCCCAGTCCACCACCAGGACCTGTCCAAAGGCGCCGATCATGACGTTGGAAGGCTTAAAGTCGCGGTGCACAACCCCCTGCTCATGGGCGTAGGCCAGGGCCTGAACAGCGCGGTACAGGTGGTCGACCTTCAAGCGAAGGCTCATGGCCGGATCCGCAAAGGCTTCCTTGAGGGTGCGCCCCTGGATCAGGTCCATCGTGAAGTAGGTGCGTCCTTCCTCATCGACCCCCAGCTCGTGCAGAGAGACGATCCCCGGGTGGTCCAGCTTGGCGGTGGCCCGGGCCTCGTGCACAAAGCGGGCGCGCAGCTGGGGGTGCTCGAGCAGCTCTGGGCGCAAGCGCTTCAGCGCCACAACGCGATCCAAATGGGTGTCCAGAACCCGCCTGACCTCGCCCATGCCCCCCAGTCCCAAGGGGCCCAGGTCCTGGTAGCGCTCAGCAGGCGGGGCCGAATCGGCAGGCAGAGATTCATCCTGCAAACCAGAGACGCCAGAGTGCACGCCCATCCAAGATCCAGCCTGAGCCTGGACAAAGGACTCCAGCGCCTCTCCCAACGCGGGATCTAGGCCGTGATTTGTCAGGAAGGCGTCAACGCGGCTCATCGCTCTCGCTCCAGAAGGGTCACATTTGAGTAGGTGACGATGCTACCTTGCCCCATGCAAACGGTCTCCGTTCACCTCGAATTGCCCGACGGCACCCAAGCCCATCTCAACCCCGGAGACGTGATTGGACGCATGGCCTCGGCCGCTCTGCGCGTGGACGATCCAAGGGTCTCCGAGGCCCATGCACTGGTCTCTCTGCGTGGCGAACGTCTGGTCCTCTTGGCTCTACGCGGCGCCCTACTTCGCCAGGGAAAACCCCAGTCCGCCATCGAGCTGGTCGCCGGCAGTGAGATCGTCCTGGCGTCCGGACTGAGCCTGCGGGTGCTCGCTGTACAGCTGCCCAACACAGCCTTGGCCATCGAGGGGGTAGAGCATGGGCCGGTCGTCCTGACCTCTTCGGTGTACAGCCTGATAAAGAACGGCGAGAAGGTCTCTTGTATCGCTGGCTTTCGCGAGGACAGCGTGCTCAGTATCTGGAGCACTGGAGAGGGCTGGCGCATGCAACTCAAGGGTGCACCAGCCCAAGCTCTGGACCAGGACCAGGACCTGATTCCTGGGGTGAGGAGCGCCGCGATTCAACTGGCCCGCGCCAGCGCTCAGGCCACCCAAGCGGCCGGCCAAATCGGGGTTCCCCTGCGCATCATTGGCCGCTTCGACACCGTGCAGATCGACCGCCAGGGCTGGCCCACCTGCCACATCGGCGGACGCCCTGCGCGCATCCTCAGCGAGCTCATCAGCATTGGCGCACCTGTCTCCTGGGAGGCTGTGGCCCGAGAGGTCTGGGCGGACGGTGCAGACCGGGACCAGCTCCGGACCCGCTGGGACCGCAACCTGAGCAGCCTGCGCAGCAAGCTTCGAGCGGCCCAGATCCGGACCGATCTGGTGCACTCGTGCGGCAGCGGAAACATCGAGCTGATGCTGCACCAGAGCGACGAGGCTTTGGACGAGTCTTAGGGCCAGGTCAACACAACTGACTCAGGTCCAGTTCCAACTGGTCGCAGAGCGCCTGACAGTGCCCAGAACAGGGTCCATATCGGCACTTAGAACAGTACCTAGAACAGTACCTAGAACAATGCCCCGAATGTGGCCAGCATCCACCACCCACATCGCAGCGCGCTTTGGATTGGTTGCCTGAACGGCGCGCATCCCCAATGCTAGCTGCGGGCCCATCGAAAGCAGCCCTTCTTGCGGGCCGCTCTCAACGCGAGACCCAAGGTCCAAGCTGGGGGCTACAATTGAATCAATGAACCACGGAACCCTGGTCGAGCTGTTGTATACCGCCCATCGGCGGCGACTCACGGCCTTGATACGCTGCGAGAGCAGCGCGATCTGGCTGGAACAGGGACTGCTGGTACACGCCCAAGGCATCGCCTGGCCCAGCTTTAAGAGCGACGCGCCCTCCATGGACCAGCTGCTCAAGGAACTCGAGCAGCGGGGCGAAGACCCCCACTTGGCCCGGGCGGACGCCGTCTCGGACATCGGCCTGTTCTGCGCACGCTTTGCCCGCCGTCCGGCCCAGATGGAGCCGGGTCACAGCGTCGTGGACAACCCATGGCGGGTACGGGCTCCCTTCCTGCCCACCCTGAATCGAGGCCTGCGCGAGCTGCGCTCTCCTCGGTCTGTGATGCGCAACCTGAGCGCCGACCTGCATACGCCGCTGAGACTATGCGTTCCCAGCTTGGCCCACCTTCGGGGACTGGACCCCGGCGGCCGCACCCTGCTGGTTCAAACCCGTCTGCTGCGTACACCGGCCATGCTCCTGAGCCAGCTCAGCGCGGGAGACGCCGAACAGACCCGCACCCTGCTGCGCCGCTTGGATCTGCTCCTGCATCTGGGCCTGCTGGAGCTGGACTCAGGGGCGTTGGGCAGCTCCGAGCTGGGAGTCCTAAGCATCGACCCGAACGATCCGGAGCTCAACGAGTTGGACACCGCCCAAGGCGCCCTGATCCAACCCTTGGAGTCCGAACTGCGCGCCCTGCGCACCCGGGCGGTCGACGAGGGCCCCTTCGTTCTACTGGACCTGCACGACTTGGACTTAGAGAGCCCTGTGCGCCGCCGCGATCTTCAGCGTGCCTTGGAATCCAGCATTCGTCGCCTGGGCAGCGGCCCATGGGCAAGCACCCCCGAACAGCGAAAGCTGAAAGTGCTGCTCGAAGACGCACGCCCCGTGCTCAAGGACCCAGGCGCCCTGGCTCAATGGGTTCGACACCTGCGCCGGCTCACCCGCATCCACGCCCCCATCCAAGCGCGCGACCGCCTTCGCGCCCCACTCCACTTGGACATGGCCGTCGCCTTGCGCCGCCAAGGTCAGTGGAGCGCCGCGCTGACCCAAGCAACCCGCGCCTTGGAGTTGGACCCCACCCGCGAGGTGATTCGTGTGGACCAAGTCCTCTGCCTGATCGCTTTGCGCCGTTTAGGTTTGGGCGACGCCTTGTTGAATCTGGCCGCTTTGGACCTACGTGATCCCGACGATAGGGCCCGCGCACAGCGCACAGCCGAGCGGCTTACTCGCTCCGCTCAGCTGGCATCCGAGAGCCGCAAAGCCGAAATGAATCCACACAGCGGCCCTTCCATATTGCGCTCCGCGGGCCCGTAAGGGGTATCCTGTCGCTGTGAGTGCACTGACGGACCGCCCTGCCAGACTCCTGTTGCGACTGCACCTGCGTCGCACCAGTGGACTGATCCGCCTCAAAGGGCCCGGCATAGACGCCCGTCTCTGGGTTCGAAATCAAGTGCTCTGGGGCGCACAAGGCGTGCCCCGACTCTTTGGCCCACTCTGCGACCGCGTACCTGATCCCCGCGCGCTGAAGGGTGATCTGCTCGTTGACATCCCGGTGCTCCTGGCCATGGGCATTGGCTTGGATGACGCCACCGACGCCGTCTGTAAACGGGTCGGTACGCTCCTGGCAGAATGCACCCTGGACCAGGACGTTCAAGCCAGCTTCGAAAACGAGGCCGACCCTCCGCCCGGCAGTTTCGGTATGGAGTCCCCCTTGCTCCTTGCCTTTGTACGCGCTCTACCCGCACTGCATCCCGCTGCCCAGGTCGCTGACGAGCTGGCTGGATGGTCCAACACCCGCATCCGTGTCGAAGATGCGGTCGGCGAAGACTTGGGCCCCTTGGGTCCAATCGCGATTCGAACTCTGGCGCTTGCACGACGGAACCGCATCTTGGGCGACTTGGTACGGGAGAGCGGTCGCAGTCAGCTGCAGCGCACCCAGCAAGCTTGGCTGGCTGTAGATCTGCTCAGGCAGCTGGGCTTGATCCGCGTCCCAGGGGCGCCAGCGAACACGCGTCCGGCCAGCTTCAACACCACCTCAAAGACCTCGACTGGGTCTAGGCCTGTAAGCCGCACCCCAGCAGCCCCGGCCAGACGCAAGACCAGCCTCTCTCCAGCGCCAACCCGGGCTCCAGCGCCCCCCACCACAGCCGAAGCCCCCCGCCCACGTCGCGGTTCTACCCGCCGCCGGATGCCCTCTGGATTGGCGGCCTTTGCGGCGAACGCAGGCCAAGTAGAGGACCACGAGAGCGTAGAGATCGAGGCTCCTACCAGCGGAGGATGGAGCTCAAACCTGCACGATCCGGACCATGGCAGCCCGGTCGACTCTACGGACCGCATCCTCAAGGGAGCCGGCGAGGACGAGCGCACCGAGCCGTTTCCAAGCATGGTGGACGACGATGAGTCCGCAGAGGTCGAGGTCGAGTTCGAGTTCAACAGCAAGGAGTTCTCCGCGTCTCTGGACCAGGGCATGACAGGGCCCATGGAGATGGGCTCTTTCGAGGACGAGGAAGATGAGGAAGACCTGGAAGAGGTCTTCGGGGAGCCCGACGACGACGACGACTCGCAGGAGGTCTTTGGAGAGCCTATGGACGACGAGGACTCGTCAGAGATGGCCTTTGTTGCCGATGAATACGAAGACAAAGACTACGAAGACTACCAGGACGACGACGAGGAAATGGGCACCCAGCCCCTGACGGACTTGCTTGCCCCCAAGGAAGAGGACTCCAGCGACCTGGGCTTTCTAATCGAGGGGATCGATGACGAACCCAGCACGGTGGCACCGCCCTTGATTCTGGGTGACCCACGGGATCAGCCCACCGTGGAGGAGGGAGACGGCTTTGCCTTCCAGGACATCCCCGCCGAAGACCCCGCCCTGCCAGGACTGCGCCGACGCCTCAAGCAGCTTCGCAGCGATCCCCCCCTGCAGGCCCTGGGCATGAACCACGAGGAGCTGCTCACCCACACCTGGTTGCCCAGCGAGTTGGCCCCCACCTGGCGTCGAGCCAGGTCCCCGTGGCTGCCAGAGAACTGGCGCAACGCCTCGGGGAACGTACAGAGTGTGGCCACCGAGGTGCTAGAACTCCTCGATGAGACCCACACCGCACTGCAGCACGCGCCCGTCTATGCCCAGGCCCTGCAGCGTTCCTGGGAGGCGGTCCCCAAGCGAAGAAGCCGCACCGCGGACGCCCTACTCTTGCGTGCCCAGCGGCTCTGCGCCGGAGCCAAGTGGGACGAGGCGCTCAAGGTCCTAGACGAAGCTCGAAAGGCCAATGCTAGCTCGCCACAGGCGCTGCTTCTGCAGCTCTTCGCCCGTGCGGTCACCCGACAGATTGGGGTGAGCGACGCCGTGGCCTGGGTCTACGCCATCAGTCAAAAGACCGGCGACAGCCGGCTTCAAGCACAGGGCGCCTACACTGCCGGCCGACTCCTGGAGCGCTCGGGCAACACCGCAGATGCCCTGGCCTGCTACCGAAGCGCCAAGGCTGCACTCCCCGACCACAAGCCCACGCAAGCGCGCCTGAATCACCTGGCTCAAGCGGCCCCCGGTGCCCCTTCGGCTCTGGGTACGCTCTTCTTGGAAGCAAAGGATTGATGCGCCTCTGGGGCTCAGTCTCCGAGACGATAATTGGCTCTGTCAAGCCCACCGTAGCGGTGTTACCCTGAACGCGAGGTCACTATGTCCCTGCCCCCTGACCAACCCCAGCCGGTCCCCCTGTTGGCCTCTCCGCTGGCCACTCCGCTGATTACTCCTTTGGGCCGAAGCCTGGTCATCGAGGAGCTCAACGAACACGAAGAGCGCCTGGAAGTCCGGGACGCCCAAGGCGTGCTCGAGATGGAAGTGCGCCTGACGCGGGACGGTCCTGTGCTGCGCCTGAGCAGCGAGCGCATCGAGCTCAACGCCACCGACACCGTCGCGGTCAACTGCGAGCGCTTCGTGGTCAACGCCAAGCAGTCTGTACAGATCCTCTCCGAGGGAGACGCCAAGGTGCAAGCCAAGGGGGCTCTGGATCTACAGGCCACAGGCGAGCTGCGTCTCCGCAGCGAAGACGAGCTCAAGGCCGTTGCAAACATGATCTGGTTGAACTAGGAGAACTGCGATGGGATTGCCTGCCTCGATCAAGGGGGACATGGTCCTCCAGACCCCCCCGGTGCACTGCCACCAGCCACATCCCGTGGGCCCAGCCCAGGTTCCGATTCCCCTTCCTGTGGCCCCACCTCTCAAGATGGAGGCCACCCACGCCAAAAAGGTTAAGATTGGCGGGAAAGAGGCCATTCGGGTCGGGGACAAGACCAAGGATGACAACATCCCTGGTTGCCCTAAAGCAAAGGGTGGTCCTGGAGAAGTTGCCATGGGCAGCACCAGCGTAAAGATCGAAGGAAAGTTTGCCGCACGCATCTTGGACATGACCAAGCATGCAGCCTGTGCCGCACCCATCCCAGCACCGGTGGGCAAGATCATGGGGCCTGGCTGCGCAACGGTGATGATCGGCTAGTGCAGCTCGCTCATCTTCAGGCCCTCAAGCCCCTCTGCGTCATTTGCCAGGGGCAAGGTGCCCAACATCCCGTCGTACTGAGCCGTACAGACCTTGGTACCGACGGGCAGGTCCTCCAGGGCCAGCTGCAGTGCCCTGTTTGCGGCATGGAATACCCGATCATCGACGGGATCCCCATTCTTGTCCCAAAGCTCCGGGAGTGGGTACAGGGCTCTATGTTTCACTTGGTGAAGCGCCGGGATCTGAGCCACAGCCTGGACTCGCTCTTGGGCGACTGCAGCGGACCAGACAGCGCCTGGGAGAGCACCCGAGCCACCCTGTCTAGCTATGGCTGGGACCACTGGGGGGAGTACATGGCCGCCCAGGATCCCGTCTGCCCTCCTGGCGCAGTTCGCTCCCTCAGCAAGACCCTGACGGAGATGCGGGCTGGCCAGTTTGGCCCTCTGATCGACGTGGGCTGCGGCCCCGGAGGCAGCACCCACAGCCTGGCCTTGGCCCATCCAGAGCGCTTGGTCGTGGGCGTGGACATGAACTTCTCTCTGCTTCAAGCAGGCCGGCGCATCCTGGCTGGCCAAGGCGAGCTGCCCCTGCGACAAGAGGGTGTGGTGCACCACTGGCATGCTGTGCGCCAACCGGAGCCCACCCCCAACCTAGCGCTCTGGTGCGCCGATGCCCGCTCGCTTCCCTTCGCACGTGGCAGCTTTGGTGGGGCCAGCAGCTTGAACGTCCTGGACTCGGTGGACAACCCTCTACAACACCTCCAGGAGCTGGGCCGGATCTTAGGTCACGGCGCAAGCGCTTGGCTGAGCACGCCCTTTGACTGGTCCACACAGGCCACACCCATGGCCCAATGGCTGGGAGCCCACAGCCAGCGTGGGGATCACGGTGGTGACAGCCGACAGGTTTTTTTAGCAATGCTGCGGCGCGGAATTTTGCCCTTCCAGCTACGCGCCGAGAGCCAGGGAGACTGGCGATTACGCACGGGCGCCCGCAGTCACACCCGATACCAAGTCTGGCTGGCAGCCTTGGAAAAAGGCGAACAGATCGCTGGGGCCGAAACGGGCGTGTGACAGGCCTACCATGGGCAGAAGGAGCAGTTAGGGGGCCGCGTTCGCTGGGCACAAGCCTCAGTACACCCCTGATAGGAGAGACCATGTCCCGCTTCACTTTGAGCCTGCTCGGCGCGCTAAGCTTGAGCGCCCTGATCGCTTGCGAGAAGGACGAGTCCACCGTCGACGACACCAGCACCGAAGCGGATGCCGACACCGACGCCGACTCCGACTCCGACTCCGACTCCGACGCCGATTCTGATTCTGATGCAGATGCAGACGCAGACTCAGATGCAGACTCAGACGCGGACACCGACCCCGAGACCGAGCTCTACAAGGTACGCACCGGCGTGTTCACCGCGGGCGATGGCGTGGCTGACAGCGGCAACGTGGGCGAGATCGTCACCATCACCGGCGCTCTCTTGCACGACAAGAGCCGCTACGGCTTCTTCCTCTCCGACGGCCAAGCCGCCGAGTACCACGCCATCCAGGTCTTCTTCCCCGACTCCGACCTGATCACGAGCGAGTGGATGGCCGGCGACGTAGTCCAGGTCACCGGTGAGTACGTCGAGTACGGCTCCGGCAGCCCCGCCGACTCGTTGGCAGAGATCGTGGTCTTGGCCGAAGAGGACATCGTCACCAGCACCGAGACCCACGCTGTGCCCATGGCCACCACTGCCAGCGTCGCGGACCTGATCGCCACAAGCGAGGGTTGGGAGTCCGGCCTGGTGACTTTGGAGAAGTTGACCATCTCCAACAACGATCTGGGCTACGGCGAGTGGGAAGTCACCGACGGCACCGACGTATACAAGGTCGACGACCTGCTCTTCGACTTCACCGACTCCGGCAACGTGCTGAGCAACGGCGACACCTTCGGTAGCCTGACAGGCGCGGTGTACTGGAGCTTCGGCGCCTACAAGCTCGTGCCACGCGGCGAGGACGACTTTAGCGACTACGTGGCCTACGAGGCCCCTTGCTACGCCGACAAGTGTGCCAAGGACCTGGTCTCTGGTGACCTGATCATCACCGAGATCATGTACAACTCCAAGTACGTCGACGACAACGACAACGAGTACATCGAGCTCTACAACAACAGCGGTGGCACCGTTTCTGTAGAAGGCCTCACCTTCGAGGACAGCGCCCCCAACACCAGCTCGATCTCTCAGGTGGACCCCGTCGCCACCTTCGCCGCTGGCGACTACATCGTGCTTGCCAAGGGTGACGGCTCCAAGTTCAGTTGGACCGCCTTTGCCGCCGACGGCTACTACGGTAGTGTTGCCCTGAATAACGACGGTGACTTGGCC
This sequence comes from Cognaticolwellia sp., assembly GCA_047621545.1. GTDB lineage: Bacteria > Myxococcota_A > UBA796 > UBA796 > CAJQPC01 > CAJQPC01. Next base: position 22,526 of record JBLHMA010000013.1, on the reverse strand, counting down.
CTGGTCAAGAACGCAACCGAGACCATCAACAGCTCCCCAACCTACAGCGGCGACGAAGTGGGCGCGTCCATCTCCCTGGGCCCCAGCTCCATCAACGCCACCGACGCAGCGGACCTAAGCAACTGGTGTCCGGCGACCACAGAGCTCGAAGGTGGCGACTTGGGAACCCCCGGTGCCGCCAACGATGCCTGCGAGACCAAGTAGTCCTGCCCCTTGTGACAGGTGGGCACTGACCACCTGTTGTCAGGGGGTGTCGAAGGGTTGACAGTCAAAGTTGACAGCTGACACCCCTTACTACGCCCCGCTGCTCGAAAACCAAGTTCTGTCCTGGCTCCATGAACCAGGACAGACTTGGCACGAGACCTGCTTGTGAACCTGTCAGAGGGTCTCATCTTTGAGGGCCTCTCAGAGGGTCTCAACTTCGGGAGCCTCTCAGGAGGTTCTCATGTTCAGCATCATCGCGCTCTCCCGTCTCGACAATGGCCTGCTCTTCTGGACCGAGGCTGAGCGCCGCGGTTTTCTTGAGTGCAGTCTGCGCTTGGCGGCCCGGTGGGGCATCCAAGTCTGCGCCTTTCACCTGTGTAGCGCCGAGGTGGAGTTCTTGGTCCAGGGCACCCCAAAGGCCATCGAGAGCTGGGTGCGCCTTGTGCACTCCAGCCACAGCACCGCACTACTCCAAGGCCGCGGGCGACGCATTCGCTGGGCCCGTCCGGAGATTCACCCGGTCGGCGACCCAATGCGGGTCGCCCGGAACCTGCACGGCCTGGACCCTTGGAATCAGTGGACCAGCCTGTGGGACGCTGCCGGCTTGCGCCAGATCGACTGCTTCAAGGCCACCTGGCTCAAGGAACAGGCCAGCGCACAGGCGCATTTCCGTCAGGCAGGCGGGCCCACGCTTCCCTTCGGCAACGGCCCCTTGGCACCATCGACCTGGGCGCAGATCACCCGGGCCGTGGACCTGGTCACCTGGCAGCCGGGCAGCCGGCACACCCGAGTCCTAGTCACACAGCTTGCCTACCGGGCAGGGTGGAGAAGAGCCACCCTGGCAGCGATGCTCGGAGTGGGGCCCGCCGCAGTGCGCAAGTCCCTGAGCGCAGCTCAGCGACCCGAGCTCATGGCCGCTCAGGCGCACTTGCGTCATCCAGCCTTGCGAGCCGCGCTGCGGGAGGATGAGCCCACTGTGCTCAACCACTCCATCGCGGAGCTTCAAGCGGCGCTCTAAAAGGGCGAGCGCTCTCTCAAGCCCTATTGGAGGGGCGCAATCCGACCCAGGACCCGGTCCCGGCGCTGCGTGCGCTGGGCCTCGCTCATATCGAGCTCGTTCAGGTCCGCCAGCACCGAGTCAAAGTCCCCCAGATCCTCCTGAGCAATGCTCAGACCCAAACGCGCAGTCTCAAGAATCTCCGGGGCAGCATCGCTGACCAGAAGCTCCTCGTAGATGTCTTGGGCGGCGGCGGCGTCGCCCACCTGCAGGCGCATGCGCGCCATGGCCAAGCGTGCGGTGTCGCCCTGCTCCGGCCAGGTGCGGTGCACCCGCTGGTAGAGAGACCACGCCGCCGTGGTCTCAGCGGCCCGCTCTAACAACTCAGCTGCCTGGAGCACGTGCTCGTGAGCGCTTGGGTTCTCGGGATCTGCGTCTGCGGCAGCCACCAGTGCCCGCGCTGCAGCCTTGGGGTCCTGATCAGCCAGCAAGCTGGCCAGCTGCAGGCTGACCTGGGTCGCACGAGGATCAGCGGGCCAGTTCCGCAGAAAGGTCTTTAGGTGCACGATCGCGACTTGGTCTTTCCCACCCAGCGCCGCTGCACTGCCGGCGTGGAGCGCGGCTGTAGCAGCACGCTCCTGGCTCCAGGACTTGTCCTCGATCGCGGTGTAGCGAACCAAAGCTTCGTCGAGCTCCCCGGCCAAAACCAGAGAGTCGGCGTACGCCAGAGCCCCCGGTGCTTGGGGACCCAAGACCACCGAGCCCAAGAGCAGCGGTGCAGCCAGAGCCAGCGAAGCGCCGAGCAGCGCGCGCCAACCCAGCGTCTGGGAGAAGAGATTCGTCATGTGCCGCCGCGGTTCTAACAGACCCGGGCGTACATGTGAAAGGCAAGTCTCCTTGCGCAAGGCTTTCTGGCCCGCGCAAGGATGGACGACTCACTCCTCGGAGCTTCCTTCCTCGGACTCTTCATCTTCGACCACACGCGCGATAGACACGATTCGCTCCCCATCTTCGACACGCATCAAGGTCACACCCATGGTGTTTCTACCGGTGACGCGGATGTTGGTGACGGGAATCTTGATCACACGACCTGTATCGGTGATCAACATGATTCGGTCCTCATCCTGCACCTGCATCGAGCCCACAACGGCGCCATTGCGCTCGCCGGTCTTGATGTTGATGATGCCTTGGCCACCACGACCCTGCAGGCGGTACTCACCGAGCACCGTGCGCTTGCCGTAGCCGTTCTCAGTCAGGGTGAGCAGCAACAGCGTGTCGTCTGCTTCCAGAACTTCCAAGCCGCGAATCTCGTCGCCATCGGCCAGCTTCATGCCGCGAACACCGCGGGCCACACGACCCATGCGGCGCACATCGCTGCCTGGGAAGCGGATGGACTTGCCCCAAGCGGTCGCGATGAGCAGTTCCTGGTCTGGCTTGGCCAAGACCACGGTGAACAGGCTGTCGCCGTCTCCGCAGTCGTAGGCCCGCAGACCGCTAGTACGAATGTTCTTGTACAAGGAGAGCTGGGTGCGCTTGATCAGGCCCTTGCGGGAGCAGAAGACCAGGTCCATCTCCTCCTCGAACTCGCGGATGGTCAGAACGGCGGCGATCTCGTCGCCCTTGTCCAGCTCCACCAGGTGCGCGATTGGTTTTCCACGAGCGTGCCGTCCAGCTTCGGGGATGGCGTGCACGGGGACGCGGAAGACTTGCCCGTTCTTGGTGAACACCAGCAGGGAGGCGTGGGTGTTCGCGATGGTGATCTCGCGAACGATGTCCTCGCTCCGGGTGTTCATGCCCTTCTTGCCAAAGCCGCCGCGGCGCTGATCCTGGTAGTTGTCCAGGGAAACGCGCTTGATGTAGCCGGCCATGGACAGAGTGATGGCCTGCTCTTCTTCAGCGATCAGATCCAGGATGTTCAGGTCACTGCGGCTGTCCACAATGATCGTGCGCCGCATGTCGCCAAAGGCATCGCGAACCTCGATGAGCTCCTCACGAACCACGGCCATCAGCTTGACGTCGTCGGAGAGCAGCTCGACGTAGTAGGCGATGCGCTCTTCGAGCTCAGCCAGCTCGTCTTCCAGCTTCTGGCGCTCCATCCCGACCAAGCGGCGAAGCTGCATGTCCAAGATGTTGCGGGACTGAATCTCCGAGAAGTTGAAGCGCTCGATCAGAGCGTTTCGCGCAAGCTCGGTGGTCTGGCTGCCACGGATGATGCTGATGATCTCATCTATGTGGTCCAGCGCCTTGAGGTAGCCCTCGAGGATGTGGGCACGCTCGCGGGCCTTTCGCAGCAGGTAGCGCGTGCGCCGGGTGACCACATCGCGCCGGTGGCTGATGTAGTACTTGAGCATCTGGCGCAGGGTGAGCACCTGAGGCTGACCGGCACAGATGGCCAGCAGGATCACGCCAAAAGTGGTCTGCAAGTCCGTGTGCTTAAAGAGCTTGTTGAGGACCACCTCGGGGTAGGCGTCCATCTTGCACTCGATGACCACACGACGACCGTGACGGTCGGACTCATCGCGGATGGCCGAGATGCCGTCGATGCGCTTGTCGCGCACCAGGTTGGCGATCTGCTCCAGCACGCGGTTGGCGCCGACCTGGAAAGGCAGCTCGTCGACCACGATGCGCGTGCGCTCACGGCCCTGGGTGCCGAACTCTTCCATGTGGGTCGTGGCGCGAACCACCACGCGGCCGCGGCCCGTGGTGTACGCGTCCAGGATGCCCTGGCGGCCGTAGATCTGAGCACCGGTAGGAAAGTCGGGACCGGGGATGTGTTCCATCAGGTCTTCGACCGTGGCATCCGGGTTCTCGATCAAGGTAACGGTGGCGTTGATCACTTCCGTCATGTTGTGCGGAGGGATCTTGGTGGCCATGCCGACCGCGATGCCTTCAGACCCATTGACGAGCAGGTTCGGGAAGCGGGCCGGCAGAACATCCGGCTCCACGTCTGTGCCGTCGAAGTTCGGGGAGAAAGTGACCGTCTCCTTGTCCAGGTCGCGCAGCAGCTCTTCGGCTGTGCGCTGCATCTTGCACTCGGTGTACCGGTAGGCAGCAGCCGAGTCGCCATCGGGCGAACCAAAGTTGCCCTGCCCGTTGATCAGCGGGTACCGCAAGTTCCAGGGCTGAGCCATGCGAACCAAGGCGTCGTACACAGCCGAATCACCGTGGGGGTGCAGCTTCTTGAGCACCTCGCCAACCACGCCAGCGCACTTGCTGAACTTGCGGTTGCTCGCCAAGCCCTCGTTGTTCATCGCGGTCAGGATCCGGCGGTGAACAGGCTTGAGTCCGTCACGCACATCGGGCAAGGCGCGCCCGATGATGACGGACATGGAGTAATCCAGGTACGAAGTGCGCATCTCCTCTTCGATGGAGATGGGCAGAAGGTTCCGGGCGAAGTCTTCAGTGCTCATAGATGGCGTCGTGTCTCTTGGGAGAGTGAAAACGGGGGAAGATCCGAGCGTACGTAACCTGTTTATGCTGCTGTTGCCGGCACTTCCACGCCTCCGACTCAGGGAGTTCGCAGCCCTGCCAAGGCCACGGGAATCCAGAGCCCAATTCGTTCTCCTTCAAGCGCTGCGCACTCCGTCCGCAGGGCGACTAAGAAAGCCACAAGAAAGCGCTTAGGGTTTGCTGAAAAACTTTCTTCGGGTAATGCTTCTCATCTGATTAGGAGCCCCGTATGGGCACCCAGAGAACCCGGCGCCGCGGCGGCAACTACGCAATCCTTCTCGCATTCGCGATTGTGGTGGTGCTCGGCTTTGGCGCTATTGCGGTAGACACCTCCTACATGCGCTTGGCCAAGTCCCAGGCACAAGACGTGGCCGATGCCGCCTCCCAGGCCGCGCTGATCGTGCTTCGCCGCACAGGCAGCACGGTGGAGGCCGAGAACGCCGCCCGAGAAGTGCTGGCGCAAAACGTCGTAGTGGGCTCCCCACCGGCCCTGGAAGACATCACCTTCGGCACCTGGGACCCCGACACGAGCACGCTGACCGCGGACGAGGTGCGGCCCAACGCCGTCCAGGTGACCGTGGCTCGAACCGGTGACGATAGCCCAGGCCTGTTCATGGCCCCAGTCTTCGGCTATCCCAGCTTCAATGTGCGCGGCCAGGCCGTCAGCGCCGCCCGCAGTCTACATGTGGTGGTGGTCATGGACATCACCAACTCCTGGAACCCCAACAACTTCAACTACGCCCGAGAGGCGGCGGTGGCTCTCTACGACACCCTGTCCTCCACCTACGACGATACCGACATGATCGGCATGACCGTGTTCACTGGGCGCTATGCCTGGGAGTTCACTCCCATGACGTACATGGCTGATGCTGAGTTGGGCACCGTGCGCTCGGACTGGGAGAACATGAACACTGGCAGCAAGGCCGGTGACTCAGACGCCTACCCATGGCCTGCGAAATGCAATCCATACAAGTCCGGCCCGCTCAAAAACAACTTCGATGACACCGACGGCGGCTGCTACTCCCAGATGCCTCGGGAGTACTTGGACGAGCCAGGAACGGACCACACCGCAGGCTTGGCACAGGCCGCAGAGATGTTCTCCGAGCAGCTCGACACCGCAGCCTTTCGCGCCATGATAGTCATCACAGATGGCTACCCTTCCGGCACCAAGAGTGGCCACGGCGACACCCGCGATGACGCTGGCTACGTCGAGGACCGCTGGCGTGAGTACCAAGCCGTCGTGCCCCATAGCACCTCGCAGATCGAATCCGAGAGCGTGGACCTGACGGCCGAGATGTGGGAGGACCAGCGCGTGCACACCTGGGTGGTGTCCTTCGTAAACGACAGCGCCTTTATGGAGCTCATGCCACGCGGCCAGGGCTACTACACCGTCACCGACGACCCCCAAGTCCTGGTTCCCATCCTCGAAGACATCGCCAACTCCCTCCCACTCGCGATCGTGGAGTAGGCCATGTCTTGCCTTGACCGACCTTCCCGCAGCGGCTCCAACGCCATCGAGTTCGCCCTAGTGCTGCCCGTGTTCGTGCTGCTTTTGGTGGCCATCATAGACTTTGGCTGGCTGTTCTTTATCGACTCCACCCTGGACCAAGCCACCGTGGTGGGCTGCCGGGCGGGGTCACTCATCAATCCAGGCATCGGCGAGAGTGACATAGAGGACGTCCGCAGGACCGCAGAGCTGGCCATGGAGGAAGACCTTCTGCGAAGCGGCGGCGGCGCTTGCACGACGGACTGCAGCTTTGATGTGTCGCTGTCCGGAGACCCACCCGGCCGCAGCATGTTCTGCGAGGTCGAGCGCGACTTTGTTCCCCTGGTTGGATTTGTCGTCTCCCCCCTGACCCTGACCAGCGCCATCGCAGTGCGAATGGAGTGGCAACAATGGCCAGCTTCCTGAAGCGTGCCCCTAAAGCTCTTCGACGCGGCGCCGCGGCGCTGGAGTTCGCTCTGACCCTCCCCGTTCTGATCGTCGTCCTGGGCGCGGTCATCGAACTCTCCCTGTACATTTCCCATTTCCACCAGATCCAGCGGGCCTCCCGAGACGGCGCGCGGGTGGGCAGCATCACCCTGGAGGGGACCGACGCAGACGGCACGCTGATCACTTCGGCCGCCATCGATCACGCAACCGAAGTCTTGGAGTCCTCGGGCATGCCCTGCGATTCCAAGTGCTTTGTCGAAGCCGATTGGGTCGAGATGGGAGACTGGATGTTCGTCGAGGTACGGGTCACCTACCCCTACGCGTCCTTCACAAGCTTGATCCCCTCGCTCTCCGAAGACACGACTGCGACCTTCCGGATGCTCACCCAGCAGCAGTAGAGACGAGCGTAGCGCCGCGTAAAAGGCACCCCAAACCGCGCATGCTGACCCGGCCCGCAGGCTACTGGCTCTGTTCCCCCAACCGAGGTCACCATGCGCATCGTCTCCCTGCTCCCCTCCGGCACCGAACTGGCCTGTGCTTTGGGCCTACGCGAGCAGCTGGTCGGCGTCTCACATGAGTGCGACTACCCAGCGGACGTGAAGGGCCTGCCCAAGCTCACCTCCAGCATCCTCGACAGCGCGTTGAGCCCAGCGGAGATCGACAAGGCCGTGGCCGCAGCCAGCCTGGAGCGCCGTCCGATCTACGCCGTAGATGGCACTCTGCTCAACAGCCTAAAGCCCGACCTGATCCTGACTCAAGGGGTCTGTGCCGTCTGCGCGGTGACCCCCGAGACCATCGCCGAAGGCTTGGAGCTGGTGCGCCTCCAGGACAGCTGCACCGCCCCCGTTCTGTCCTTGTCGGCGGTGAGCACCGGCGGGGTGTTCCGGGACTTGGTCGCCATTGCACAGGCCACGGGAACCGAGCCCCAGGCAGAGGCCCTCATCACCTCCTTGGAGTCCCGCCTGGCTGCATTGGGCGGCCTGCCCGCTCCCCTTCAGTTTGGCGGCAGCGCCAAGGTCCTGATGCTCGAGTGGCCCGACCCACCTTGGTCCGGGGGTCACTGGGTGCCCGAACAGGTCGCCGCGGCCGGCGGAATCGCTTTGTTCGGCGGACCTGGCGACAACAGCCGCCGCCTGAGCTGGGAGGAGATCCAAGAGGCGGATCCCGACGTGATCATCGCCTCGGCCTGCGGTTTCGGTCTGGAGGAGAACCTCACCCATGCCCGCAAGCTCTTGGACCACCCGGTGCTCGGCAAGCTCCGTGCTGTTCAAGCCGGGAACTTCTGGGCGGCCGACTCCAACAGCTACTTCTCCCGACCGGCCCCACGCATCGTGGACGGGGCCGAGTTGATTCGAAGGATCTTGGACGGGGCCGAGGTGGACCCCACCCAAGCCCTCCGGGTGCGCGCCAAGGGGTAGACTGCCCCCCCGACCGAGGCCCCCTTGACCCGATCCCGCGCACTGCTCGTGCTGCTCTACGGCCTGAGCGGTGCTGTGGGACTGGCTTGGCAGGTCTTGGCGGTGCGCGCATTCGTGCCCATCTTTGGTGCCGGGGCCTACGCCATCGCGGCGGTCACCGCGAGCTTTCTGGGCGGCCTGGGTCTGGGTGGCGCCTTGGCGCCTCGCCTGCTCAAGCGCGTGGCCCCGCTGCGTCTCTACGGCGCGATGGAGCTGGGTGTGGGCCTGTGGGGCGCTGCCCTGCCGTGGCTGTTGGGGGCCAGCGCTCCCCTGCTGCTGGCCGTGCTCACTGCCGCTGGAGATGGCGCGCTGGCCACCCTGACCCGGGTGCTGCTCGCAGCCGTGCTGGTGGGTCCGATGGCTACCATGCTCGGGGTCACTTTCCCGGCCGTTGCTGCAGCGGTCAACGGCGACGAGAACCCCGACCGGGTCGGCCTGCTCTACGGGGTCAACGCCATCGGGGCCTCGGGCGGGGCGCTGATTGCCGGACTCTGGCTGCCGTGGAGCCTGGGCCTGAGCTTGGGGAGCGCTGCTCTTGGGGCTGGCAATCTACTCGTAGCCGCCTTTGCTTTCCTGCTTCCTCCAGGAACAAGCCCGCAGACAACGGCACAGGCTGAGCCAACCCCGGGCCCGCCGACCAGTCTGTGGATCACGGCGGCCATCACAGGTGCAGTAGGTATGGGCCTGGAGCTCTGTTGGAGCCGCTTGAGTGGTCCCTTACTTGCCGCGCGCTCGGGCTCCGATGCGGTGGCTTTTGCCATTGTGCTGGCCGCGGTCGTGCTGGGCATCGGCATTGGCGGCGTGCTCGCCCGGCGCATTCCCGAAGGCATGGGCAGGCCCTTGGGTTGGAGTCAGGCGATCCTGGCTGTGCTGACGTGGCTCACCCTGGAACCGGCCAGAGAACTGCTGCTGGGGGCGGGCCGCTATCCAATCCCCGAGGCCCTGCTGCCCCTGCTGCCAGCGGTATGGCTGGGGGCAAGTTTTCCACTTCTCTCCAATGCTCTGGCCGAGTCGGGCCAAAAGGCATCGACCTCCTTGGGTCGCCTCTACGCGGTGAACACCGCGGGCGCAGTGGTGGGCTCGCTGGCCACCGGCTTTGTGCTCATGCCTTGGTTGGGTGCCCAGCGCCTGGCAGTTCTCTTGGGCATGGCTAGCGCATGCGTGGCTCTGAGCGCCTTTGTGCGCGCCAAGGCCAAGGTACCCGCCGCCGCTTTTGCAGCGCTCGCCTTGGTTCTGGGCGGCACAATGCTGGTGGTCGCACCGCCCGTCGCCGGGGCCAGGGTTCTGCCGCCAGACGATGTGGTCCTGGACAGCGTCGAGGGCCTGCAGGGCTCCACCCTGGTCAGCGAGCGCGGCGATGAGCGCGCCTTGACCAGCAGCGGCCACCGCATCGGCGCCGCCAACCTCACCGGACCGGTCAACGACCACGCCCTGCGCGCCTTAGGGCCGACCGCACTGCACCCCAACCCCGAGCGGGTGTTGGCCATTGGACTGGGCACAGGCGCCACCGCCCAGGCCTTTCTCAGCGTGGACAGCGTCACGGAGCTGGTGGTGGTCGAGCTGGACCCCAACATGCGCACCCTGCTCCATCACTTCGGCACCGAAGGCATTCTGGAGGACCCCCGCCTGCGCATCGTGGACGGCGACGGGCGCTGGTTTGTGCGCACCAACACCGAGCAGTGGGATGTGATCTCGGTGGACGCCTACGGTCCCAAGACGGCCTCGGCGACCTTCTATACCGCCGAGTTCTACGAACAAGCGCGGGCGCGTCTGAGCCCCGGCGGCGTGGTCTTTGTGAAGTTCAACCCGGCCGCCATTACCCAGGCCGAACCCTTGGCCAGCTTCTTGGCCAGCTTGTGGAGCGCCTTCCCCAACGGCGGGCTGATCTTCTTGGAGAAGGGCCTGTTCGGGCTGGTGGGTGTGGCGGAGACCAACCAGCTTTCAAGCCGGAGGGTGGTCGCAACCAGTCAGACCTCGGCGGCGCTCACCGATGGCGTGAGGCTGCACACGGACGACCGGCCAGTGCAGGTGGTCGACACCGCCCAGGGGGGATTCTCGCTCTTGAACCCCTATTGGACTGCGCTGCACCCCAGGACCCCGCCACCGTGGGCTGGACGCGGGTCCCCGCCACCCCGACGCTTCACCCCCTAAAGCTGCTGCTCTAAAACGCCACACCCAGGTTGGTGTGCAGGGCCACAAAGGGTCCGCTGGCTCCCATTCCGTCAATGTCGTAGGCCAGGTAATTGAACCCAGCGCCACCGGAGAGCACCCAGCGCTCCTTGAATATTGCCGTGTAGCCTACCAGTGCGCTGCCGTAGCCGCCCCACTCTACGGACTGACTGGGTGCGCCACCGAGCGGGTTGGCTTGTGAGTAGGTCGTGTTGAGTCGGGCCAACACGCCGCGGGCCATCACCCAGGTGCCCTGGGGTGCCTGGTCCTTGAAGAAGTAGCGAAAGCCCGCCTCTGCGCCAAAGCCCACAAAGGGTTCTGGCTCTGCAGTCAGGATCCCGTCGAAGAGCCGCATGTGGGGGCCGATATACAGGCTGGTGTGGGGGCTCAGGCGGTGCTCGACTTGCAGGTGCACGTAGCCCAAGGCCGTGGTCAAGGGATCGACGGTCACGGTCCATGTAGGACCGCTCGCAGGTTCAGCAGCGAGCGCGAGCGAGGTCAGTACGAGCAACATAGGCATCTCCGGGCAGACACCCTATCCCTGGGCGGCGACTAGGGTGACCTGACCGATCCCTCGACGCGACGCATCGGCCGCGTGCATCCATGCCTCCAGTTTGCCCGCGGCCTGCATGTCGCGCACCCGCTGGAGGATGGTGTCCAGCTCGGCGGGGGTGGCGTGTGTCCAGGTGGAGTCGGCCCTACGCCAATCAGAGTCGAGCGGTCCGTCACTGCGTAAGTAGTTGTCGCCGAAGATGACTTCGTCGGGGACATGGTGCTCGATCTCGCCAAAGCCAACGGCGGAGAGCTGCGCGTTCACCACATCCAGCGGCGCATAGCGGGCACCCATGGCCTTTAGGGTTCGCTCAGGGAGGAGCTTGAAGTACCAGTAGCCGTTCGCGAGCTGCTCGTTCGTGCAGGTGTTGAAGACGAAGGTGCCGCCGGGACGGAGCACGCGACGAATCTCCTCGAAGGCGCGACGAAGGAGAGACCAGGCGTGGTCGTCCGGCAGGTGGTGCAAGACTTGGTTGATGCACGCCCCGTCGACGCTGTTGTCGGCCAGGGGCAAGTCGAGGAGGTCGCCCTGATGAAGCGTCACGGTGGCCCCCGCCCCAACCAACTTGCCGCGCGCGACATCGAGCATGCCAGGATTGAGCTCGACGCACTGCAGCGCCCCCACATGCGGCAACAACACTTCGCTGAATTGGCCCGTTCCACAGCCGGCATCGAGGATCTCGAGAGTCGCAGTAGGAGCGAAGCGCGACAGCCAGTCCAGGGTCTGCTGCACCCCCACCGGTCGCCGCATGTGGTCATAGATTCGACTCACTTCGCTGTAGTTCTCGTAGCTACTCACGGTGACTCCCAGTGTGGCGTGTAGTTCGGACGACTGTACTCCACATACGGATGGGCTCACTATCGCAGCTACTCGGATATCCACCCTCGAAGGCGCTCTTCGATGGCCAGCCTGGCTCCTGAATCCATCTCTGCCGGCATCATGACCCCCAGGCTGTAGCTCGGCTCAGGGGCAAAGATCTCCGGCCAAGCCTGACCATCGACCCGCACTTGGATGCGCCCGGCCTGTGCATCCTGACTCAGCCAAGCGGCCACGGCCCCATCGTCCAAGGCCAAGCTCATGCGCCCAGGACCCAGTTGAACGTCCACCAGGTTGTCCAGGCAGGCGATCAGCCTCGCATCACTGTTCTGTACCAAGTGGATCTGCACCCGGGCATCGGTGCACGCAATGGGCCGCTCGTCCAAGCTGGGCGGCTGCTGCATCTCGGCCACGCTGGTCTGAATCAAGGCCATGTTCAGCCCAGGCTCGGGCACCCATTCCACCCAGCGCTGGCCTTGCTTGCGGTAGTTCCGTACAAAGTAGGCCACCCGGAGCGGGTCTTGGGGGCGGGGTCCAGTCGCGTAGGGTCGGGCCACGAGGATCCACACATTTTCGCCCTGTTGGGCCGAGAGCAGCGGTTCATCGCCGAGTTCCTCCACCAAGGCCAGGCTGGCACCCCGAACACGGGCCACGTCCACCGCAGGGGAAGCCCCCCCACAGAGCTGGGCAGCGGAGCCCAGGCACAGGAGCTTAGCCAGGGCGGGCAGACCCGGGCCCTCCAGGCGCGCGGCGGCTTGGGTGGGGTTGGTGTATGCGTCTCCGAGCTCAGCCCAGGCCTGGGCCGCGTCACCCCTCAGCGGCACAACGGGCAAGCCGCCATCCAAGGAGTCCCCGGGCAGCTGCAGGAAGGGGCCCAGGTTCAGTTTGGGGGTGCCGTTGGCGTTGGGACGCATTGCAAGCGCCATGACCTCGCCAGTGGGGCGCTGTAGCAAGAGAATGCGGTCGCGCACCAGCTCAACGGCACCCAGGATCTCCGTCTGGCCGACCAAGGGGTGCTCTTGAGCCAGAGCCCGACCTTCCGCCGTACGGGGCAGCAAGTGGGCCAAGGCTTGCGGTCTATCAAAGCCTCCGGAGAGGGTCTGGGCCGATACCGGATGAAGGTGGGGGCCGAGCTGAGCCAAGTCTCCAGCGTCCAAGGCCTGGGTCCAGGCCAACACCAGAGCGTCGTGCTCGGGGGTGAGCTCCGAGAGGCCCGCGGGCTTGGGCAGACAAGAGAGCAGCAAGGCCAACAGCATGGGGGCTCCGGGGAGGGGGAGCCGGTATAACTTGGGCATGAACTACACCCGCCTGGTCGCTATGAACGTGACCGACCCCACCGCCTATGCCGCCTACCGAGCCGCGATGCTCTCCATCTTGAAGGGCTACGGCGGGGGCTTTGCCTACGACGCGGTGGTTCAGGATGTGACGGGGTCTTTTGAGCATCCAGTGACGCGCATCTTCGCCATCACCTTTGGTGACAAGGCGGCGTGTCAGGAGTTCTTTGCGGACCCGGCGTATGCGGTCGTTCGGGCACAGCACTTTGAGGGTGCGGTGGAAGGGTTTACGGAGATGGCGGCCTACAGCTGTGCGGACTAGCGGGTCTCGGGGGGCGCGATGAGATCCAGCATGGCCTGGAGCTCTGGCTGTAGCGGGGCCACTTTGTGCTCCTGCAGCTGACGGGAGAGGTTGAGCGCCTGCGAGGCCATGCTTTGGGCTTCGGGGTTGGCGGCCAGGGCATCGATGACGGCTTGGAGGCGGTCGGGGGCGTGGTAGCCGAGGGAGGAGGGCGGTTTGGGCGTCTTCTGTCGGGTCCAGAACGGCGGCAACACCCAGAATCCTGTCGAGTAGGTTCTCAAAGGTTGGCTGAGAGGCCAGGTGGCAGCCCAGCTTAGGTGGTGGAACCCGCAGTACTCCTGGAGGCGATCTCCCAAGGCGCTCCAGTAAGGACCGGGACGAAAGCAATGATTGGTCACACAGTCAAATTTCGCAGGTGCTGCTCTTTCGGGCGGGAAGAACGCTCGCCCTCTCGAGGAGCGCTGGGAATCCCTGCGAGTCCTTGAGTTCAGCGACTGCATCCACGATCCGATCCCAACCTTGAATCGAAGCGGCTTGGTTTCGTACCATCACCACTTCAAAAGCCTTCCGCATCCCCTCGTCCTTCGTCAACATCCACCCACTCACCAACTCCTCCGGCGTCGCCACCGCCTCCAACAACCTCCCCAACAGCGCAACCCGCGTCTGCTCCCATGGCCCAGTCCGGTACTCATGCCAGAAGCGGAACAAGGGCTCGGCCACCGAGTACCAACTACGCCGCCCCTCCTGCTCAACCTCCAACAGACCGTGGTCACTCAAGCGCCGGCAAGCCGTAGCGATGCTCCTAGTGTCCTGCCCCAAGATCTCCGCAATCTCCTTGGGTGAGAGCTTGCGCGGCGCCTCACACAAAAGCGCCAGCACCGATTGTCCTTGGGGAGAGAGGTCTCGAAACGCCTGCCGCTCCGGCTCTCTTAGCGCGTCGAGCTGCCGGTCCAGCCCCTCAAAGAGCACGACCGCCCCATGAAGCGAAGACAGATCCACAGCAGCCCGCTTCCAACTGTCCCAGACCTTGGGCTGCAAGCTCCTGGCGAGGGCCTCCAAGAGCTCCTGAGCGCTGCCATAGAGCGGGACATCCTCCGGCAAGACCACGACGCGAGCGCCCTGCGCGAGGGGCTCGAGGGCTTGCTTGGTGAGCGCCAAGAGGTGGGATTTCCCCATGCCGCGAGGCCCCTATACATAGATGTGAGTAGGCCGCTGGCCAGCAAAGTGTTGACGGCCAGCCTGAAACAGGGCCTCCCGTACCTCCACCCTGCCTACATGCCGCTGAGCCAAGTCCTCTGGATCATCGTGCCAAGGGGTGTAGAGATCCAGGCTCAAAGTGCACCTCCGTACTTCACCCACCAGAGGCGAAACAACGGCAGAGCGAAACGATAGCGACCGTCTACTTCTTCCAGGTGCCAGGTATCCATCAAGGAGTAGACCCACTCTTGAGCTTGCGCCGGCCGTCTCCGAAATGCCATCGATCCACCAAGGCAGCTCATCTAGACAGACCAGGAGGCGCTGATCCTCCTGAAGCTGTCCCACTGCACCGTACACCAGGGCTTAAAGCCTCTCCCAAGGTCCCTGGCTGTCGACTTCCCCCAGAGAGACCCCGACACCAGCCAGTTCAACTCCCCGAATCCCACCTGCTGCTTCCTTCACTCTCGATGGCCCCAGGCCAACGGCATCCAAAGCCTGTCTTAGATCCGGCAACACCGAAGCCACATCGCGCTTGCCATGCAGCTCCACCAACACAACCCGCCAACCATGCCGGGGACTGGACTGCAGCGCCTCCATCAGCGAAGTCTTGCCCACCCATCTTGGCCCCGTGAGCAAGATGGAGCGCTCCGAAACCAGCTCCCACGTCCGCTGAATGTCCTGATCCCGACCCCGCAAACTCTCCACGGCTTCTCCTATACACAACAAGCTTGATCTACATCAACTTTGTCGTCTATTTACCTACAGCTCCACCCCGTAGACGACCTCGCCCCCCTTGCCCTTCCCACGAATGAGCAAGGTTCCATGAGATGAAATTGGCAACTCAAGGGTCAGCACCCCATCCACCAGCTCACTGCTGACCCCGCTCTCAGAGAGCGCCAGATCGGGGAAGATCTCAGCCTGGGTCACCCCCGGCAAGGCCACGGTGGCCACCTTGCCCGTGCGCTGCGCCACCACGGGCGTGGGCAGGTCGTAGAGCTTGGGCGTGCCTGCGCTCAGGCTCAGCTCAGCCACCCCTGGGATGCAGGAATCGGCCCGACAGACGAGGTAGCGCACGGTCGCTGAGGCGTTGTCCGGCGCAGCTGAGAGGGGCACCGCGATGGTGGCGTGCTTCTCGTATCCAAAGTCGGTCAGGTCTCCAGGGCGCTGTATCCGATGGGGAACCGACCAGACCGGCTCGCCTTGCTCGACTCCAGGCGTGCGCACCTCGAACTCGGTGGGCAGCCCGGTGTCCCCTGAGTTCTCCCAGTAGATGTGCCAGTCCTTCTTGAGCTCAAAGTCCAGCACTGCGGCGGGGCCTTCCACACCAGGAACCCCTCCGGGTGCCAGGAGCAGAGTGGCGGTTACGACAGATGCAGCGTCCAAGTTGGCCTCGCAAGGGAGAAGATGTGCCTGCCTATTGTTCTTAGGAATTGTACCGCGCGCAGGGACAATTTTCATGCGCATTTCCTGCGGAATTGCGCCTCCAGATCTTGTTCCATGCGCAATTCCTTTGAAGTTGCGCTCCAAACTTGTTCCATGCGCATTTCCTGCGGAATTGCGCCAGATCTAAGGGCCTAAGGCCCTGCGCAATTCCTTCGGAATTGCGCTTCCAAACTTGTTCCATGCGCATTTCCTGCGGAATTGCGCCAGATCTAAGGGCCTAAGGCCCTGCGCAATTCCTTCGGAATTGCGCTTCCAAAGAGACACCCATGCTGATCGCTTTCTTCCTCGCCTGCAGCACTGCGAGCACCCCCGTCGCCATCGCCGAGCTGCCCACGCCCATCCAGGCTGACGCCAAGGCCAAGTTGGGCGAGGCGGCACCAGACTTCTCCCTGCCCGATGTCGACGGCACCATCCACAGCCTGGCCGACCACAGCGGCAAGGTGGTGGTCTTGGAGTGGTTCAACCCCGGCTGTCCCTTCGTAAAGGCTGCTTACGGCAAGGACGTGGTGCAAGAGCTCTCGGCTTCCCACGCCACGGACACGGTGTGGCTGCGCATCAACTCAGGCTCGGCCGGCAAGCAAGGTGCCGGCGCGGACGAGAACAAGCGGGCCGCCCGCAAGTGGGACATCGAGGGACCCGTTCTGCTCGACGCCAGCGGCGCGGTGGGCAAGGCCTATGGCGCCAAGACCACCCCGCAGATCGTCGTGATCGACACCCAGGGAACGGTGCGCTTCAACGGCGCTCTGGACAACGCTCCTCTGGGAGCCAGCCAGGGCGAATACAAGCCCTATGCCGGGACCGCCATCGCCGGCGTGTTGGCTGGCACGGAGCTTGAGACCACTAGGCCAAAGCCTTGGGGCTGCAGCGTGAAGTACTAAGTACGGACGCCTTTCTTGGTCGATAGCCAAGTCCAGTTTCCCTATGCTATGCAAACGTCGGCCCCGCCACTTCCACTCCAAGGAACCAACCATGCCGTTGAACACTGCTACCCGCGAGAACGAAGCTGCCACCAGCTCCTCGTCCTCCTCCTCCTCCTCCGATGCACTGGTCGACCCATTGGGCAGCGACAGCTTGGTGGACAGCAGCTCAGCGCTGAACAAGAAGAAGTCGCCATCGATCGCGGATCGCGGTGCTCTGCTCTCAGGCCACATCGGGGAGAGAGCCAAGCAGCAGGCTCTGATCAGTGATGAGAACAAGCACGGCCAGGGCATGGCGGAGGCGCTGGCGCGGGGCACCAACAAAGCGGGCGCCAACGCCGCAGGGGTCGCGAACGAGGGCGAGGACATGTTCTCGGGCAACGCAGCGCCCGCTGCAATGTCCCAGACGCTCATGGACCTGGTGCAGCTCACCCAGTACGACGCCCTCAAGGACAAGGACGTGCTCCTGCGCTCGGGCGATGGCAGCTTGAAGGAGGAGGACAAGTGGACCCTGGCCGCCGTCAACTCGAAGATGATGAGCTACATCCAGCCGGGCATGACGATCAACAAGATCATCCCGGACTCCACAGTCCAGAGCATCCTCAAGAACGGCTACATGAGCGACTTCAAGGGGATCAACAACAAGGTCGGTGGGTCGGTGGCCCACAGCATGAACTACAACCAGGGCCTGACCGGCGCCGAGGCAACGGCCAACTTCGGCCTGGACTACGCCAGCTACAGCGACGTGAACGCCAAGGGAGAGGAGGTCGAGGTCGAGCAGCTCAAGAAGCCTGAGGATGCCGACGTCAACGGCTTGATGCCCACCCGCGAGAAGGGCGCCATGCCCAAGGAGCTCTGGCACTCCGAGTACGTGCGCGACGACAGCAAGGGCGGCCTGGACGCCGTCGAGAACGTCTTCTACGTGAAGTGCGCCCTCCCGGACGCCAGCATGGACAACGTCAAGGTCCCCATCCACCCCACCCTGGTCGCCTGGGCCAACAAGCGCCTGAAGACCATCAACCAGATCGGTCACCTGGAGGCGGAGATGGCCATTCACTACCCGGGCGCCACCGGCGCAGAGATCCGGAACAAGGTGGCTGAAAAGAAGAAGATGCTGTCCACCTTCCTGGAGAGGGTCGCCACCGGCGGCCCCCAGGTCACCCGCAAGCTCTCCGGAGAAGGCTCCAACCCTCAGGATCCGCTCACCAACCTGGGCATGACCCGCCAGGGCTCACGCCTGAATACCTCCTTTGGCACGATCAACCAGGAGTACGTCATCACCGAGTACTTCGAGCTGCCACCCGGCTCCGGTCTCTACTTGAAGGACCACAGCGGCAAGGACACCCTCGTCGGCACCCTCAAGGCGGCCGAACAGGGCGGCGGCGCCCGGTGGGGTGAGCTCAGAGAGGAGATCCTGAAGGCAAAGCTCAAGGCGAACAAGAACTTTGGCGCGTAGTCCTAAGTTCACGTGGTGGGGCTGGCTCAACCGCAAGCCCACCCACCCAGCCCCACCACAGTCTTGCGCGGCTTCTTCACCCGCAGGCCCAGCCAAAGCCCTGCTCTTCCGGGTGTTTCTCGCAGTAGCTTAGGTGCGCGGTGCCCACGTCCCCGAACATGTGGTCCACGCCACAGTTCGAGTCCACCTGGAAGAGAAAGCGCATCTTGGCGCCGCACTTCCTGCAGTTGGGCAGCTCGGGGCCCTGCACCCACGCTGGCCAGCCGCCCAGCTTGTCGCCGTCGTGGCAGAACTCCCCCAGGGCCATCCACATATCTCCGTCCAGGTCCTCCCGCAGCGGCGAGGGCAGCTCCTCGGGATCGGGCAGCTCATGGGCGGGCTGCCATCCCACAATGGCTTGGCCGGGCAAGCGTGCTTGGCCCGCTCCGCCCCCCTCCGCGATGGGCACGAGGCGACCCAGAGTGCTCTGGTTGAAGGCGTTCCAGGTCTCCGCGTCCACTTCGCAGGGGCCATCGCCGTCAATGCAGTAGAAGAGCTGGGTCAAGTGCCCTGCAGGCAGGCCAGGGAAGGCTGCGCGAATCGGGTCGGTGCGCAGTTGCACGAAGAGGGCCAGAGGCTTGCCGCAGCAGGCGCACAAAGGATGCTCAGCGCCATCGGGCAACCACGGAGCCCCGGCGAGCTGATCGCTGGGGCCGCCGACGGTGGGACCCAACACCGGGATCTGGGTGGTGCGGACCAAGGGCCGCAGGGCAGCGCGAAGCTCTGGGGATAGAGCATTCAGGAAGGCGTTCAGGGACATGGTGACCTCGCTTGCAATGTACAGCCTGGGAGTCGAGATGGGCGAATGGACCAAGGAGACGGCCGAGTGGTACGCGCAGAAGTACGGCGAGTACCCCACGAACCTGCTGGGTTTGCGGGGGCTGGATTTTCAGCACGGAGACCGAGTCGTGGACCTGGGACGGTGCCGGGCACGCCGCGTGTTAAAGCCCCGGCCAACCCTGCTGGATGCTTCATGATCCTCTCCCTCCTCGCCTGCCTGACTGCCCCCGCAGAGACCCAGGCCCAAGATCCTGAGGCCCACTATCAAGCGGGTGTGGCCGCGCTCCAGGCCAAGGAAGCGGAGACCGCCAAGACCGAGCTGAGCGCCTGTGTGGCGGCTGACGCGACCCGGGTGGACTGCCAGTGGGAGCTGGGCTGGGCGAACTGGCTGCTGGCGGATTGGGCTGGAACGGTAGAGGCTTGGAATCAGGTCAAGACCCTGGATCCAAGCCACAAACAGGTGGATCAATACCTGCCCACAGCCAAGGGTCACCTCGCGACCCAGGCCATGGTCGCCAAAGCCGCAGAAGGGGCCCCGACCACTTTGGGGGCTGGTGTTGCGGAAGGAACCACAGTGCGCCTGCGTGCCGTGGGCGATGTGATGCTGGGCACGGACTTTCCTAAAGGGAAGCTGCCTCCAAACGATGGGGCGAACCTGCTGGATGCCGTGGGCCCAATGCTCCAAGACGCAGACCTGACCTTCGTGAACTTGGAGGGCCCGCTGTGTGATGGCGGCACGACCACCAAGTGCGGCTCGGGCAGCAACTGCTACGCCTTCCGCAGCCCCACCCGCTACGGCGACTACCTCTCCCAGTGGGGGGTGGACATGGCCAGCACGGCCAACAACCACGCCGCCGACTTTGGGGACTTTTGCCGGGTCGAGACCGAGAAGACCTTGGATGGCTTGGGCATCGCCTATTCGGGCCGTCCCGGGACTGTGGCGAGTGTGGAGTCCAATGGGCTGCGCATCGCCATGTTGGGCTTTCACACAAGCCAGAACAGCCACTATGTCAACGACCACGAGGCGGCCGCAGATCTGGTGCGCGCTGTAGACAAGACCCATGACCTGGTCATCGTGAGCTTTCATGGCGGGGCCGAGGGCTCCAAGGCCCTGCACGTGCCCTACGGCACCGAGAAGTTCTACGGCGAGGACCGCGGGCACCTGCGAGAGTTCACCCATGTGGTGGTGGACGCTGGAGCCGACCTGGTGCTGGGACACGGCCCCCACGTTCCCCGGGCGATGGAGATCTACAAGGACCGGCTCATCGCCTACAGCCTGGGCAACTTTGCCACCTACGGCCGCTTCAACCTGAGCGGCTACCTGGGGGTGGGTCTGGTCTTGGAGGTGACCTTGGATGCCCAAGGCAAGTTCGTCTCGGGTCAGATTCTTCCCACCAAGCAGATCGGCGAGGGCGTGCCCCAGCCGGACCCCGACAACAAGGCGGTGGACCTGATCCGCAAGCTGTCCAAGGAAGACTTCCCGGCCACCGGGGTCCAAGTCGCACAGGACGGCACGCTGGGGAAGAAGTGAACAGGCTGGTTCTGGCAGGGTCCGGCAAAGGGGGCTGGGCCTTTGCACTGCATGTAGACGGCCAGGTCGTCGCCGTGGACTCGGGCGGTAGAGCCGGGGCCAGCTCCTGGGCGATGATGTGCGAGGCCTTGATCGCCGCGGTGCACAAGCTGCCCGCTGGTCAGACCCTGGTGCTGGCGCGAAACGACGCCTTCCACGCCCTGGTTCACCGCATCGTGGCAGGCGACAAAGTCACCAAATCCCAAGCCAGTCGCCGCCTCATCGAAGCTCTGGAGCACAAGCGGGACAGCGGCGCCCACCCGCCCGGCCAGGGCAAGGCTCTGGATCTGGTCTGCGCCGACATTGAGAAGACCGAGCCGGACTACAAGACGGTCAAAGAAGCGGCGATGGCGGCTGCGCCTCCTCCGGGAAGCGAGAAGGAAGCGGCACCGCTGGGAGAAGTGCCCAAGCTGGCCGACACCCAGGTGTGGATCTGGACCGACGGCGGCTGCCGCCAAGCGGCGGGCGTGGGCGGCTGGGGCACGATGATTGTGCATGCGGCCAGCGGCGCGACTCTGGAGCTGTGGGGTGGCACCCGTGACACCACCAACAACCGTATGGAGATGATGGCCGTAATTGAAGGCCTGGATGCCTTGCAGCAGCCCACCCATGTAGAGCTGCGCGTGGACAGCACCTATGTGCGGAATGTGGCGACCAAGTGGGCCCACGCCTGGAAGCAGAACGGCTGGCGCAAGCGCGACGGAGAGCCGGTCAAGAACCAGGATCTGGTGGCCGAGCTGGACCGCGCCCTGACCCCTCACAAGGTGGTCTGGACCTGGGTCAAGGGCCATGCAGGCGAGCCTGGAAACACCCGGGTGGATGGCCTGTGTGGCCGTGCGATGGAGGCGCTTTTGCGGGGGGAGGAGCCGGCGGGCCAGGAGCGGCACAAGGTGTGTCCGGTGGTGTTGCCGGATCGGATCAGCCCACCAGAATCCTCAGTAATTGTAGATAGTACGTCATGCTCCTAGTCTTTCTCGCCGCCTGCAACGGCCCCGAAGACGACTGCGGCCTAAGCAACGCCGAGGTCGAAGCAAAGTGGATCGAAGGCCAACGCAAGTTCTACGAGCACTGCCAAGAAGAGGTGCTCGGCGAGGTCTACGACGAGCAGGCGTGCATCGAGAAGTGGACCAGCGACTGGCCGGACTACAACAGAGAGTATTGTATGGATGCGTGCGCGACCGACTTGCAAGCACAATATGTGCTGGAACACGAGGTGGGCGACAGCTGCGGCTACGACTACTTTCCTAGCTTCGGTTTTTACGAGTGCGGCACTACGCCGCCTTCACAGGCCCCTGGCTACGAAGACTGCATCGCCGGTGAGACGGCGTCGTGTTCGCCAGGCATCTGACCTCGCTTTGTTGCCGGCAGCCACATGCTCCTGCTCGATACACTGGGGGTGCCCAAGTTCCAGCCACCGAGATAACGCTGAAGCTCCCACCGTATAGGAGCCCCCCATGTCCGATTCCCACAGCACCTTCGTCGGCCCCGAGGACATGTCCCTGGAAGAGGCGCGCGCCCTCCAGGACAAGCTGCTGGCCGGCCTGTCCACCAGCCCCATCGACGACAAGATCAACGCCGCCGCCCGCTTGATGATGGAGGGCCACCACCAAGACTGCATGCAGGCCTACGCCGCCATCGCCGCCGAGCACCCTGAGAAGCGCAGCACCGCTGAGGGCCAGATCGGCGCCTGCCAGTTCTTCCTGGGCAACTTCGAGCAGGCCATCGCGCACTACGAGAAGGCCAAGGAGCTAGGCGAGGACGCCGAGATGATGAACGACAACATCCAGGAGGCCCAGGAAGAGTTGGCCAAGGCCGCGGCCAAGGCAAATGCCCCCGCGGCAGCCCCGCAGGCTGCTCCCTCTGGCCAGGGCAAGGCCAAGCAGATGACCCTGATCCTCGCTGGCGCCCCGATGGCCTTTGGCTTCGCGGGCATCCACCGCCTCTACACCGGCCACATCCTCATCGGCGTG
>JBLHMA010000012.1:0-34246 GCA_047621545.1 Cognaticolwellia sp. | reverse complement strand
TCCCGCCGCGTATCGAGTCCCAGCGCGCGTCGAGGTCCACGATCAGCACCTCTGCCCGCTCCGGCACCCCGCACGCTGCAGCGACCGCTCGGATGTCAGCCTTGATGCCTGCGTAGTCTACCCCGGAGAGCGAGAGAACCGGCGCCTCACAGGAGGCCTCCAGCCGGGCAAACGTCAGGCTGTCCGACACCGTCTTCGGGGTCACCGCGCAGACCGCACAGACCCCCTGCGTGAGGATGAGGTCGGGCTTCAGGGCCGTCAGCAGCACACCATCGACGGCGTACAGCGGCTTGTGCTCGAGGCTGGCTTCAGAGACCGCGGTGTCGATGTCAGCGGCAGAGAGGTTGTGATCGAGGATGCTGCTGGTGAGGATCGGCAGCCCCCGGGCGGCGCTGGGGTAGTCGCACTCATGGCTGACCCCGACGATCTGATCGAAGAGTCCGAGGCTGGCGGCAATCTCGGTGGCGGAAGGGAGCAGGCTGACGATTCGCATTCCCTGGTTGTATCGCGCAACCTCCCCACCAGCAGGAAGCAAAGTGACGGCTCCCCTGACTTCGCGCCAGCCCGGTGGAGCGGTCGTCGGCGAGGGCTACTCTGACTCGACGAGATCCAGCAGCGCATCCTCCAGGGCGAACAGATCCTCCCAGGGTGCGGAGTTGATGTAGTCGGCGTTAATGACGATCGCGATGCCCGTCCCCTCCTCCACATCGATCCAGACCTCCGTGAGGGCACCGTAGTCGAAGCCGTTGTGGCCATACAGCGCGCGTCCGCCCAGCTCTCGCCGCGACCACGCGATGGCCTGACCGTCCTCGTCGGTACCGGCGGACTCATCCACCGTCAGCATCTCCGCGACCCGCTCCGCGGAGAGGATCCCAGGCTCATCGGACAGAATCGCGGCGAGGTAGCGTGCGAGGTCGTTGGCGCTGGAGCGCATGAGGCCGTCGGGGTAGGTCGGGAAGCCATACTGCTCGTAGGGCTTCCAGCCGCCGCCGAGGAAGGTGCCATACAGCGTGGCGGGATCCTGGCTGAGATCAGAGAGGTAGAAGCCGCTGCTGTCCATGCCGAGTGGATCGAGGATTCGGTCCTGGACCACCTCGGCATACGACTGTCCAGCGACCACCTCAAGCCCCAGCGCAGCCAGCGCGGCACCGACGTTGCTGTACTCGAACGCCTCCCCGGGCATGCGGTCTGCGTAGTTGTCTCGCTTCCAGAACTCCCCGCCCTTGATGAGGTAGCCGCGCTCGAAGTCAGCCAGGGAGATGGTCGGATCGCCAGGGGCGTAGCTGCGGTCGTACACCTTGCTGTCGCTGATCCCAGCGCTGTGGGTCAGCAGGTCGCGCAGGGGCCGAGGTCGCCGATGCCTTGCACGCCCGACTGGCCGCCGTGGTCGTGGGCCGGGTGGACTGTCTCAGCGGCGAGCACGCCCTCGAAAAGCTGCGAGACCAGCGCAAGAAGGTCCAGGGCATCGGTGGTCTGGGCGCGGCGGGGGCCGAAGATGAGCTGGAGCAGCGGGTCGATGGCGGTCCACTGGGGCAGGAGCATGCAGCCGAGGAGCGCGCGGGACACTTGGAGAGGCTTGGGCAGGCGCGGCGGGAGCTGGGGGCGGAGACGGAGGCGTTTTTGGAGGTTCAGGGGAGCTGAGGGGTTGCCACAAGGCGCTGGACTTGTCCGCTGTCAACGGCTCAGCCCCAGCACCAGAAAACCCCGCGCACAAAACATCAAAACCGGCCCCTTCTGGCCCCCTACCTTCAGAGCACACAAAGAAGGGAGCCGCATGCTCAGTGACCAATGGTACGCCGTCACCACCACCTCCGAGCTGGGCGCCAAACCTCTGGGCATTCGCCGATTCGCGCGGGATCTTGTCCTCTGGCGGGACCCCGATGGCCAAGCCTGCTGTGCGGTGGATGCCTGCCCACACCGGGGGGCGGCTTTGAGCCGAGGGCGCGTGCACAAGGGGTGCTTGGAGTGCCCCTACCACGGCCTTAGATTCGAAGCCGAGGGGGCCTGTGTGGCGGTCCCAGCGCACCCCAAAAGCCCGATTCCCCCGGCCCTTCACCTCAGCACCCTGCCGGTTCGAGAAGCCCACGGCTTGGTCTGGGTGTTCAACGGACAGGATCCCAAGGTCGAGCTGCCCTGGGACGCGGCTTTCGAGGCGGAGCTGAAGCAAGATGGCGGGGTCTTCGTGGATCTGAGCGATGAATTCGATGTCTCCTACCTGCGCGTGATGGAGAACCTGACGGACTTTCACCATGTGGCCCATGTGCACCGCACAACGGCCCCCGTTCCCGCCGAGATCACGGCCTTCTCGGCCCGCCGGGAGGGGCTCAACGTCTACGTCACCGGCACCCTGGGGAATCCCGGAGAGCGGGGCCACATGCACGCAGGAACCCACATTGCTGCACCCAGCTTGGCCCAGCTGCACTTTGCAGGCCTGGCCCGCTTTGCGGTCTGTGCCACGCCCATCGACGCCGACAATGTGTGGCTTTTTGCCCGTTACAGCCAAACGGCCGTGCGCTTTCCTGGGCTGGAGGGGCTGCTCACGCGCCTGTTGGGGGCCGTTGACTACCGGCTGCTCCAGCGCCTCCAGGATGTGCCGATCTGGCGCTCCCAGCGGCTCAAGGACCCCGGCGAGATTGGCCAATACACGCTGTTGCCAGCCGATGAAGGCATCCGGTTGTACTTTGAGATCCACCAGGAGCTCAGCCGGTGACCGTCTCAGCACGCATTCACCGGGTACACCGCGCGGTGCTCTTCATCGAGCCGCGCCTGTTCACCCCTCTGCGGGCACAGGATGTGGCCAACGCGGTTGGCGGTGCCCTCTCGGAGCTGCAGAGGCAGGTCACTCAGGTCTATGGAATCTCCGTGGCCGCCTACATTCGCGCCCGTCGTCTCAGCGAGGCCGCGCGCATGCTGCGAACGGGTCAATCCGGCGTTCTGGGAATTGCTCTGCTCTGCCAGTACACCAGCCAGGCCGCCTTCTCTCGGGCCTTCAAGTCGCACTTTGGGGTGCCGCCGGGTGCCTATAGAAAGGGATTGGGTGCCGCCCATGCCGAGGTGAGCGCGGCGTCCGTTCAAGAGCTGATCCATCGGGAGGCGTTGCCGCGAAGTCCCAGCCTCCGGTGGCTGCATGCCGACCGACCCTTGCTGGGGGTGGTTCAGCGGGTGGACCCACGCCAACTCGCCGACTTTCAACGGGTTCAAGAGACCTTGGTGGGGGCAGTCGGGGAGCGCCATGAGGCGGTGGGCATGGTGACCTCGCCTGGGGAGAGCCAGTGCATGGACCTGTTCTTGGGGGTCGACGATCCAGGCACCGGGGACCCAAGCCCGCTGCACGAAGATCGCCTGCAAGCCGGCCTATACGCGGTGTTCCGCCACCGAGGTCCGGCTGAGATGGTTCGCCACTCCATCGCCCGCTTTGTGCAGGCATGGAACCCAGGACCGGCCATGCTGCTCGGCCGACGGGCCGACGCGGAGATCTTCGCCCTGGATCAACGTCACAGCCCGGAGCTAGCCCTTGAACTCTGGGTCGCGGTCGACGCCCAGGCAGGCTAGCCTGAGCCAGCCCCAGGAGCCGCCGATGACCCTGACTCTCCTGACGTTGTTCGGCTGCGCCCAAGACCCCTTCATCGTGGAGGTGGTCAACAGCAGCGGGGCTCCTCTGACCCTGGAATGGGAGACCCCGGAGTCCTCCGACGATGGCGGCATCGCTGACGACGAGGAGCCGGGTCAGAACTACGGACCCATCGTTGGCGGCGTGCCAAGCTCGGTCTCCCGAAGCCCCATTGATGCTGGCTTTGCCTGGGTGGCACGCACCGAAGATGGACAAGCAAAGGGCGTTATTCTGGGAGAGGAGCACTGGCCGGGCATGACGATTAATCTGGATTTGGCCGTAAGTCGCTGACCGCTTCTTGACACTCTGATACCCTGGGGGTCGACCAGCCAAAGGACCCCACCCATGCGAACTCTGACCCTTGCTTTGAGTCTCTGTGCCCTTCTCGTGGCCTGTGAGAAGGACACCGAGGAAGACACTAGCGCCCAGGACACCAACGTCGAGGCGGACGCCGATACCGATGCCGACTCGGACTCGGACACAGACTCTGATGCCGACTCCGATGCCGACAGTGACGCGGACTCCGATGCCGACAGTGACGCGGACTCCGATGCCGACAGTGACGCGGACGCGGACCCGGATCTGGTGTGGGCCGATGTGGAGTCCATCTTCAGCGACAAGTGCGTGGACTGTCACGTCGGCGGGAGCAGCGGTGGGCTGACCATCAGCGGCAAATCCAGCATCGTGAACGCGGCCAGCTCGGTCTCTGGCTACGACTACATTGAGCCGGGCGACCTAGACAAGAGCTACATGTGGCGCAAGCTACAAGGCACACACAGCGACGTGGGCGGTAGCGGGGGTCAGATGCCCAAAAAGGGCAGCGTCTCCTCAGCCGAGCTCTCGGATCTGGAAGACTGGATCGTAGCCGGCGCTCAGTAGCCGAAGGGCTCCAGGAATGGACTCACCGCTGCCTGAAAGGCGGCGCGATCCACCTCAGCGAGCTGCTGGTGTCCCAGCCCGGGTGTCACCACCAGCTCTCCGTACTGGCCTAGAGCCTGGGCCTCCTCGAGGGTCACTCTGAGGTCGTCCTGGCCGTGCAGCAACAGCACGGGGGCCTGTACCTGAGCGATGTAGTCCTGCGGGTTGTGCGCGGTGGCCTGAAAATCCATCTGTCGACTGCCCCAGAAGAGCAGCAGCTCGGTGCCTGGCCAGCTCGGCAAGCCCATGTTTTTGAAGCGCTGGCGCACGGTGGTGTCAAAGCGTCCAAAGCAGCCCTCGGCGATGACCGCGTCTACCTGCAAGCCCAAAGGCCCTGTGGCCCGGAGGATGGCGGCCGCGCCCATGGAGAAGCCGTAGAGGATGACCGGGCCCTGGGTCCCTTCAACGACCTCCAAAACGTCCTGGGCCTCATCCCAGCCTACGGTCGTCGTGTTTCCCGGGCTGTCCCCGTGGCCGTAAAAGTCCACGCTGATCAAGTCCCAGCCACCCTTGTCCATCGCAGCGACGGTGGGGTGGACCTGGGCCCGGTTGGCGGCGTAGCCGTGGAAGAAGAAGATGGTGCCGACCGTCTCTCGCTCACCGGATGTGTGGCTGACGGCCAAGCCCTCTTCTCTGGGCCAATCCGTGCCCGGTGGCTTTGGGATTCGAGCGCCAGTGAACAGGAGTTTGGCCTTGTCAAGTCCAGTGAGATCCTCGGGATTTGGGGTTCTCGCCCCGTCCTCCACAAAGTGGGTCAGGGCGTAGGCGTGGTTCCAGGCCAGCACGTTTGCGGCGGCAAAGCTGGCCAGCAGAGCGACCGCGATTCCTACGGCCCAGCGCTTTCTCACAGGCTCTCCAGATTGGCTTGGATCTGCTCGGCGGTCTGCTGCCAGGCCACATCCAGTGGCAGGTAGTGCCCGCTCTCCAGCTCCACCAGGGGCGCTTGAATGCTCTGGGCCAAGGTGTGCTGGCGGCGGGGAACCACGACGTTGTCGTAGCGGGCAGTCAGGAAAAACACCGGCATCTTTAGGCTCTCGTAGGCTTGCTTGAGCTGCCCTTGCCACTGGGGGGAGACGCCGTCTTGGGCAATGAGCAGGGGACTCTCGACGGAGTACGTCTGGCCGGCGTGATCTACCCAGATTTTCTGCATTTGCTGCTGGTCCACGAACATGCCGGCGAAGGGCTGCTCGGCGGGTGCTAGGGGATCTGGGGGGCCGTCCCGGGAGAGGATGCGCGGCATGATGCGGGGGACCACCGCGCTCTGGATGCGCGAGTAGTCCAAGGGCACGACGGGCGCCAAGAGCTGCATGGAGGCCACCCCTTGGGGTTCCCTGTGGGCTGCCAAGACCGCCGTCGCCGCGCCGTAGCTGTGGGCGATGACATGGGTGGGCAGGGGGCTACGAGCCTGTACGGCGCTCAAGCTGCTGAGCTGGTCCTGAACGTAGTCCCAGGAGTCTGCGTCCCCTGGCTGAGGCGCGCTGTCAAAGTGACCCCGCCAGGAGAGGGCATAGAGGTTGTACTCAGGCCCAAAGAAGACAAAGAGACGCGCCCAGGCCCAAGCCCCGCTGCTCGCGCCGTGTACGAAGGTGAGGTTCGCCTTGGCGCTGGGGCTCTCTCGGTAGTGCACCACCACGTCAACACCCGGCGCGCTCCGGACTTGAAAGCTGGGGTAGGCGCTCATGGGCTGCACGGGGTGTCCGGCCACGCTGTCCTGGGCGGCCAGTGCGATGCGCTCCTGGGGTGCC
The DNA here is from genome assembly GCA_047621545.1 of Cognaticolwellia sp. GTDB lineage: Bacteria > Myxococcota_A > UBA796 > UBA796 > CAJQPC01 > CAJQPC01. The sequence continues at coordinate 27,973 of JBLHMA010000012.1, read as the reverse complement.
TCCTCCAGGCCTCTCTGAAGCTGGGCCAGATCCGCGCTTGCCCACACCAGAGCCCCTAGCGCCAAGAGCGCGCCGGTCCCCATCAGGGTGGTCTTTGGGTTCACCTACGCCGCCGTACAAGCGCCAGCGCTCCCAGCAGCCACCAGCCTCCGATGCTCCCCCCGCAGCCTCCACAGCCATCTGCAGGGGCCGCTGAAATAGCATCGCTCCCATCGCAGTCCTGGTCGATGCCGTCATCTTCGATCTCTGGGGCGCCAGGGAAGATGGATCCATCCCCGTCGTCACAGTCCCCGTCCGCCCAGTCTCCTTGGCCCAGTCCAGTCTCGTCACAGTCCAGCGCCTTCGAGGCCACCACCTCTTCACCCACAACCCCGTCACCATCGGCGTCCACCGGGCAGAGCTCTTCACCGTCACAGTCTGAATCCACGCCGTCGGCCACGGTCTCCGGGGCGCCGGGGTAGACCGCTGGGTTCGTGTCATCGCAGTCGCCCATGGGCTCGCTGCTGGCGGCTTGGCCATCGTCCTGACAGAAGCCATCCGAGGAGAGGGCCACCGACTCGATGCGCACCCCGTCGTTGTCCGCGTCTATCCAGCACAGTTCCGTCCCGTCACAGTCCGCGTCCACCTCGTCGCCGATCTCTTCTGGGGCACCCGGGTAGACGTTGGGGTTGGTGTCGTCGCAGTCGCCGTTTGGCGTGGATTCACTGGCCTCGCCGGGGTCAACACAGTCCGTATCTGTTGAGCGCACCGTGCTCTCCGTGCGCACGCCGTCTCCGTCCCCATCGGCAAAGCAGTGCTCTTCTCCATCGCAGTCGCTGTCCACCCCATCGGCCAGGGTTTCTGCTGCGCCGGGGTAGATGGTCGCGTCGTCGTCCGCGCAGTCGCCGTCGGGAAAGTCCGCGTCGACCACGCCTTCGAAATCGCAGACCATCGTAGTGGAGGAGACCCCGTCGATCCCGCGGTAACCATCGGCGTCCAGGTCGGCCCAGCAGTCCTCTACCCCGTCACAGTTTTGGTCTACTCCGTCGTCGATTCCTTCGGGTGCGCCGGGGTTCTTGGTGGGGTCATCGGGCTCGCAGTCATCGGGCAGGGCGACGTAGCCGCTGGGTGCTGTGCACGAGGTCTGTGTGTCCGTGTCCACGCCCCAGCCATCGCCGTCGGCATCCAGGTACCAGATGCGCTCGCAGGTGCCCGGTTGGAACCAGGCTCGGCCGCCATCGAAGGCCTGGGTGTCGTCTCCTTCGGCTCCGATGACCAGATCCGCGTAGCCGTCGGCGTCCACGTCTCCGGCCCCATAGACGGCGGCCCCAAAGTACTGGGTGTCCAAGGGATCTGGCGCTGTACGTTTGTCTTGGGAGTGGACCTGGATACCGGTGACCGAGCCCAGGAAGACATAGGCCGCGCCTGCATTAAATCCGACCTCGTCCTCGTCCCAGGCGCCGATGATCAGGTCCCCAAAGCCGTCGCCGTTCAGGTCCCCGGTGCCCGCTACGCTGACACCAAAGTTGTCGAACTCGTCCGCGTCCTTTGCGGTGAGCAGGCGCTCGGAGCTGGGGTCGATCCCGCTGGCGCTGCCCAAGTAGAGATAGGCCGCCCCGGCGTTCAGGCCGCCAGCGTCGTGCAGGTGTGCCCCCACCAGGAGCTCGTCGTAGCCGTCGCCGTTGGTGTCGGGCACCCCGGAGACCGCGCCGCCGAAGGTATCTGTGCTGGCACCATCCGAGGCCAGCAGCTTGCTCAGGCTGCCCAATCCAGTGGCCGAACCGTAGGTCAAGAACACCGCGCCGGAGTTGTTGGCCAGCGAGTCGTCGCCGTTGGCGGAGATGACCACGTCGCTGAAGCCGTCGCCGTCAAAGTCTCCGTGGCCCAGGGCGTAGCCGAAGGTGTCGTAGGCCACGCCGCTGCTGTTCAGGATGAGGGTGGGGCTGGCCAGTCCGCTGGGGTCCCCCAAGTACAGATAGACCGCGCCGGTGTAGACGTCTGGGACGGCGTATCCAACGGAACCGACCACCACGTCGGCCAGGCCATCGCCGTTCACATCTCCGGCAGGAGCGACAGGAAAACCCACGTAGTCCTTGATGTCTGCGTCGAATGGCACCGAGCGTGTGCCTTCTGCCAGGCCCTCGGCGCTGCCCAGGTAGAGGGTGATGGCCCCGCGGTCCAGCTGGGCGCCCGGGCTGCCCACGACCACGTCGTCAAAGCCGTCCCCGTTCACGTCCCCAGGACCACAGATGGAGGTGCCGAAGTTCTCGTCTTCGTCCACTCCGTCTAGGGTGTCGCGCCTGCTGCTGTCCGGTCCGCTGCTGCTGCCGTAGAACAGCGTCACAGCGCCGATGCCATCGGCTCCGGGAGCGGAGATTCCCACCTCTCCATAGCCATCGCCGTCCAGGTCGCCCAGCCCTGCCACGTCGGAGCCAAAGTAGGCGTAGGACTTGCCCAGAGGAGGGGTCAGGGACGTGGCGCTGGGCCATGAGAGTCGGGCGCTGGAGACCCTGGGCGCGGGGGCGCGGTCTGAGGGGTTGGCGCAGGCGAGGACAAACCAGATCATGGGGGAGTATAGCGCGGCTATAGTGGCGTTCTCTTGGGCCCTGGAGAGTGCGCTTGTGTCTGGCTTGTTGCTGTGGGTTCTGGTGAGCGGGGTGGGTGCGGGCCGGGAAGCTCCGCATCGATGGTCCAGGTCGTGTTGAGGTTTGGGAGTAGCGCAAGGATTCTGCATTGGTATGGCGAGGACGGGCAGGTGCTCGGGGGCACGGGGGGAGGCCACAGCTACTATTGCTGTGACGGCCAGGGGGAGGACACGACTCCGTTCTCCACCTGGGGGGTCCCCATGCAGACCTGCTATGCGCCCATCCCCTACCGTACGCCAGAGATGGAGCGGCCTGGCGAGTGCGTGGATCCACCGGGCTCTTGCAGCGCCTTGGGCACTCGGTCGAAGTGACGACGGTTGGCGGTCACGACACAGAGGTTGTGATGTAGCGCGGTCGCAGCGATCATCAGATCTGCATCGTCCACGTTCTGACCCCTAAAGCTCAGCTCTGCGCGCACCTTTGCGTAGACACGCGCGCAGTTTAGGTCGAAGGGAAGCACGGTCAGTCGGGGCAGCACCTGTTGCTCGTACAGGTCCACAAAGTGCCTCCACTTCGTACTTCTCATCGCGCCAAACAACAGCTCACCGGCCACCACTGAGCTTGTGAACTGCTCTGCTCTGGGCAGGGCGGAGAGCCACTCTGCTTCAAGGTAGCTCCGGACTCATTGTTGGTCAACTTGGACAACATCTGCTGGTACGGCGCTGCCTTGCACCGCACCGCACCGCGGAGCTACTCGCAGAAGCTCGACAGATCCACCTCTTCCACGTTGTCGTCCTCGTCACACTCCTTCGACGCGCCCCAGTCCGCGCTTCCCGTCCGCGCTGGGTCGTCCACAACCACCACGAGCTGCTCGTAGTCGGCCCAGTCGGCGACGTTGAAGCGGATACCGGGGGTCTGCTCCCCAGGCGCGATCTCGGCGGGGACCGTGTAGGAGTCGATCAGAGTCTCGCCGCTGGAGTCCCGGCCATACAGGCTGAGCAAGGCGCCAGGGCTGACCGTGATGAAGGCCCCCTCGTTGGCGATCTGCACATCCAGGGTCACCGCATCGCCGCAGGCGATCTGGCAGGTCTCGATGCTCAGGATCAGGTTGGGGGCGGCCTTGGCGCCAAAGCTGCCGGGGGCCTGCTGGCGGAAGGAGTTCAGGTCGTCGGAGTAGTAGGGGTCGTAGTTGGGGGCGGCGGTGCCCACAGTGCCATCTTCGTCGATGTTGGTGACGTAGTAGGCGTGCTGGTTCCACCAGGGGCGGGCGCTGACCCAGTCGTCGTCTGCGGCGCCGAGCACGTAGATGCCGTAAGCGTCCGGGTTCTCGGGGCTGGGGGAGTTCACGGCCACGATCTCGGCTTTGCCGTCGCCGTCTACATCGGCCACGAGTGGGTACTCGTGGATGGTCCATGACTTGTGGTTCTCGTCTTCGAGCACGGTGACAAAGCGGTCTGTGGGGGACAGGCCGGAGCTGCTGTCGATCTGCCAGACGTACAGGGCGTTCTCGTCGGAGAACACGACCTCGGCTTGTCCATCGCCATTAAAGTCAAAGACGGTGCCACCGGTGGACGCGGAGCTCCAGTCCCGGGTGGGTGCCATGGCGTAGCGGCTCAGAGTTGAGCCAGAGACGTCGTAGACGGTGTAGTAGCAGGCTCCAGACACGCCGATCTCTGGCTTTCCATCGCCATCAAAGTCCGCGATGGTGGGCTGGCCGCCAAAGCTGTTGCGGGTCTCATCGCAGCCAAAGGGATGGGTGGGCAGGCTCAGACTAGAGTCGGTGAAGGGGTCGTTGGAGATCTGACTGCGCTCTTCGCACACGCCGCTGCTGTTGGGCGTGCCGCTAAAGAGGGTGACGTACTGGTTGCCCGTGAGCACGATCTCGGGTTTGCCGTCGTTGCCCACCAGGTCGGCCACTGCGGGATAGCCGTCCATTGCCGCGTCAAAAGAGCTGCCCGAGCCGGTGCCGAGCTGGCAGTACTCGCTGCCGTCGCTGTTGTAGACCGTGCGTCCGGCCACCACCTCGAGGTTCAGGCCGTCGGCGTCCATGTCGTAGGCGAAGCTGTGGTACCCGCTGTTCCAGTAGCCCTCTAAACCCACGCTCCAGGAGTTGTACCAGCCGGCGCCATCTCCTCCTTCCCACAGCAGGGCCAGGTCGCGTCCGTCGTAGACCGCGTCGCCGAAGATGACCTCGACAACACCATCGGCGTTGAGATCGGCCAGCGCGGGGGCATGGCTGTGACACCAGATCAGATCGTTGGAGACCGACTCCAGGCTCAAAAGCCCACTCTTAGAGACCTGGTAGACAGCGGGCATACAGGAGGCGTCGGCCCCATCGCTGCGTCCGTCCTGGTCCATGAGCAGTGTCACAATCTCGGTCAGGCCGTCCCCGTCGATATCGGCCATGGCCACGCCGGCGAACAGATAGGGGGAGAGGTCTTGGCCGTCCCATGTGGTCCACAGGGTGGTGTCGTGCACCTGGGAGCCGTCGCCGGAGATCAGACGCAGAGAGCTGCGCTTGGCGTTGCCGGAGGTGGTGTCGAACTCGTCGCCCATCAGGATTGCGATGTCCGGGGTGTCGTCCGCGTCGATGACGCCGTCGCCGTTGTCATCGGTGGCTTGGCCCACTGCTGGGGCCTGGAATACGCCGGTGTGGCTGCTCTCATCGGCGAAGGTGTAGGCCGAGATGGCGCTGCCGGAGCTGGGGTCCACCAGGGCCTGGGTCATGGACCACTCCACCGTGGCGGAGAAGGGCATGCCCGAGGGTTCCGGTTCGTAGCTGCAATCGCTCAGTGTGGCGACGCTTCCCGCCCCGTTTGGTGGATCACAGCTCTCTTTCACTCCCGTGTCCTTGGGACCGGTGTCATCCCCCGCACTATCCCCTACGGAAGTATCCGTACTCCCAGTGTCTGAGAAGGGGTCTTCGCCCTTGTCATTCCAGCGGCTACTACAGGCCAGGGTCAGCAAAAGAAGCATTGTTAGTTCACCTTCGAGGAGTCCATTGTAACCGGGCGCCCCGTGGGTTGTGGGGCCCCTTGCAGTACGGGGGGCGCGTGTCATCGTGACATCTCTCTCACTCAGGCGGGCGGTCAACCTTTAGAGAGCAATTTGCAAGCTATGGTGTCGCGGAACGGCAGTAGGGCATCGACAATGAGCGAATTTCGGACCACCTGGCTCGCCGCGCTGAAGGACATCACGCGTCCTCAGAAGCTCAGCCGGGTTGGTTTTACTCTTGCTTTCGCGGGCTTGGCTGGCATTGTCGCGGCCCACGGGCCTCAGCCTTTGACGGACACCGTCTCTGGTTGGCTGCCCGAGAGCGCCCCTACCCAGGTTGTCGTGGTCTCCATGGACGGGGCAGGAGGAATTGTGGCGTGGCAGGAAGCGGCCGAGCGTGCGCGTGCCATCGGCGTACCCGTTGTCGCAGCCGTTCAGCCCCCGGCCGGCCAGATCAACGCCCAGGTCTTTGACCCACAGCTTGGCGCTCATGACGACGTGGGTCTATCCGTCGACTGGGACGGCAAGAGCCGCACCTGGACCGCTGCGTCCGGGAACCGAGCCACCCTGCCTGCCCGCATCCGAGATGCCGCCGGTCAGCCCGTTCAAGGCACCTTGCGTTTGAGCAGCCAAGAGCCCGCCTCGATGCACCACAGCCACCTGGCCTATCTGGCGCCTGGCGCCTTAGGAGACAGCGTGGTGATCCTGGGTCAGACCGATCCTTGGGTGACGCCGATGGTGCGCACCTTCCAGGGCCGTATCCCCCTGGCTGAGGCCGTGGCCCGAGCGGTCGCTTCACCCGATGCGCTGCCGTCCAGCGCCTTGTGGGTTGGCTTGCTCTCGGGCTTGGCGGGTCTCTTCGGCGCCCTGAGCGTGCTGTCGATGAAGAAGCGCCAGATGGTCATCGCGGCAGTTGTGGCCCCCTTCTTGGGCTCCATAGGCGCGCTGGCTCTGGGCACTCTGCTCCCAGTCGAGGCCATGTTGGTCGGCTCCTTCTCCGGCGCCGCAGTCGCCGGCCTGCTGCGCTGGTCCCGCCACCATGTTGGCTTTGTCAGCTTGGTGGACCGGGCCATTTGGCACCTCAACGTTCAGCCTGCCCGCTCTCGCGTGGAGGAGGCTTGGCTTGAGCTGGCGGTCGCCGCAGTTGAGCTGGGTGTGGCCCACGAGGCCTATATTCTGGAGGGCGAAGGAAGTTCCGCTGTCTTGCAGGCTGCCGCAGGTCAGCGCGGCGTGCTGCTGCTCAACGAGCTGCCGCCCCCATTCGCCAACCCACTGGTTGTGGCCCTGCCTGACTACGCTGGTCGCAGCGCACGGCTGTTGATGCGTCGCTCTTTTGCAGCCGAATCTGAGCTGCGTGCCCTGCGCACTCTGGCTGCCCATCAGGCCCGACATGTTGCTAACCAGCCCGCTCGTTTCATTCACGAGCAGGGTTACTTGGCCCAAGGCGTGGGCATCATCGGGTCGGCCTTTGACGTGTTGCTCCGCCGCGGAGACCGCTTGGGCGGTGCCCTGCAGGCCGGTGTTGGTGCGCGGGCTGTCTTTGACCCCCTGGGTCGTCTGATGACCAGCGACCAGCGTCTAGAGCCTGTGCTCTTCCGAGAGGGCCGCCCTCTGGAGCCTCGCTTGGTCGGTGTCTGGTCCGCTGTGGGCGGCAACGCCAACGACGTCTCCGTGGTGCTCACAGGTGGGCCGATGCGCCGGATTACCATGGACGACGGTTCTCTTTTGGCCTTGTCCGCGGTGGTGGATGGCCACAAGCTCAGCGGAATGATGATCGAGTACATCCCGGCCCAAGACGCCCCCGCCGAGCGTAGAACAGGCACCCGCGCCAGCCTGCGCCGCTGAGTTTAAAGACTGAGTGCCGCTGAAGTTTCAGACTGACTTGTCTAACAGGGCCTGAATGCTCGAGATCTTTCCGTCAGCCTTGGTGGACAACAGTCTGCTGACCGCAGTTTTGGTCGGCGTGGTGTTGCTGTGGTGGCTGGCGGAGCGCTTCGGCTGGCCGGCTACCGGGCTTGTTGTGCCCGGGTACGTGGGCGCGGTGCTCTGCACCCGTCCAGAGGCCGCTCTGGTCATCATGATTGAGGCGGTCATCACCTACTGGGTGGCTGTCTTTGTGGGCCGGGTGTTGCCCAAGTACCTGCCCTGGGGTCGGACCTTTGGTCGCGACCGTTTCTTCTTGATTATCCTCTCCTCGGTCTTGGTACGGGTGCTGGTCGAGGGCTCCCTGGGCCAAGCCATCCTTCAGAGCACCGGACTGGGCCTGGCGCAAGGATGGCACTCCTTGGGCCTGGTGCTGGTGCCGCTGACGGCCAACGCCTTCTGGAAGCCGGGCGTGACCCGCGGGCTTCCCCTGGTTGTGCTGCCCACGCTCTTGGTCTACGCCATCCTACGGTTCGTTCTTCTACCCTTGACAAACTTGGATTTTTCCCAGTTTGAGCTCACCTACGAGGACCTGCGTTTCTCCTTTTTGGAGGCGCCCCGAGAGTACGTGATGTTGCTCCTGGGAACCCTCTTCGCCTCCCACGCCACCGTTCGCTACGGCTGGGACTTTGGCGGAATCATCGTCTGCGGTCTGCTGGCCATCTCCTGGCTGAGTCCGGTAAAGCTGGGCGCGACTCTGCTCGAGGTCGCCGCGGTGGTGTTTTTACTGCATGCGGTGATGCGTTGGACGCCGCTAAGATCGGCCAACCTGACGGGGCTGCGGCCCATCGTGCTGGCGTTTGCCTTGAGCTACCTGGTCAAGGTGGCCACGGCCTGGGTCTCTCAGGGCACCTGGCCGGGGTTTCGCATCGGCGAGGTCTTTGGTTTTGGCTACCTGCTGCCGGCCATCATCTCGGTGCGCATCTACCGCTACAAGAGCTTCGCGCGGGTGCTAATTCCGGCTCTGGGCATCTCCCTGGCGGCCTTTATTCTAGGGCAGGTGCTGGGCTTGGCGGTGGTGGAGCTCCGTGGCGGCAGCCTGCCCGAGAGCACGAGCACCGAGATGGCCGAGAGCCGGGGCAAGTCCTCTCAGGCGCTTTTTGCCTACCTGGTTCCTCCGCCTTCGGGCTCCGAGCGTGTGGACAAAGAGCTGCCCATGGCTTTAGCTGCGGCGCGGGCACAGCGCAGCTGGAGTGGACAGCAGCTTCAGGTGGACGCCTTAGAGGGCGGCAGTCTGTTGCACAGCGGGGATGCCGGATTCATCGGCGTGGCTTGGTTTCGGGATGGCTCCGAGGGCGGATTGGAGCTGGTGGTGCCCGATGCCGTGCGCACCCCAGGTTTGGCCGAGGCCGCGGTGCTCTTGGCCGAGCGTCTGGACGCCGAGGTCGTGCTCTTCTCTCCCAGCGATGCCGTCTCCCGTGGCATCCGCAAGCGTGGGCGCCTAGTCTTGGTTCTACAGGCGGCACCGGCAACCGAGCTGCTCGCCGACCGGCGGCTGCCCCGAGAGTTCGAGCTCGATCAGGTCGTGGGCCTGCTCCCAGAGCTGCCTATCCGCTTTGATTTGGAGCTCTCCGGCGCTGACCTGGCCCTGCGTTTGAGCGAGCGGGACCGCTTGGTTCTGGCCTTGGCAGGGGGCAGCACCCGCTACGTGGCCACCGGTCGGGCAGAGCTGTGGGACGAGGATGGTCGACCCATGCCCACCGATCGGGAACCCCGAGGCGGCTTGAGCGTGGGCGAGCTGTCTCTGCTGGAGCGCGGGGTGCTCAAGCCCATGCTGCGGGCTCTACAGGGTGGAGACGAGCGCTGGCTCAAGGTGGCCTCGGCGCACGCAGATTCGTTGGGGATGGTGCTTCAGGATGACGGGGAGGTGCTCTCCTTGGCCCCCAGAGAGGGATCCCCACCCCCTCGCTTCACGCTGCTTCTACGTCGGAATGCGCAGCCCCTCGCCATCGAGGTCAGATCGGCCGGGAGACACAAGAGCGCCGACCTGGTGGGCCTGGGCTGGTGGCAGCAGAGCGACGCGATGGCCCTTCTGGTTCACGACGCACGGGCTGATCTGGACGCCCAGGCTACCCGTCGCGCGGGCGCCCGAGCCCCAGAGCTGTCGGTGCTGCGCACTTTGAGCCGAGAAATGTCCGGGATGCAGGTCATCGCCCTGGCGGCTGTTCGCGAGGACGAGGTCCCTGGGGCCCAAGCGGTGATCTCCCTGGGCCGACCGGTTTTGCCCGCCTACGATGCGGCGACCGAGCTGATGTGGACGGCCCGAGGCCTAGTGCAGCACGCGGGTGGGCGCAGCGCTTGGTATGACGCCGGAGTGCAACGCATCCGCTTTTACGACCCGGCCAATCCGCGCCGGGAGGCGGTCCGGGCTGCCGGCGGTCAGTACATCACGGTGTACTTGGACCCTGCTTTCCGCCTGCGCTACGCCGGAGTGGAATCGGACTCTCCCCTTCGGGCCATCCTGGATCACGCTGGGGTGCCAGTGCGCCAAGGCTCGCTGCAGAGCGCCTTGGGGGGACTGGCCCAAGAGCCGGATCCAGTCTTTGAGCCGCTGCTGATCGAGCTGGCCGCCTTCTCCAGCACAGGGCATCCGGAGTACTTGAGTCGGGTGCGCAGCCAAGCCCAGGCCAGCGGTATGGATCTCTCGGCCTTCTTCGATGCCCAGACCCAGCTCACCTATCTGCTCGCCGAGGGGCCAAACAGCCGCATGGTAACCCCCATTGGCCTTAGCGATCAGGCCATTGACCCACGCTTTTTACCCGAAGCGGAACTCCCGGCCTACCGGAGCAGTCGATGAAGCGCCGTCTGCTGGTGATGGGTTGGGTGATGCTGGTATTGGCCGTGCTCTGCCTGCGACCTTGGAAGGGCATGGAGGACGCAGGCTCCGGCGAGCGCCAGGTCTTCTACGCTCTGGATCCAGGAGGAGAGATCAGCTTCCGGGTGGGGGCTGATGAGACCCACATGCGCATCCTTGTCCGCTTGGAGACCCCGGACCCCGGTACCTTGGACGAGGCCACCACGTGGCGTTTTGGCGTGGGCATGGAGCTGGAGGGCGGCGGACAGACCCACAACCGGGCGCACTGGACCCGCTCCCGTCTGACGCTTCTGCCCGATGGGACGCCGGCCGCGGTCACCCCGACGGCCGATAGGATTGTGACGGACACCCGCATTGTGGACCTGGAGCTGGCGCCCCACATGAGCAGCGGCGGCCTACTGCGCATTCGGCCAGTGGATCTAGAGCCGGGAGAGCGCCTGCTGGTGCGAAGCTTCCGCGAGACTACGCGAACCCGGGCAGAGATGGCCGGTGGGGACCCCACCTCGGTCAAGGAGCGCCTGGCGCGCACCTACCCCTTACCTTGGCCTGAGCTGAGCGCTGAAGAGCGCCTCTGGTTCTCTACCCGCAAGCGCCTGACCCTACCCGCCGAGGAGCTGATCGGCGGGGATACGGTAGCCCTGACCCGCTACGCCAGCCCTTCCGCTACGCCCACCTCCGAGAGCTGGGGCTACAAGCTGAACCCTGGTGAGTCCACGGCGGTCAACGTGCGGGGCCCAGCGGTCCTTCGGGTCTGGGCTGCGGAGGAGCGGGACAAGCGGGACCCCTTGCCCTCCAACCTGCCGATCGAGCTGACCGATGCCTCCCCGGAAGCTTTGGAGGGTGGCAGCTTGGCGCCTCACCGTGTGGACGTGCCTCCGGGCGCCGTGTGGAGCCTGCACTGGCACCGGGGCTGGTCGGATGCTCCGGTATATCTGAGCTTTGAACTGGAGCCCGAGCAGGGCTTGAGCTGGGGAGAGCCCCCTGGAGCAGGCGGTGCACAGCCACTGGCCCCGGAGCGCCGCCGCTTGACCCTCTGGCGTGTGGACAAGGCGCAGGATCCCATCGTTGTTCCGGTCGCGGCTTCCCAGGCCTTGGGTGTTCTGCGGGTAGAGGCACGGCCCCTGTCAGACACCGAGTGGAAGAAGCACCCAGAGCGTCCCCTTGGACCCACTGTGACCGTTTCTTGGGAGGCCGTAGATGCCCAGGGCGAGGTCCTCGAGTCTGGATCTTGGGAGGTCCCTTTCGAGCACGCGTCCTACGAGCGGTTTGTGGAGCAGGAGGACGAGCCGGTGGCCGAGCCGGTGGCCCGCTACCTCTACCACCCGCAGGACGCTGTGAGCGTGCGCTTTGGGGCCGATGCGGCCGTTGACCTTCGTTTCTCGGCGCCCTTGGATGTACGGCCCCTGCGGGCCCCAGAGTATGGCCTGAGCAGTGGCTGGCGGGGTCGCTACGCTCCTTGGGAGCGGGCGGCGTACTTGGCCGTGGGGCCCACCAATTCTCTGGAACTCACGCTCGCCGAGCGTCAGGTGCGCATGGACGCCACCGTGCGTATCGAGCCTCGGGAGGAGAGCGGCGCGTCTGATGCGGAGGGGAGCTTGTCCAGTCTGCGTACCTATTCGGTGCGTCCTCTGGGTCGCCCGGCTCAGCACCCCATCTTGGAGCCCGTACACCGAAACGGGCCCTTCCAGGTCTTCCACCGCACCCGTTTGGGCTTGACCACGGAGCTGGAGGTTCCAGAATCCGGTGTGGTTCAAGTGGACTTCCGCGTGGCCACTGCCCAAGTGGGACTGGCCTTTTCCCTGACCTGCGGGGACGTTGTGGTGGAGCGCACCTTGGTGAGCAGCGCAGGCATATTGACGCTTCTTGGGTTGCCGAGCGGCACTCAGAGCTGCTCCATGCGCGCCCCGGAGGGCTTCTTCCTGGCGGATGTGCCCGGTAGGGGCGCTCGTTGGGCCCGTCGCACCTTGTACCGAGTGGACGGTCGCACTCTGCGGGTTCGCGCGCCGGTGAATGATTCGTTGGAGGTGCTCTACGCCCGTTCCTATACCCCACCTGATCAGGGTGCCCCGTTGATCGATTTGGTCATCGACGGCGGCGAGCTGGAGCGGCAGTCTGGGGTCACCGAGCGCCGTACCCCGGCCAAGCGCAGCTTCGTGCCCCAGGAGGTCCGTGGTCAAGGTAGGCTCGTCAGCGGTGGCAGCCTCCAGTCTTGGAGCGGCATGCAGGTGGTCTTTGGGGACGACGTGGCCCGAGGCGTTCACGTCTTGGAGTTCACCATCTCCTCAGCAAATGGTCCGGTTTATATGCGCTTTGATGGTTCTTGGCGCAGCGCGCAGATCCAATTGAACGAGCACTGGGTGCGCGTTCAGGAGACCCCATGATGCTGACCTGGCTGACCCTTCTGGGCGGTATGCTGAGCTGTGGACTGCAGCGCGGTGAACTGCAGCGCGGTGAACTGCAGGCAGGACTCTGGGAGCAAGCTGAGCTCTGGCGCAGTGACGGTGTGCCTCTCGGCGTTCCTGCTGGTGAGCGACTGGCGGCACAGCGCCTCTTCAACGAGCTGCTGGCTGGGGCGCCTGCGAACATCCTTCCTGTGGACTTTGAGCGCCGTGCCGCAGAGCTAAGTTTAGAGGTTCATTTTCAGCCAGGAGCCGTGTTGTTGCACGGCGACGGGGGTGTCTTCGCCGTGCGCTTGGGTGACCCGGAGATTCCCCCTTTGATCCTCCAGGCTCCCCATGCTTGGTACGACTTTAAGACTGGCCGCATCAGCTGTGCGCTCTTTGATTCGGGCGTGCCTCGGGCCCTCTTCCTAAACGGTGGCCAGCGCTATGGTGGCGTAGGGGGGGATGATCCCCGCTTTGACGTGGCCCACCGCCACGACACCCTGTACCAAGCGGCCACCATCGGAGCGGCTCAGGGGGTCATCGATCCCTTGGTGGTGCAGCTGCATGGCTATGGACCCAAGACCTCTCCTGCCGCGGGCGTGGTTTCTCGAGGTGGGTCGCTTGAGCCGATGGACGTGCAGGAGCAGGCCGTCGTAGATCTCGGGCGCCTCTTCTCCAAGCTGGGCCCGGTTCATCCTGGGGAGGGTGAGCCATCTTTGGCTGCCCGAAGCAACACCCAGTCCCATGTCTTGGCCGGCCAAGCGCGCTTTCTGCATGTTGAGTTGGGGAAGCAGGCCCGACGGGATTTGACCCAAGACCCCGAGCTGCTGGCCGCCTTTGGGCAGCTCCTCCAAGACTGGGCGCTGCAGGACGGGACACCGTGAGCTGGCTCGGACTTCTGGTCGGCTTGGTCTGCTCCGCCAGCGCGGCCTGGGTACCGTTGGGTGCACTGGAGCCCGAGCTGGACCAGGAGCAGATCCTGCTGCCCCAAGCCAGCGGCGCCCGCGTGCTCTTCACCCTTGCGCCACCCTATGCGGGACTGCACGTCGTTCACCAGGGCACCTTGCTGCCCTTGCAAGCCGGCCCCCAGGGCAGCTGGGTGCTGCCAGCCACCTCCAACTCCCGGGAGCTGGTGCTCCAGAGCCCCGGTACCATCACTGCATGGCGCGAGACTCTGACCCCCGTGCAGGTGGCCTGGGACCGCTACGAGGAGTCCCTGGCCCGCTGGGTGTTGCATGGAGGGGAGCTGCCCACCGCGCCTGAGCCGCTCTACGAATTGGAGCAGGAGTGGCTGCTGCGTCGGGAGGCCTTCTTGGCCGCAGGGGAGCCCGTGCACCGGGCGCTGATGGCCAGCATGCTCCTGGATCTGGAGGGCCGCCGTGCGATGTCCGGACGCGACCATCCCGCCCTGATCCTGGCCGTGCAGGGGCTGGCCGATACGCCTGCCAGCTTCACCGTGCAGGGGCCCGGTGTGATGGTTTTCGACGTGCAGGTGCAGATGGGTGATGACCCCTACCTGGACTTTATGCTGTGCGGCACTCTGGACGACAAACCCGCGGTGCGGCGGCAGACCGTCGCTGGCCCTAGCGAGGAGGACCCCACTCTGGGCTGGAACCGCCGCATCGAGGTGGTGGTGCCCCCCGGAGAACACCGCGTGGGCGTGGTGCTGGAGTCCCCGGTTGACGCAGCTCAGACCGAGCTTCGCGTGCAAGGCCAGCTCACTCCTACTTGGCGGGTCCGGCGCTCAGGCTGGCGCCGCTCGGGTCTGATGCGGCGCTTTGCTGACGGTGGCCGCCCCCGTGGCCCGCTGGAGACTCTGGAGCGAGATGTGGTGCTCCAAGACCCCACCGTGCCAGACCAAGCCCGTGCGTTGTTAAACGACACGGGTTTGCCGGACGCGGTCTTGCGCTTGGCCCGGCTGCGCCTGGTGGAGTTCGCCGAGACGGACGCCGAGGCTGTGGCCATCGTGCGTGCCCACCCTCGGGATGGGCTTCTTTTGGCCGCATTGGCCCGGCGTTGGCAGCGGGGTTCTGAGATCGACCCTCTTCTCTTTGCGGAGGCGCCGCGATCTCTCCCCTTGGACCCCGAGCTGCTCGCCCAGCTGGCTGCTGCGATGGACGGGCCCTTCATTCGTCCCCGCGGCGAGGCCATCATGCGTCTGGCTCAGGGCGATTTGCGCGGCTGGGACAGCGCCCGGTGGAGTGCTCTACCGGCAGCCTCGGAAGGCGGCGCGGTGCAGCGCTCCTTGCAGGGCCCCGGTGTCCCCCGGGTGTCCCTTGAGCCGGGCCTATCAGCCCGGATTTTACTACCGGAGCAGGAGGCTGGCTTGGTGCCGGTGTTGCGCATTCAGGCCACCGAGCCGGTGCGCTACCGTGTGGATGGCCGAGAGGCCTACGGCATGGGCCGACTGGACGAAGCGCTGTCGTCGGGCGAGCACGTCGTAGAGGTGTTGGAGGGGAGGCTCTGGGTCCTGGACGCGGCCGCCGTCATTGCCGGTGGAACCCGCTACTACGAACGTGAGCAGGCGCCTCTGCCCGCGGAGTTCTTGGTCCCTGACCCCGGCGCACCGGTGGCCTTGGCCCTCTTGCCCAACCATCCCGGGACCCTTCTGATCGAAGCCAACGACGGGATGGTGACGGAGATCGAGGTCCCTCCCGGTGCCGAGCGCGTGGTGGTCGCTCTGGGCCCTTGGGCCACCCGGGTGCGGATCAGCGGCCCAGACCACATCGGCGTGTCCGCTCTGATGCGCCATCCCAAGGGCGTTGTGATCTGGCCTTCCCTGCCGGATCCGGGCATGGATCCGGTGCGCACGCTAGGCGAGGCTTCGCGGTCCTTGGTGGCCGCGATGCAGGCTGGCGCAGAAGACGCGGAGCTGGCGGCGCTGCGCCTCCAACGGGCTGGGGCCTACCAGGCCTTGGGCCTAAACGGATCGGCTCGGGCCGAGGCCAACCTGGTGCTGCAGATGTCAGGGGCCACCGATGCCCAGCGTCGGCAAGCGCTGGCAGCCTTGCCCCCGGTGGCTCCGGTGTCCTCGCCTGGGCCACAGACGGCAGAGGCGGTGTTGGCGCTCCAGCAGCGCTTGGCCCCGAAGAGCGCTCAAGGCTGGGAAGAGGCCGCATCTAAGACCACACCACCGGCCAACGCAGACATCGTCTGGCTGCGTGCGAGTGAGGTGTGGTTGGCAGAAGGGGATCCCGTGCGTGCCTACGTGGCTGCCGAGAATGCACGGGATCGAGGCATTCTGGCCGCTCGCAAGGCCAGCATGGCCGGTACCTGGCAGGGCATCTCCGCCATGGACCGCCACGGGGGACAGGTCCAGCACATGGTCTTCCGAGATCCTCCAGATCTGGAGGATGGCAACCCCGCCCAGGCCCGGGAGGCCGCTCTGGGCTCCCCTTGGCCCAGTCCGGAGGCAGCGGTGCTGCGTCCGGGCCGAGAAGACCGCATCGATTGGACCGGCCCGCGCTTGGACTTGGGGCTTCTCTGTAGGGATGAGACCTTCGCCTTGGCGCCGCAGCCCTGCCGCCTGAGCCTGAGCGTGGACGGCGGCCCCGAGCAGTCCATTGAGCTGGTGGACGGTCAGCTGAGCACCCTGCCTTTGGTGGTCGAGGGTCGGACGCACAGCATCGTGCTGCGCTTGGAGGACCGCGAGGGTCCCGCTGTGGTGGTTCGAGCCAGCACGCCGGAAGGTCCCATCACGCCACAGGTGCAGATTCCCGCGCACCGCGTCGGCGGGGGCATCTCTCTGACCGTGGCCGGGCCGGCTCTGCTGCGGGTCAAGGTGCACGAGGGTGGGCCGGTTCAGGTACGGGTGGGCGAGCGCATCGTGCCTGTGGAGGGAGGCGGTCTTGTGGTGCTCCCCGAGACTGGGCCGTTGGTGGTTCGGGTGGAGGGGCCGCCCAGCTCGCTGGTGACCCTCTCGCGGCTGGAGCCAGCCCCGCCCCAGGAACTACTGGATCCCGCCTTGAACTCTGCTTTCGCTAAGGACAATACGCCGCCTCCAGAAGCGCTGGTTCCCCCGGCTCCGAACGGCGTATCAGCGATCGCGACCCGCATCTGGATGGAAGAAGTGGCGGTGCCCAAGCACCCCATCGACGCGCCCATGGGACCCCAAGGCACTTTTTGGGTGGGTGGACGACTCGGGGATGACCTGAGCATCGAGACCGACCGCCTGCGCCAGTGGCGCTACCTGCAGTTGGGCGCCGGTTACCGCCAGCGAGGCCGCGATTCCGGGGTCTTTGGGCACGGCGAGGCCTACGGCCGAACCAGCATTGATGGTCCCTCGGCGGCTGGTGTCCAAGGGCAGCTGCACTACCTACCCGAGCGCTGGGTTCTGAGCATGGAGGGCCAAGCCTGGGCCACTGTAGACGCCGGTCACATCAGCGGCCGGCTGCGTGCCCGCTATCTCTTTGAGCTCAGCCCACGCTGGCGGGTCCAGCCCTGGGCCTGGCTGCGCATGGGCTTTTGGACTCCGAGCGGCCCGGAGAGCTCCGATCCGCGCGCTTGGACAAACTACAATCGGGATCACTGGGCTGGCGCCGGTCTGGGTGTGCACGTGGACTACCGCATGTTTCGTGACCTGCGCCTCCGGGGCACATCTGCCCTGTTCACCAACGCCAACGGAACCCTGGAGAAAGCCGGGCTGCGTTTTCGGGCTGATTGGCTGCTGAACCCGCGCTGGTCGTTGGTGGGTGGGGCCAGCTTGGAGCGACGCTTTGTGGATCGCCACCGGGACGTGGCCATCTGGCGGCCCCAGGTGGAGCTGGGGGCGACTTGGGGAAAGTGGACCCAGCCCAAGCGCTGGTGGCTGATAGATGCGCGTCTGCGCTACCTGCCGCTTGAACAGCAGCTTCAGGGCTGGGTGGGGTTGACCGTCGAGCTTGCGCCGCGCCGTGGTACCTACGATCACGTCCCCATCGACGGACCCTTTCTGGCCCAGCGGGACCTACCTCTGGAGATGCGATGACCACCGAGTCTGGCGGACTACGCCCGCGTCCCGGGCCCAGCACTGGGGCAGGAAAAGCTCTGGCCAAGTGGCTGCCGCCTCTGATGGCGCGCATCCGCGCTGATGGCGTGGATTCCTTGGCGATGCGCCTGGAAGCCGACATGGGTGCCAACCTGCCCTCGGTCCCGGATGTAGGTTTCTCCCGTGTGCTTTCGGTGGTCGGTGAGCAGCTGATGGACACACGTCGGGGCTTGCTCAAGTCTCGATCTGAGCTCATGGTCGCCGCTCAGCGGGCCAAAGGAAGTGGAGAGCTCCGCTCCGTGCTTCAGCACTTTCTGCGCACGACAGTCAAGGATGAGCGGGAGCTCTCCAAGGACCTGCGCGCGCTGGGGCGCAACCTGGACGCCGCTGCGCTGGCCGAGCGTCTGGATGCGCGGGTCAACGCCGTGGGCATTGAGCTGGAGATACTCTGCTTGATCCTGGCGCATCATCCTCTACGTGGGCCGGCCAGTAGTCTCTTAGACGGCTTGATCCAGGATGGCCGGGCGCAGACGCGGCGGGCGGCGGTGGGTACGCTGGCCACGTGGATCTCGCGGGTGCTCTTTTTGAGCAAGGATTTGGATGGCGCCATCGTCGAGGTGGATGACGCTCTGGTCCAGCGGGTCTTGGACCTAGTGCACCACCCCGATCCCCTCACTGGGCGTCGAAGTCTGGTGGTCTTGGCCGGCCTGCCCGTGCCACGGGCCCTCTCTGAGCTGCGCGCGCTTACGGACCGAAACGCTGAGCGGCCGGTGGATTTCTTGCTCCGGGCCGCTGCCACCCGGCTGATGGTGGAGGTCTCCCCGGAGGCTGCCCGAGACGCCTACATGATGGCCCGTGTTGACCCCAGCGAGACGGTGCGTTGTGCCCTGGTAGATGCCCTGGGAGAGACTAGCACCCCCGGCGCGCGCGCCCTGATCCAGCGCTTGCGGGTGGACGACCCGGCCCTCTCTGTTCGCACCCGTGCCTCCATCGCGCTGCGCACCCATGCCAAGCCTGCACCGGTCTCTGAGGTGGTCGAGCGTGTGGGTCGCTTGCGCTACGGGCAGCAGGACACACTGACCTTGCCCGCTGGGCTCAGTCCCCTAAAGCTGGCTGAGGACTTGTTGCCCCTGGTCGACACGGACCACGGCTTTGGCATCGAGACCTTGGATGCACGTCGGGTGCGGGTTCATCGTGGTCAATCCAGAGTGCTTCGGGCCTGGCGTGTGCTGCTGGAGCTTCGCCGCGGGGACCCGGGCAAGCGGCAGTACGGCGACCATCTCTCCGGTGGCTACTACCCGGGTGCCATCGTGGTGCCCCCGGCTGCGATGGCCGATGTCTCTCCGACCGAGGTCCCCGGACGACCGGTGCTCAGTGGCCAGTGGGGCTCATGGGGACCGTGGCTGCCGTTGCCCGATCTGTGTGTGGATGCGCTCTGGGAAGGGGACAAGACCCTGCTGACCCGTCAGGGTCGGACCCACCTCCAGGCCCCGACGGGACTCTGGCCTCGCGTGCGGGCAGGGTGGTCGCTGGCTTGGGACTTTCGGCGCTTTGCCGGGCTGCGGGAACAGGCGCTGGCGGGCAAGGACCTCTCCGCCCGACGGGTTTACTCCGAGTCCCTGGAGGCGTTGGGCTTTAAGCTGGACTTTGTGCCCAGTCCCACCGTAGACGCGCGTCTGCCCGAGATGTTTCCGCCTCCCCGCCGTGAGCTGCTCTTGGGGGCGCCGTTGGCCGCCGGAGCCGTGCTGGATGGGGTCTTTGACCTGATGTCTCAGCGCAGCTTGCAGCCTATGGACCTGGTGTTCCTCTCCGCAGGCATTGGCGGGGTGTTCTTTGGCCGTCTTGTGGTCAATCAACAGCGAACCCGCCGTGCTCGGGCCGCCATTCCCTTGGTAATCGGTGGTTGGGGGACCCGAGGAAAGTCCGGTGTGGCCCGGCTCAAAGCCGCGCTCTTTGAAGGCTTGGGCTATGACACAGTCTGCAAGACCACCGGCTGCGAGGCCATGGTGATGCGCTCCTTTGCAGGGCGCCCGGCCACTGAGTTCTTCCTGTTTCGACCCTACGACAGGGCCACCATCTGGGAGCACGCCGACCTGCTCCAGCAAGCCGCCGCCATGAAGGCCGAGGTCTTCATCTGGGAGTGCATGGCTCTGCGGCCCTCCTATGTCGAGCAGCTCCAGCTGCACTGGACTCGGGACGACGTCTCCACAATCACGAACACCTACCCCGACCACGAGGATATTCAGGGTCCGACGGGCCAGGACGTGGCCGAGGTGATCTCCTCATTTGTGCCGGAGAGCGCGCTGGTCCTGACCACCGAGCAGCAGATGACCCCCATCCTCCGGGACCGGGCGGCCGAGCGCGGCAGTCAGCTTCTCGAGGTCTCCGCTGCCGAGATCGACACCCTGCCGGCAGATCTCTTGGCCCGTCTCCCCTATCAGGAGCACCCCGCCAACGTGACTCTGGTCAGACAGCTCGCAGAGGAGCTCGGCATTGACCCGGAGGAGGCTGTGGTGCTCATGGCCGACCATGTTGTGCCCGATCTGGGTTCGCTTGCCACCTTCCCCGAGCTGCGAATTCGCGGACGAAGGGTGGAGTTCACCAATGGCTCCAGCGCGAACGAGCGCACGGGTTTCTTGAACAACTGGCGCCGCAGCGGCTTTGAGGGCCATGACCCTGAGCGCGACGCCCAAGACGTGCTCGTGTTGGTTCTCAACAACCGCTACGACCGAGTCGCACGTTCCCAGGTCTTCGCCGAGATCTTGGTCCAGGACGCCACCGCCCACCGCATGGTGCTCATCGGCACCAACCTGGAGGGTTTGCAGGCCTACATCGACGAAGCCCTGGACTCCGCCATGCCGAGCATGGAGGTCTACGGCGGCGGCCCGGACCTGGTCAGCGCCCGCCTCTCGTCCCTTCAGAGACGTCTGCGCATCGTTGAGGTGCCCGCCTTGCTACGGGCCACACAGTCCCAACTCGGTCTGGATCTGGAGCCCTGCGCCAGGCACTTCGAGGACCTGTTGGATCTGCTCCCTGCCGAGCTTCTCACCCAGGAGCAAGCCGAAGTGCTGCTCGAAGACTGGGTGAAGGATTTGAAGCAGTGCTTGGCCAATCTGGCTCCTGCCTTTGATACGAGCGGACTTGCCGCTGCGGCATTCTACGACGCC
The DNA here is from genome assembly GCA_047621545.1 of Cognaticolwellia sp. Classification (GTDB taxonomy): domain Bacteria; phylum Myxococcota_A; class UBA796; order UBA796; family CAJQPC01; genus CAJQPC01. Next base: position 7,160 of record JBLHMA010000012.1, on the reverse strand, counting down.
GTTGACCAAGAGCGAGGTCTGGTTGGCGCCATGGACCCTTGGCTTGGGTTTGCCTGTGAACAGCTTCGATTTGCGGCACTTGTTCGGGTTTGGGAGACCTTGCCGGACCGCTCCACGGCCACCGAGATCCTGCAGATGGAAGTGGCCACGGGCAGTCTGTTCCAGGAGATCTTTTTGGGTCGATTGGTTGTCGTCCAGGACAGCGGAGCCAGTGGCGACCAGATCATCGATGCCATCGCCAAGAGCACCCCTCTGGGGAGCCGGGCGCGGGTGCTCTCGGCCCAGAACATCAAGGGCACCGGCTTGGATCTGGTCTACCGCTTCTTTCACGCCCGACTTCCGATGGAGTGGGCGGCTGAGCTGCGCAGTGGAGAGGCTGCGCTGCGCTCTAAGGCCTTGGAGCAGCTCAAGGGCTGGCACCAGTGGTCGCTCCCGTTGGTACACGAGCTGCTCCGCATCTTGTCCTTCATGCAGCAGGGTGGAGGGGTGACGGATCTGCAGAAGAGCCTGGGGGTCGAGTTAGAGCGTAGGCGTGGGCTGCTGGACCAAGCAGGGACCAGCTCCGGCGAGCGAGGCCCCCTGGCCAGCTTGATAGATCCCCTGCTGTCCATCGCCCGCCGGTGGGAGTCCGACCGCCTGATGGACGATCTGGCCAGCGGCCGAATCAGCGCGGCCCGGGCCGAGCACAACCTCCGCCGACTGACCTACGAGCAGCGCGGAGATCAGATCGAGGACGCGGGCGCGATCGGCCCAGGGCTGCTTTCTTGAGCGGAAGACTGAGCGGAAGACTGAGCGGAAGACTGAGCGGGACGGTCTGAGTCCCTACTTGCTTACTCCGCCGGTCCAGACCCGGCGCTCAGCGTTCAGCGTCAGGGCGTAGGTGCCCGGCTCGCCTTCTACGCGCAGATAGTCGTAGGGGTGAGGGGTCTCAATGGCAAAGCCGGTGCTCAGATCCTGAGAATCCTGCCAGCTGATCAAGGCTACATCGTCCACCGAGACCCAGCCTTGGCCACGGTTTGGCGGCAGGGTGCGCAGCTGCACCTTCATCGCCCTTGGGTTGGCTTCGCGGTCGAGGGGATCATCTGTGTCATCCGGCATGTCCAGATCGGTCCAGTAGGCCGCCCACTCCTCCCCAGGAACGGTCGATATCGCTCGGAACTCTCCAAACGACCGATCCCCCTCGCTGGCTCGGTATGTGACTTCCACATCAAAGCGGCAGCCGCCCTCGCCCTGGGCGTAGGTCAGCACGGAGAGGTCCTTCTTGGGCAGGGCCACCGAGTCCCCCTCCACCCGAATACGGTTGCGGAAAGTGACCACAACGTCCTGGCTGTTGTAGCCATCTCGGGTCATGCACAGTCCGGCTGCGCCCCGATATGCGCCGCTCACGCAGGCAAAGCGGGCGTCGGATCCTGTGAGCCAGCGGGTGACCTCGAAGTCGTCCTCGTCTACATCTACGTCTTCAAAGTCGCCGAAGAGCAGTAAATCGCGGCCTGGCTTGGCGCTCAGGCCGAATCCCTGGGCCCGGGCAAAGGCCAGGGACTCGGTGGATTCCATCAGCTGGCGCAGGTCAACGAGCGCCACACCGGAGTCTGAGATCACGACGCTCAGCTCAATGGTGCGCTCTTGCAAACGCCAGTCCGAGGACGTGCCGCTGACCTTGATGCGGCCGTTGTGGGGCACTGCCTCCGAGCCGTAGCCCTCGCTGCTCCAAGCCATTCGGCGGAGCATCCACTGGCCCAGGTCCCCGACGAGAACGCGGGGTCGGTAGTCCTCCAGGTAGATGGGGGTTCCGGTGGCCGGACGCCACTCTGTTCCAGAGAGGTCGACTTGCAAGACCAAACCCAGCATCGTCTCAAAGCGGTCTTGGTCAAAGATGAAGTTGCCAAGGCTGTGGACCACAAGCACGCCGTCGTCGACATCAAATCCCTGAACAAAGTGAGGGTGGTGACCGATTATTAGGGCCGCTCCTTCGTCCACACCCAAATCAAAGCGGGTTTGTGTGTAGTCGCTGGGCCGCTCTGTGTACTCCTTGCCGGTGTGCAGTTGTAGAATGGGACTGCGCCCAGAGGAGGTCACCGCGCGTAGGGCTGCGCGCACGCCTTCCGTATCGGTGAGGTCGGCTGCGCCCGCTTGGTTGGGCGTGGCCACGTAGCCCAGGTCATGCTGAAATCCGTTGACGCTGGTCATGGCCAACATGCTGTAGGGCTTGCCCGCCAGCGAGAAGTTGTGCGGTCCGAAGGCCTCCTCTTGGGTCAGGCCGCCGCCGCTGTGGGCCAGACCGGACTGATTTACCCACTCCAAGGTGTCGACCACGCCTTGCTCTAGGTAGTCGTAGAGATGGTTGTTCCCCAGCGAGACGTAGTCAAAGCCTTCCTCCGCCACCGCGTCCACCGAGCCCGGCAGTGTGAAGAAGACATAGTCCTTGGTCGGATGCGGGGTGTCGGGGGTCAGCGTGACCGGGGTCTCTAGGTTCAAGGAGCGGTAGTCGGCGTAGCGATACAGCGGCTCGATCCAGTCAAAGGTGCCCCGGGTATCGGGCTCTGGATCGCTGGCCTGAATAAGGGCATTGGGGTCGTCTTCGGGCACCTCGGTCAGCGGGGTGGTCTCCAAGGTGTCCACAAAGCGCCGGCCGTAGCTGACATCTCCGGCGAAGAACAAGCGCGCGTATCCGCTGCGTTTGGGCTCCAGAAGGATCGTGTCCAGGGCCACGCTGCCCCGGTCTTGGGCCACAGCCAGCTGCACCCCAATGACCTCGGTATTGAAACCGGGCGCGCTCACCGTCAACAGAGCGTTCTGTCGCAGCAACGGCGACATGCTGAAGGAGCCTGAGTCGCTGGTGGACTCCTCCAAGCCTTGGACCTCGAGCTGGACGCCAGGAACCAGCTCCCCGGTGGCGCTGAGTACCTGTCCACTCAGAGTGATGGGTGTCGCGAAATACTCCTCCCGAGCTTGAATTTCGCGCTCGGGAAGGCCGGGAGGCCAAGTGTTTGAGCAGGCGAGTAATAGCAGCACTGTGGTCTTCTTGGCTGGGAGTCGTCACTATACCCGACTCTTTCATCTCACTAACCTAAGGGCTTCTCCTAGGGTTTTACTGATGAATTTCTGGTTGCGGCACGATATCCTTTGGGTGACCCTTTTGGAGTGCTTGTGCGCCACGTCTTCCCGGCCTTGTTGCTAGCCCTTGCAGCTTGCTCTACCGCTCCAACTCAGGAGACGGGCCCCCAGGCTCCTTCCTTCATGGAACCTACGTCCGCCGCCGTCTCTGGAGCAGCTTGCAGCTTCTCGGCCGAGCAGTGGTCTTTCAGCGCTGGACTCTTGCTCACCGATCGATTTGCTGAGATCGGGAATATCCAGCTTGGTTCCGACAGCCTGAGCACCGCCGACGAGGTGAAGGCTTACCTTAAAAGCGCCGAAACCTTCAACGCCCAGTGGGCCGCCTTGGCTGTCAACCTGGGCATGAACGACGCTGGCGTGTACGGCGAGTTTGCGGATCTGGGACAGGCCACTTTGATTCAGGGCGACTACGCGGGCAGCACAGCTCGCGACCTACTGGGCTTGGCCGCTGGCAATCTCGGCGATCTCTCTCTTGCTGCTGCCATGGAAGAGATGAACAAGGGCTTTAACGGCTGCCAAGCCGGCTGGTACCTGATCGACTCCGTTGACTTGGACGGCGACGGTGTCCCCTTCGGCGATGACTGTGACGACGCCGACTCCTCCGTCGGACAGCTCCTCTACAGCTCCGATCTTGACTCCGATGCAGGTGACTTCAACGCCACCACGCAGCTCGGAGAGGACTGGACCTGGGACGGAAGTTCCGTCTACGCCACCGACGGCGGCCAGGAAGTTCAGCTTGGCAACTTTATCTCCCTGACCGACTTTCCCACGGACTACGTGGTCTACGCCGAAGTGAGCGCACAGGGCACCGAGCCCGGCTGCGGCTTTGACTGTTTGGAAGTTTGCGGCGCCTACGAGCCGGAAGACGACTGCTACACGGACTACCAGGCGCTGGCCCTGGGCATCCTGAGCTTCGAGGTGACCGCCAGTGGCACCACGACCCTCACCAACAGCGGCGACTACGACGTCTGTTTGGAAGGCTTCGCGATGTGGGACAACTCGGGCAGCCAGTCTGTGGTTGTTGGCGAAGAGGTCCTCGCAGGAGAGCAGTACCGCATTGCTGCAGGCTCCAGCTTGGACATGTACTACGCCTCTTGGACCACCGACAATGGGACCTACTCTCCCTACTTGGATGAGGCGGACTTCTGGTGCTACCAGAGCGGAACCAGCTTGGCCACGGGCACCGAGTACAGCTCTGTTGGTGCTTGGCTGCCAGAAGACATGCAGTACTTCATCGCCGAGGAGACCGATGAGGATGGCGACGGCGTCGAGGACCATGTCGACTGGGCCAGCAACCAGGGCGTTCAATCCCAGGTCAACCTCTGGGATTACCAGGACAGCCACGCAGCGGTTGCCGTTGGTAAGTTGGCTGAGAGCACCTCCGACGGTACCGTTCAGGTCACTCTGACTGTCCAGAACCGCGGCGCAGTTTCCGCCACCGCCACAGTGACCGACACCATCCCTCTGGCCTGGTCCCTGGTTCAGTGTGATCAGACTCCAGACACGGAGAGCTCCGAAGGCGACACCACGCTTTTGACCTGGGACATGAGCCTGGACGGTTGCACCGATGACTGCGCGACCGTGGACGAGGTGGTCATCACCTGCGAGATCTCGTACAACTTGAATTCGGACCTGGACATCGTCGAGTTGCCTCAGGCCTTTGTCGAGTACAACGACTCCGAAGACGACGAGACCAGCTACTCGATGCAAGCTGCGGCCTTCGACTACGACTGGGACTCGGACGGCAGTATTCTGTGTGGCGAGACCGAGCGCTGGCGTGCAGGCATCCTGTCCCGCGCATCCGTTGACAGTGACCAGGACGAGGGCTTCAACGGTTACCGCTGTGCCCTGGCTGAGAATGCGGAAGAGGAGTGCTTCGACCCGGGACACTTCCTGCAGATCGGGGAGTTCATGGACAGCCCCGAGGACGGCATTGACTCGGAGTGTGAGGGCACCTGCGACAACTCCAGCTTTGACCAGTTGGCCCGCGCAGACCACGATGGCACCACCAGCCTGCGTGATGGCGACTCCGCCAGCCTGACCTTCTGGATCTACGAGGACCAGCTCTACTGTGCTGCCGACGACTCCAGCGGGAGCCTCATTGCTGAGACCACCGCGACCGATGACAGCTTCGAGTTCGGCGAGACCGGTTTCTCGACCCTGAACATGTATGGCGACTTTGATTCCATCAAGGTCTGCGAAGTCCACGCGGCCAAGTCCGGTAGCTGATTGCTTCGATTACCCCAAAAGCGGGAAGGCTTCGGCCTTCCCGTCTTTGCTCTGGCCTGGTCTCTCGCGCTGCTTGTCCCATTGGGATGTAGCAAGGGAGAGACGGACTCTGATCCCCCAGACAGCGGCTCGGTCGTCGAGACCGGGTCCCCGCTGGAAGACGAGATCTGCGATTCTGGCGCAGACGAGGACATCGACGGTCTGATCGACTGTGCAGATCCTGACTGTACCAATGTCTGTGAGGAGATCTGCACCAACGACGTAGACGACGACGCCGACGGCTTTGTGGACTGCCTGGACTCTGAGTGTGAGCTGGAGGCACCCTGCCTAAAGGCCTACACCGTGACCTCAATTGTTCGATTCGACACCTTGGAGCTTCGTTTTGGATCCGGGGTGCAGGCCGAGTACGGTGAGCTTGGCACCGCAGATGGCGTGGGCAGCGTCGTGCTCAATGGCGTGGCCAACAGCGCCTTGGACTCCGACTTTTCTTGCGAGGGCAACTTGGTTGCTCAGCCGGTTGCCGACGGTGGTCCCTTCCCGGCTTTTGCTTGGTCAGAGCAGAGCTGCCCGGAGTGTGATTTCGGTCTGCGTTTCGAGGTTTCGCCTCTCTGGCCCGGCACCTGTCCCGTGGTGACGCTGCCGGTTCAAATCCTGGGTGTGCAGGACGGCACGCAGGGTGTGTACTGGGAACAGGCTGGGAGTTGGGAACTCTTCTACCAGGGCACCGGTACCTGGAAGGACCAGGGCGGCGACCGTGTCGTGAACTTGGTCGATGTTACGCAGCAGGCGGAATGGATCTGGCAGGGTGACTACTAGGGCGTCTGGGAAGGGGACATTTTGTGGGGCTACCAGAGCGGTCCCAACACCCTGCGCGGGTCCGGGTAGCGCTTCAGCGCCTGGGCTCGGTCCGCGGGATCTACGGCGCCCGGCATGTCGTGTGTCTCCGGGCGCTCCCAGCTCAGCTGGAAGTGCACATGAGGCGGCCAGCCGCCGTTCTCGTGTTCTGCGCCCAGCCACGCAATGACCTGGCCTTGAGAGAAAGTCTCACCAGGTTGCCGCAGGCCGATGCTGCTCTGAGAGAGGTGGCCGTGGAGAGCGAAGAGCTCTCTTCCCCCCAGACTGTGCTCGGTCACGATGACATGGCCGTAGTCGCCAGCCGCCGGGTTGTAGCCTTGGTGCAGAATGCGACCGTCTGCGAAGGCGTGCACAGCGGTGCCCACAGGCCCTCCAAGATCCACGCCCACGTGTAGGTGTCGGCTGCCGCCAAACAGCGCGGTGGTGTACACCCCGGGGCGCAGCTCATCGTACTTTCCGATGCTCCAAGCACTGGGTGGAATCTCGGGATTGGGGCCGGAGAGGTCCAGGAGTTTTGCCCACGGGGGAAGCAGCACGACGGGGTGGAATTCAGGTTCTGGTTGCATTGCGTTAGGGTGCCACAGGAGGCACCTATGTGGATGAGCTTGCTGGCCCTGGCGTGCAGCGACGGGGAGATCGAAGACACCGAGACCACGGACACGGAAGAGGCGGACGCCGACGCCGATGCGGACTCCGACACCGACACGGATGCGGACACCGATGTGTTCCCCCCGGGCCAAGCCTCTTGGATCGTGAGCCAGCCGGCCGGGGACATTCAGGTGGAGCTGGACGCGACTGAAAAGCACTACCTGGAGTGCAAGCGCTCGACAGACGGGAAGGACAAGATGTCCATCGTGCTCTCCAACACGCCCCAGACGGCCAACGCGACCGCCAAGATCGTGATGGTGGCCTGTCCTTACGGCACTGGAGGCGACTTTAGTCCGCCCCAGGACGCCACCTGT
>JBLHMA010000011.1:0-34444 GCA_047621545.1 Cognaticolwellia sp. | reverse complement strand
CCCGCCGGTGAGCTGGTCCCCGGACTGCAGGTCCTGGACGCGGTGAGCGCCGGCACCGTGCCCGTGGGCCAGAGCGCCAGCTACTACTACATCGGCAAGAACCCGGCCCTGGCCTTTGACGCCTGCGTGCCCTTTGGCATGACCGCCCGCCAAAAGATGGCCTGGCTCATCGAAGGCGGCGGACAGGAGCTGATGGCCCCCCTCTTTGCCGACTTTGGCGTGCGCACCTTCTCCAGCGGAAACACCGGCGTACAGATGGGCGGATGGTTCAAGAAACCCTTGGCCAGCGTGGCAGACCTAAGCGGCCTGAAGATGCGCATTCCGGGCTTGGGCGGCAAGGTCATGTCCAGCTTGGGTGTGAGCGTGCAGAACATCGCCGGCGGGGACATCTTCACCGCTCTAGATCGCGGCGCCATCGACGCCACCGAATGGGTGGGCCCCTATGACGATGAGAAGCTGGGATTCTACAAGGCCGCGATCCACTACCAGTACCCCGGCTGGTGGGAGCCTGGCCCCAACCTGAGCTTCTACGTGGGCGATGCCGCATGGGCCGCCCTGCCTGCCGCCTACAAGGAGATCTTCAAGTCCGCTTGCCTAGAGGCATCGGTCAAGATGCAGGCCAAGTACGACATGAGGAATCCTCCTGCGCTACGCCGTCTCTTGGACGCTGGGGTGCAGCTCTCCCCCTTCCCTGCCGATGTGATGAGCGCCGCGAACCAGGCCAGCGTTCAGCTCTTGGAGGACTTGGCCGCAGCGGACACCGGCTACCGCAAGATCTACACGCACTGGAAGAAGGCACGAGGGGACCTGTTCCAGTGGTTTGGGGCCAGTGAGCTGGCGTATGCGGGCTTTGCTTTCAAGTAGGCCGTCGGTCGGCTAAGCTGCGCGCATGTTCTTGCTTCTCATCGCGTGCCTCTCTCCAGTCGAACCCGCCATGGCCTCGGATGGGCCGTGCATGTTCGAGGAGGCAACCAAGACCTACAAGTCTTGCGCCCACGCCTCCATGGGCCAGTGCCACCACTACTCGAGCACCTGTGAGCCGGCTGGGGACTGCATGCTGGACCCCAGCGATGGGACCTACAAGAGCTGCGCACACAGCTCGATGGGCCAGTGCCACCACTACTCAAGCACCTGCGAGCCGGCCGACGACTGCATGTACGAGATGGCCAGCAAGACCTACAAGAGCTGCGCACACAGCTCCATGGGCCAGTGTCACCACTACAGCAGCACTTGTGAGCCCAAGTAGTGTTCATCTGGCTCTGGCTGGCCTGTAGCGCCGCCGCCCCAATAGACGGCAGAGAGGTCCTGAACCAGGACGGTGCGACCGCGATTCCAGGCGGCCATTCGAACTACGACGGGGACTACGGACGCGCCGTGGAGGCCGTTGCGGCTGGAGATTTGGAGCGCGCAGCGGGGATCTACAAGGAGCTCTTGGACAAAGAGCCCGACTCTGCCGGCCCCTGGGTCGGTCTAGCCAGCTTGGCCGTGATGCGGGGGGACCTAGACACCGCTGAGATGGGCTACCAGCGGGCAACCCAGCAGGACCCAAGCCTGCTCACACCGCACATCGGACTGGGAACGGTGGACATGGAGCGCGGGGCCTACTCGGAGGCTCTACCGCACTATCAGCGGGCCTTCGAGCTGGAGCCTAAGGCGCCAGATGTTCACTTGGCACTGCACAACGCGTACAGAGAGCTGGGGGACATCCCGGGCGCCAAGGCCCACGGCAAGAAGTACGTAGACCTGGCACCCGGTGATGCGAATGCGGCTTGGGTCAGGAGCTGGTTGGCGGCTCAGCCTTAGGTTTTTCTTTCAGAGGGACCGCTTGCTTCTGGGGAGTGGGCTCTGCGAGGAACTGGTCCACAACTTCAATCTCCGCGGTGTCTGACTCGGCGCTCTTGACCAGCTCCGCATGCCGGGCTCGAAAGGCCTGAACTGAGCGGGCGTAGCTGATCATCAGACCGGAACTCCAAAGCACCACCGATCCACCCATCAGCCCAAAAAGGAGCAGAAGGTCGCTGCCATCACTCGCGTAGTGGGTCGAAACCCACTGTCCGAGCAGAATCCCTACGCCAGCGACGAGGCTGAAGGGGGTAAGAATCCTAGCGAAGTCTTGGAGCGGTTTGCCCTGGGTTTGCCCACAATAGACAAAGTTCAGGGCTTGAAACAGCGTGATCATCACCACGCCACCGATCGCATACCCGTTGTTGCTGGGATCCCAGCCGCCAAGCATCTGGCTAACAGCCAAAAACAGGGCACCGACGCCAACCCAGCTCAGAAGCCGGAGGCGGGATTTCTCAATCACAAAAGCCAGCCCCGTCGGTGTCTTCGCCTTCTGGGTTCCAAACGAAGGAAGAACAACCCGTTGTCTGAGTCAGCACTTGCTGTTCGTGAATCTCCATACACCCTCGGTCAGGCAAGATGATCCGTGGGAGGCGCCAGCGGAGTGCGACTCCGCAAGGCATGAGAACGAAGGAATGCGCAAGCATTTCGAGGACGAAGAACGCAGCGGAGACGTGCGGCCGCAAGCCTCGCATGTGGTCAGTCTGCCTGATCGAGGGTGTAATACCGTCATTGGGATCACCGTCCGGTACCGACTCCCAAGATACCTCAGTCGTGGTTGTCCATTCTGTGCATTCGTCAACCCTTCATCAGCGTCGCTCCCGGGGACGGTCTCACCGCCAACAGGGGGAAGTTCGTCGAAAGAGATTCCGCACAGTGATTCCGCAAGTGCCTCCTTGCTTCTGTTTCGCTGCTGGGTACAAATCCATTGCGACGGCGCGATTCCGGTCCCGATACCCCCGAGCAATCCCGCCCAGACCTGGGCGGGAAAGAAAGGGGTGTTCGCACCAACGGTGACGACTTCAAGGCCACCCGCGACAAGTACACTGACACCGAATCCAAGCCCACCGCCGATCAACGCACCAATTCCGCCCAACAGAAATGAGCACGTCTCGTAGCTTCCCTGGGTCGCCCAATCGAGCACATCGGAGCACTTCGCAGGAGATTACGTTGTTGCAGAGTAGTAAGTAGTTTGGCAAACGCCATTCACACACAGCTCCTTGGAGCTGGCAGACACCTTAGAAACATTGGCGTTCTGGAGCCCGAATACTGGTTCACCAGTACTGGAGAGAGTGGCACCATAGACGTTGGCATTGACGACTGAGTTTTGAGCTGATTCGTCCCAAGAATAGTCGGTCTCCGCATAAACTGGCATTGGGTAGCCAGCAAAAGTAGACGAACCAACGCTAACCATGCCGGAAACGATCAAAGCCGTTGTTGTAAAGGCGGTTTCAGGATCGATCCTGACAATCACCAAGAAGTCGTACTCGGAGCTTCGGCTACCCCCGATGACCGTCTCGAATCCAGCCCAAGAGAAGGTAGATTCAAGGACTGCAAGCGACTGACAAGAACCGTCAAACCAGAACTCCTCAAGCGCACAGTCGGGGAAGCTCTGCAAAGATGTTTGGATTGGCCCGATCGACGCATTCACGAGCGCAACCTCAGAAGAAGTGGAGGCAAAGGAAGCTGCTGAAAAGAGGGCGAGAAAAGAAAGGACTGACATTGCAAGCTCCATGTTGTTTGTTGCTTGCTGCGAGTCTCCCGGCTCACCGAGTTCAACCAAAGAGGAAGATCCATATTTTCTATTTAGTCTTTTACTATCATATACTTAAAAGAAACGCCGACACGTAACCGAACACAACCCAACCCTCTCGGGGTCCAGGTCAGGGACTCACAACAGCCCCGTCACCAGCTCCGGGAACACGATGATCAACAGCAGCCCCAGCGCCTGAATCGCGATGAAGGGCAACACTCCCCTGTAGATCGCGGACGTGGGCATTTCTTTGGGCGCTACCCCGCGCAGGTAGAAGAGAGAGAATCCAAAGGGCGGGGTCAGGAAGCTTGTCTGTAGGTTCATGCCAATCATCACGCCGAACCACACCATATCGATACCCAAGATGCGGGCGGCCGGCACCAGCAAGGGCAGGATGATGAAGGCGATCTCGAAGAAGTCGATGAAGAAGCCGAGCACGAAGATGACCAGGTTGGCGACGACCAGAAGACCGATCTTGCCGCCGGGCAGGTTGGTCAGCAAATCCTCGATGAACACGTCGCCGTAGAGCCCTCGAAACACCAGCGCAAAGGCGGTGCTGCCGACCAACAGAAAGACCACCATGGCGGTAAGCTCGGTGGTCTTCTCTAAGGAGCCCACCAGGGCCTTCTTGTCCAAACGGCCGTTGATCTTGGCCAGAATCATGGCGCCGACTGCGCCCAGAGCACCGGCCTCGGTTGGGGTCGCAATACCCGCAAAGATGCTGCCCAGAACCACCAGGATCAGAAGCAGGGGAGGCAGCATGGCGCGGGAGATCTGCTTCACCAACGGCATCCCCCTCATGGTGCGCTCCGAGGCTGGGAGAGCCGGGGCGGCATGGGGCCTAAAGTAGGCATAGATGACGACGTAGATGGCATACATGCCCGCGAGCATCAGGCCGGGCACCAGGGAGCCGACGAACAGGTCCCCCACCGAGATGCCCATCTGGTCGGCCAGGACCACCAGCACGACGCTTGGCGGGATGATCTGGCCAAGGGTCCCGCTGGCCGTGATGACCCCTGCGGAGAGCTCCTGGGAGTAGCCGTAGCGCAACATGATGGGCAGGCTGATCATGCCCATGGCCACCACGCTGGCGCCGACCACACCTGTGGCTGCGGCCAGCAGTCCTCCAACGAAGATGACGGCCAGGGCAAGCCCTCCGCGCATCGGTCCGAAGAGCTGACCGATGGCTTTGAGTAGATCCTCGGCTAGCCGAGAGCGCTCCAGGATGGTGCCCATGAAGATAAAGAAGGGCACGGCCAAGAGCACCTGATTGCTCATGATTCCAAAGATGCGCTCGGGCATGGCCAGCAGCAGGGTCCAGTCAAAGAGCCAGCGCTCTACTCCAATAAAGGCAAAGAGAATCGCCACCCCGCCCAGGGCAAAGGCCACCGGGTAGCCCGAGAAAATCAGAGCCAAAGCCCCCAGAAACATCAGAGGACCCAGCCAGGCATCCGGCACAACGTCGCCAAAACCCAACAGCCCCGCGACGACTACGCAGAAGAGAGGAATCAGAAGGCCGGCCCAACCCTTGCCTTCCGCCTCTTTGAGTCGGTGGAACGCACGAATCCCCTGCCCTACGCCGGCCGCTGCGACCAAGTAAAAGCACAGCAAGATCAACGACTTGATGGGCCATCGCGGAAGACCTCCCGGGTCGGGGGAGCCCTCCATCACCCGCCAGCTCTCCGCCACGCTGGGAAAGCTCACCCAGATGCAGACACCCACAAAAGGCAGCAGCAGGAAGAGCACTCCGGACAGATCCAGAGCCGCCTTGTTGGCAGGCTCCAGGCGCCCGTACATCACGTCCACCCGCACATGGGCGTCCCGCTGCAGGGTCCAGCTCGCGCCGATCAGGAACACCGCCGAGAACAGGGCCCACTGCAGCTCCAACATGGCGTTGGAGCTTAGGTTCATACCCGCGAACTTGGAGCTGTACCGGAGCAGCGCGTTGGCCGCGCCCAACAGCACCATGGCCAGCGTTGCCCAGGAGACGGCCTTGCCCAAGCGGGCAATGACCCAGTCGATTCGGTTGGCCAAGGCGAGCATTGGGCCCATCATGCCTTAGGCGGCCCATCCACCTCGCACGCCCAGCCCCGCAGTTCAGCCAGCCAACTCGGCCCGAACCATGTCCAAATTCTGCTGAATAGGCTCGTTGTAGCTGGACTCTGGATAGAAGGTCAGCAGTCCTACCAGTACGGTCTCAACCTCTCTCAGGGAGCGGGTGCGCGCGTCCCCAAGAGGCAGATCACGAGCGGCCAAGAACATCTCTCCGGCCCGCTCGCGCTCCGTGCGAACAAAGCCGTCCACCGCCTCTTTCCACAAGGCCTTGGTGACGCTGTCCCAGAGAGGCCCCTCCTGAAAGGGCTCCAGGGTGGTCATGGCGTTTTGGTATTCACCAGACGCGAGCTGCTCACGGGCTTGGGCCTGGGCATCTCCCAGCGCGATGCTGGGCTCCGCGCCAATGCCTGTGTCCATGCCCAGCTCTGTGTCCGGCCTTCCGCTGTCATCCTCCACGGCCAGTTCCTCATCCAAGACGTCCCCCTCGCCCAGCGAGCCAATGGTGAAGAAGCCCTCTTCGATGACCTGCTCGTCATCCCGCTGTTCGATCTCCAGGATGGCTTGTAGATAGGCCTCCACCGCCGGTTCTCTGGGATCCCCGTTTCGCAATGTTAGGCTCAGGTTGTGGGCAGCACCCAGCCGATCCAGACGGTCTTGATCCTGCACCCCACCCTCGTTGAGAAGGTCAGCGAATTCTTTTTCGTAAGGAGAGAAGTCCACCTGGGGCTCCGCTTTCACCGCCTGCTGACCCGCGGCCGCTTGGGCAGAGGTGACAGCCGGCTCAGGAGCAGGGCCATAGGGCTTGATCACACAGGCCATTCCGGCCAACAACAGCATCATGTTCATGGCGCGCTCCTAACCGTTCATTCAATGCCGTCCCAAATGCTGGGCAGCCCTTCAGATGAAATACCCGGGTCCTCGCTGGGCTCCTCCCAGGGTGACTCAGTCCATTCGGGTGCCGGCTGCTCGGCCGGGGCGCTCTGGTCTTGGGCCCGGTCGGCCAGTGGCGCAAAGCGGCGCTTGACCTGCTCGGCATTGCCGTAGACCAGCACCATGCGACCATCCGATGGCTCTCCCCCAGCTAAACCGGAGTAGTCCACAACAGGCACATAGCTGTAGCCCGGCTCCAGCTCCTCTTGGAAGCTGACCTTGCCCATCAGCCCCTCAATCTGCAGCCCCTCTACGGTGCCCATCCAGGCTGGGAGGGCGCCGCTGGAGCCAGCAAGCTTGATGTTGCCACGGACCATCTGGCGGTTGTCGTCGTACCCCACATACGCAGCCACTGTGTATGCATGGCCTGGATCCAGGCGGCCCTTCTCATCAGCTATGGGGGCATGCCCGATAAAGGCGGCGTTCTTAAAATCGTTGGTCGTGCCTGTCTTACCACCCAACGGGAAGTCTCCGGCAATACGGGCGGCCCGACGCCCGGTCCCGTGGGTCACCACGTTCCGAAGGATGTTTACCGTCAGGCGGCCAGCAACCGGATCGGCCACTTGAATGGCCTGGGGCTCAGCCTGGTAGATCACGTTGCCGTCTCGGTCTCGGATCTCCTGAATCAGCAACGCTGGGGCGGCCTGTTCGGGCACGTCAAAGTCACTGCGCAAGCCGGGAACCGCGCTGTCTTCGAATCCAGATCCCGGAAAGCTCCAAGCCTGTCCGGAGAGGTAGCCCTGGTAGACCTGCGCGGCCTCGAGCAGGCTGATGTCCAATGCGCCCAGGGGCATGGAGAGCACCGGAGGCAGCTCCTCACGCACGCCATAGACTCCCGCCAAGTCCGCGATGTAGTGCATACCCAACAGCAGACGGAAGTCGGGGTGGATCATCAGCTGCCTGGCATCGTAGGGATCCAAGTCCGCACGATCCTTGGCCATACGATCCATCGCCCCCCGAACCGAGGTCAAGGTGGAGCTGTGCAGGCGCCCTTCCACAAGCACATCCGTGCGCAGCTTGGGCAGCCGCGGGTTGCCCAAGCGATAGACCAAATCCTCAGAGACGGGCCGGTAGGCCGTGCTGGGTGGGCTCTGGCCACACGCCAAGTCAAACCCGCCAGCCGACAGGCGGACCGTCAGCAGATCAAAGTTCGCCGAATCGATCTGCCGCTCGGGCTTGGGCGTCTCAGCCCCCTGTCCAAAGGTCACTCCAAGGCTCTCCAGCATCTTGCGCCGGGAGGACACATCGGGCTGCCTGGGTGCCTGCAAGGCCAGCAGGGTGTCGAGCTGCTGCTCACACTCCAACTGACGCTCCTCCAGATAGAGGAAGTTCTGCTGGGTGTGCGCCAGCTTGACCGCGTCGCCCTGTACCCGAGCGGCCTCGTCGGCGAATCCCCTGCCGTAGTGCAGGGAGCGCAACTCAATGGCGTCTTGCGGGTTCCCAGTGAAGCTCAGTCCACTGATGACCTCTTCTTTGACCGCATGGAAATAGGAGCCTGGCAAGCGTGCCCGGGTCGCGATCACACCGTTGTCGTCGCGGATGCGTGCGATGTAGTCCTGACGGGACTCGCCCTTCTGCTGGGCCAGTCCAGTGAGCTCAGAGAGGCGGCGTACCTGTTCTTCGTTCAAGCGGTCGGTCAGGTGGTAGAGCAGCCAGATACTGGCCAGGTTCTCCGAGCGCACACCGGCCCAGTTCAGGCTGACAAAGTCCTCGGAGTTGTGGTCGGGCCGCGGGTAATACCAGGTGCCAGTAAAGGGAAAGACCCCGCGCCGGTTGTCGAGTACGTCAGTCGGAGTCCAGCCCAGCTGCAAGGCCGCGTTGTAGACCAGGATTTTCCAGGTGGAGCCCAGCTGTCGCTTGGCGGCCACAGCCCGGTTGAAGTTGCGATTGTCTGAGCCGCCCACCATCGCGCGGATGCGACCGTCTTCGAGAACGACCACGGCGCCTTGAAGCTCAGGTCGAATCTCCAGGTCACAGAGCATGGGCTGGCCATCGGAGCGAATGCTCACCCAGACCACAGCACCATCTTCCAGAGCGTCCCGAAGCGCCGCACGCCCTGCCTTGTCCGACTTGGAGTTCCTGCTGCCGTTGGCCACGGCAACGATGTCGGCGGCCCGCTGGATAGCTTCACCATCCAAGCGGCCTTGAACGCCACCGCCCAGGTCCAGGTTCAGGCCGGTTTCATCTCGGCCCATGACCTTGGCGTGCCGAAAGCTGTGCACAAGAGGCGAATCGGCATCCACCGTCGGGGCAGCACCATCACTGACAAACGACGCGGCAGAAGCCCCCTCTATCGCTGGTCCCGCTGCACTCAGGTGGTGCCAGAGCCCATAGGTGGCGCTGCGCTGAGCAGGCTCATGAAGAGTGGTGACCACCTGCAGACCACTCGTCGCAGGATTCTCAATGCCTGCAGCGGCCAGAATCTCCGGAAAAGGGGCCAGCTCCAGGTGCCGAGCGACTTCGTCCAAGAGCACGGAGGAGTCGTAGCGAAACGCCCCCTCGGAGAACTGCATCTCGGCGTCAAAGCTGGCGTCGAGCTGCTCCTGCGTGATCTTCCCATCGATGTGCATGCGCTCGAGCACATAGTTGGCTCGCTTGAGCGCTCTGAGTTCCTTGGCGTTCCGAGCCTCGGGAGTCTGGGCCAGGAAGGGGTTGTAGTTCCCCGGCCCCTTGACCATACCTGCCAGAAAAGCGCACTCCTGAAGAGTCAGCTCTTCCTCGTGGATGTCCTTGTCGAAGAAGTAGCGGGCCGCGATTCCCAAGCCCCGGCCGTTTCCGTGCACGTGGAACTGGTTGGCGTAGAACTCGAGAATGTCCGTCTTCTCGTAGTGGGCCTCTAAGCGGTAGGAGTCCAAGACCTCGTACATCTTCCCGTGCACGTCGCGGGTGCCCGGATGGAAGAGGTTCTCGCTGGTCTGCATGGTCAGGGTGCTGCCCCCGCTGACCACCCGCCCAGCTTTGATGTTTTGGGACATGGCGCGGCCAAAGCCCACCCAGTCCACGCCGCTGTGCTCAAAAAAACGCTGGTCCTCGGCACTGGTGATGGCATCGACCCAGCACTGCGGGATGTCCTCGTACTCCACGTAGATTCGGTGCTCATCCGCAAAGAACACGCCAATAGGTGTCTCACCGTCGGAGTAAAGAACAGGAGACTCCTGGGCGATCAATGCCTGGATGTTCTCTTTTTTCAGGTGCTCCCCGGGGTCATCGAGCACGTACATCTTGTAGCCAATGCCCAGGCCAAGGGCACCAACGATGAGCAGGACAAGGGCGACAACGAGCATAGGCCTAAGAACCTTCCACAAGCGGGTCATGCCATCGCCTCCTGGAGCAAGAGCTGCTCAACTGCAGCGTAGGTACGCTCCCGGGGCATGGCTCGGGCTGCTTGAATGCACATACGGCTCAACTCCGCTCCCCCTTTCAGGGCAGTGTGTAGCGCGGCCACCAACTCAGCGTGGGTACCGCCGGTTAGGCCCTGAATCGGGAAAACTTCGGAGACGCCATTCCAGGGTGTGGTGACGGGCACCACGCCACAGGCCATCGCCTCCAAACAGGCGTTGCCGTACGGCTCGTAGGACGTGGGCAGCAGCATCACGTCGACGGCGGGCAGCCAGTCCTCGGGTACGCGCACCGGTCCAGCAAAGTGCAGGTCGGGGTTTCGCCTAAGCCACATGTCAAATCTGTGGTCTGCGCCCATGACAACCAAGTCCATCCCCACTTCTCGGGCCACCGCGGCCGCCTTCGCCAGACCCTTGCGCTCAAAGCCGGTGCCTAAAAAACCCAGCACCTTGGCCTGAGGATCCAGACCCAGCTCTTGGCGCCGTGCCAAGCGGGCTGCCGGATTGGGCCGAAAGCGCGCCGAGTCCACCCCATTGGGCAGCACCAGGATCCGCTCGGGATCGGCCCCGTAGCAGCGCACCAAGTCATTGGCAGCTTGCCGCGAAGGGGAGACAACAGTCTTGGCGGACAGCACCGCCTCCCGGTCGACCGAGCGCTCTAACCACGCCTGCGGATTGGCCTTCCAATTGGGTTTACAGGCCTCCAAGTAGGCTTGATGGGCGCCCCCGCCGCAGCGAAAGATAGCGTGCCCTCGTGTCCGTCCAAAGCCCATCACGACGTCGTGCCCCCCGCCCGCTGCGGCGATGGAGCTTCGATACAGGCTGAGCACCTTGGCAGGCCGAAGCATGGACAGGTGATGAAAGATCGGCCCATCGTCGACCAAGTCCTCTCGAATCTCATTGCAGTAGACATGGACCTCATGACCTCTCTGCAGCAAGTGACGTGCCAGACCGACCACAAAGCGCTCAGTGCCGCCATGTTCCGTGTAGCGGCGATGTACCAGAGAAAGATTCATTCGTGGGACATCCTTTGCTTTCGCCAAGTCCGGCCCCACTTGAGCGCCACGTAAGCCGCCCCCAACCAGGCCAGCATCCAGCCCGCAACACCATCCACAAAGCCACCCTGGAGTAGATAAGCTCTTACGAAATGTAGCGGTGGACGCAGCAGCACATCCCAGATCCGGGCGCGCTTCTCGGTCTTCTCAGCGAAGAGACCGGTGTAAAAATCGATGCTCTGCAGGTGCTCGCGCATGCTCCTGTAGGGCTGGTGAACAATGCGCCCTGGAAGCCCACGAATGGGGCCGTCGACCTTCAGGATCTCATGTACTTCCGAGACCCAAGTGCTGTGCTGGCGATGGGCCATTCGCGACATGCGCTTGGGCCCAAAGCTACCGGCGCGAACCCGGTGGCCCAGCCAGATGTTCTCCCGGGTCAGCAAAAAGCCGCGCTCGGGCGGGTCTTCCGGCAGGGCTTCAAGAGCAGCGCGCAGCGTGGGACCAATGACCTCGTCCGCGTCCAAGAAGAGCACCCAGTCGCAGGTGACCCTCTCCATCGCGCGGTTGCGTTGCTGTGGAAAGCCGGGCCAATCCACCTCTTCTACCCGGGCTCCCAGACCACGGGCCAGCTCCACCGTGCCGTCTTCCGAGCCCGAATCCAAAACCAAGATCTCTTTGGCAAAGGGAACGCTGGCGATGGCCGCGCCGATGCGGTCGGCCTCGTTCTTGGACAGGATGACGACGCTGATCTGCAAAGGGTTCCCAGGGCTCCGGACGGGATATCGACGGCGGCATGATCGCGCACTACCTCGACCACTATGACGATGCCCGGGCCGACTTTCTCCAAAAGGGAAAAAACTTGGCCGCCAAACAATGGGCTCTGCCCCTCGCTGCCACCGGCCCAGATGGCCTGGAGTTGAGCATCGACATCGCCTGGATCGGCCCGCCCCAAGCTACCCGAGCCTTGATCCACTGCTCCGGTCTGCACGGCATCGAGGGCGTCTGCGGCTCCGCGATCCAGCGCGCGCTCATGGCCGACCTGCCAGCTCTACCTCCCGACACCGCACTGATTCTGGTACACGCCATGAACCCCTATGGGTGGTCTTGGCGACGCCGGGTCAACGAGTCAAACGTCGATTTGAACCGAAATTTCTTGGCCCCCAATCGGCCCTATGAAGGTGCCCCCGACGGCTACGCTGAGATGGATCGCCTGCTGAATCCACCCTCGCCCCCATCCATGGACTTCTACTACCCACGTGCCGCTTGGTCGGTGCTGCGCCACGGTTTCAACAGCCTCAAGCAGGCAGTAGTCGGGGGGCAGTATGCCTTTCCAAAGGGCCTGTTTTTCGGCGGCGCACAGCTCGAAGAGGGCCCCACCGCCTACAGCGCATGGGTCGCGGAGAACCTCCAGGACTTGGAGCGCTTGGTGGTCCTGGACATTCACACCGGCCTCGGGCCTACGGCCTACGACACGCTGCTCGTAGACGTTCCAGCGCGCTCCCCCCAAGAGGCCACCTTGGCCCAAGCCTTCCAGCACGAGGTCGTGCCCTGGGACCCCGATGCTGGAGTGGCCTACGCCATCGAAGGCGCCCACATGAGCTTGTACGAACGCCTACTGAGCGCGCGCACGAACACCGTGACCCAGGAGTTCGGCACTCGGAAATCCCTGGCGGTGCTCAAGGCACTGCGCGAGGAGAACCGACTGCATCTGCATGGTCAACCCGCCATCGACCACCCTGCAAAGGTAGCCATGCTCGAGACCTTTGCTCCGACCAACAAGGCTTGGCGATCGGAGGTGTTGGAGCGCGGACTGCGGGTGGCCAACCAGGCTCTGGCCCTGCTTACGGATTGATAGGCCCTGGTACTCAGGACGGTGTTCTCGACGAGCAGGAACGCCATCAGTCCCTTGGCTGAACGGGAGGGCAGGCCGTGCTCCCGCCTCTTCCTGGCAGAGAATCTGAGTTCAGGTCCGGCATCACTGAAGCTCACGCGCCCCGCCTTCCACCTGCCCGCTCTCCCAAAAGCCCAGGGTCAACCAGTTCACGTTGGTAAAGCCCGCTGCCCGGTCTACAGCGAACTCAAGAGCTAGGTCCCGCTCCCAAGGCCCAACGGAGATCGGCAGAACCCGAAGCTCCAAGCCGGCCGTGGCATGCCAAGTGCCTGTGAGCTGCTGGAGACGACTGGCCTCGCGCCAAGTACCGGTGCGAAGACGCAAACGGTGCTCAATCACTTCAATCTCCAGCCCCATACGTGGAGAGAGGGTCAGATTGCTTCCTTGCTGCACCCACTCTGTGGTCGGCACATAGAGGCTCTCGATCGCCCCCGCGTCATCCACAGGTCCCTCCAACACCATGTCGACCGCCAGACGCATCGGCACGGGCTTGGGCCAAGGCGCGATAAAGACCCGGGAAAGACCAAAGCCAAACTCCCAAGGTGCAACGGCGATATCCGGCGCATCATAGCTGGCAGTCATTGCTGGGGCCAGCACCCGACTGCGGTAGCTAAAACCCACATTGACCCCCTCATCCAGCGCGGTGAATAGGTACCCGACCTGCCAGCCTACGCCGGCGTAGTTCAGGTCTGGCACACCAGGGCGCTGAATGGACGCAGAGACCGTGCGCAACCCGACACCCAGTGCGCCGCTACTCAGCTGCACGCCGCTGGTCAGGTGTCCCTCCGTAAACAGGAGCTGCCCATCATCACTGCTGTCTTGCAGCGTGGTGATCACCAAGCCCACGCCTACGCGCTTGTAGCGGCCAGCCAATCCCACATCCAAACGATTCTCCACCCAACTCTCAGCCAGCCGCTGATCCTCCAAG
This sequence comes from Cognaticolwellia sp., assembly GCA_047621545.1. Taxonomy (GTDB): domain Bacteria; phylum Myxococcota_A; class UBA796; order UBA796; family CAJQPC01; genus CAJQPC01. Next base: position 20,712 of record JBLHMA010000011.1, on the reverse strand, counting down.
CCTGTAAGAACCAGCGCCGAGGACAACGAAAGCACGCCAGTCAGGCCAAACTTACCCTGATGTTCCTTGCGAACAGCGGGAGCAGCCGGGTTGAAAAACACCCCTTTGGCCCCATTGGCAAACGCCATACCCGCGCTGCCCATGGCCATGGACTCCGCAGATGTGACCGGAACCCGGCGGCTAAGCTCAAGCTGCAGCGGTTCTTGAGCCTGCGCGGCTTCAAATAGAAGAAGGCCAAGGATCAGCACTGGCACTCCTTTGGCTCAGATTGGTTGACAGAGGATACCTACCGGTTAGCTGTGCGGCGGCTTTGGCGACGTGGCCAAGTGGTAAGGCAATGGTTTGCAAAACCATGTATCACCGGTTCGACTCCGGTCGTCGCCTCCATCGGCCCCCATTCGTGGGGGCCTTTTTTTTTCCTTGCGACGACCGCACAACTGGGCGGCCACCACGGAATCCTTGCACGATGTTTGGCCCTTGGCGGAATAAGCAACGGTGCACACCCGGGGCGTCTCTCGCTATTTTGCCGGGCACGTAGGAGTCTGAGTGGATCTCGAACAGAAGATGTTGGACTTTGCCCTGCTCGGTGCAGGCTGGGTCATGTGGCTACTGGTTGCTCTCTCGGTGCTCTGCGTTGGCGTCGCGATCGAGCGCGCGATCTTCCTGATGCGCAATACCAGCCCAGCAGACAAGCTCCAGGCGGCGATCAACGCCTTCCTGACCAAGGGCGACAAGGCGGGGTTCAAGAAAGAACTCGATGCCATGACCGGCGTAGAATCCCGCGTCCTGGCAGCCGGAGTAGAAGCAGCCGAGGACAACAGCGATGCCGCCGAGGAGGCCATTGCGGGCAACATCATCTTCGAGAAAGAGAAGATGTCTCGAGGCTTGATCGTTCTGGGCTCCACCGGATCCAACGCGCCGTTCGTCGGCCTACTGGGAACGGTGCTCGGAATCATCAAGGCTTTCGCCGACTTGGCGACCGCAAACGAGGCAAGCACGGCAGTCATGGCAGGCATCTCCGAAGCACTCGTGGCAACGGCCATCGGGCTCTTGGTCGCTATTCCTGCCGTTGTACTATTCAACTTCTTCCAGTCCAAGAACAAGAGCATCCTGGCCCGCGTGGAGAGCCTCTCCCACCTCGTCCTAGCCCGCGTAAAGGCTGACCAAGGCAAGAGCCTGCTGATCCAGAAGGGGGCCTGAGTTGGCCGGTTCGCTCAGCGGCGGCGATGACGAGATCATCTCCGCGATCAACGTCACGCCACTCGTGGACATCACCCTGGTGGTGCTGATCATCTTCATGGTGACGGCCGTGGACATTGCCAAGAGCTCCATCCAGGTCAAGCTCCCCGAGGCAGCCACCGGCCAGGCCTCAGAGAACATCTCCCTGGGCCTCCAGCTTCAAGCCGACGGCACATTGACTATCGATGGGAACGAGGTGAGCGAGCAGGGCCTTCGCGACGCTGTTGCCCAGGCCAAGGCCGAAGCCGACGCATCGGGCAACGACGTGATCTGCCTCATCGCTGCCGATGAGAACGTTCCCCACAAGCGCTTCATCTGGCTCCTGGACTTGGTGCGCCAAGAAGGCGTTGCCAACTACGCCATTAATATCGATCCCGTGGCTGTCCAGAACGGCGAGGCCATGAAGCCCCTGCCTCAGGATCCCTGAGTGCGCTCTCCTCTCGGTCCCCCGGTCCCTCTCTGGCGACGCCTGGCTGGCAACAGCACGGCCCTTGGGGTCTCCGTGGGCTTTCACATTGTCCTGGGCCTCTACCTGCTCAAGGAGCGCGTCAGCGAGGAGCAAGTAGAGCAGTGGGTACAGATGGCCATCGTCAAGCCGCCGCCTCCAAAAGAGCCCGAGCCCGAGCCCGAGCCCGAGCCAGAGCCTGAACCGGTCAAGCCCACACCAAAGCCCGTCTTAGAGCCAGTGGACTTCAAGGAGACCGTCGACGAGCCGCCACCGGAGCAGCAGCCGCCAGACAAGCCACGGCCTAGGCGAATCGTACAGGGCATGAGCGCCAATTCTTTCGCGGAAGGTGCGGGCACTGGAATGACCGCAAACGCCGGCACCAGCTTGGGCGTCGCTCAGACCAGCGAGAAGATGGAGATCGAAGACGCAAAGGAATGGACCAGCCTTCCTTTCGCCTCAGTCACCGTGCGCCCCAAGCTGCGCAACGTGCCCCCCATTCAAGTCCCTCAAGGAGCCATCGACGAGGACATTGAGGGTACCTGGACCATTGCGCTGACCATCAGCGCCGAAGGCCGGGTCACGGACCTGAAGATCCCAAAAGCCATCGGCTACGGCATCGACAGAGCCTGCCGCGACGCCTGGATGGCCTCTCGGTGGAAACCGGGTGAAAAGGACGGCACTCCTGTCGCCGTCACGGGCCTGCCCTACAAGTGCCAGATCAAGGCCATGGACTGAATGATGCTGCTTTTCCTCTCCGCCCTCGCGCTCTCCCCCACCGCACAGGCCCAAGACGACAGCGCCAGCAGCGTGGCACCAGCTGCGACTCAAGAAGAAGAGGTCCTCCCTCTGACCAAGATGCCCGAGCTGATCGACCTAGTTCAGGCGCCCTACCCGGAAGAGGCAAAAGCCGCGCAGGTCCAGGGCAGCGTCTTGCTACTCATCGAGATCGGCGTGGACGGAAAAGTTTCCTACGTCGAGGTACTCGAGGACCCAGGCTTCGGACTTGCCGCGGCCGCAGTCCAAGCCATCCAAGCCAGCACCTTCTCTCCCGCACAGGACGCCAACGGCCCCACCGTAGTCGCACTGGAGTTCAACTACGGCTTCGTCTTAGACTCCCAGAGCATCGACGACGCTGTGCCCGAAGAGCCTCTGGAACCCATAGAATTGCCGGTGACCTTCGATGGCCAGGTCCTCGAGTTGGCCACTCGAGCACTGCTCGAGCAGATGACCATCATCGTCGTCGGCACGGACTTCTCCGCGACCACCGATGCCCAGGGCCGCTTTGAGATCCGCGGCTTGCCCCCAGGCAGCTACCAAGTGGCCGTCATCCGCCCTGGCTGGGCCGAGAAGACCTTGGAGGTTGAGATCCAGGAAGGCCTGGTCAGCAGCGCCGAGATCTGGGTGCGCAACGAGTCCTACGGCCAGGACGCCGCGGTCGGCGTTTACCGCAAAGACAAGGACGAGATCACCACCCGGACCATCTCGATGTCCGAGGCCAAAAAGATCCCAGGCACCTTTGGCGACCCCATCCGGGTCATCCAGAACCTTCCCGGAGCGGGCCGTGCCCCCTTCTCCTCGGGACTCCTAATTATCCGCGGCGCCAACCCGGAAGACTCCGGCGTTTACATCGACGGCATCCGCATTCCCTACGTCTACCACCTCGGTGGTTTCGTCTCGGTCATCAACCCCGAGATGATTCAGAGCGTGGACTACCTGCCTGGATCCTACGGCGTTCAGTACGGCCGCAGCACGGGTGGGGCGGTGGATGTGACCACCAAGAAGGAGTCCCCGGAGCAGGACCGAATCGTCTGGTCTACGGATCTCCTGGACTCAGGTGGCCTCTACGAGGGCAGGCTGGGCAAGGACGACCAGCACCACGTGGCGGTGGCGGCGAGGCGCTCCTACATCGACGTGGTCCTCAAACCCTTCCAGAAGAACCGTCCCTTCAGCGCCAACCCGGTCTGGTACGACTACCAGCTGCGCTACAGCTACCACGGCTTCGAGAAGACCCAGGTCAGCTTCTTCCTGTTCGGATTCGACGACAAGCTGCTGGTGACCACCGACGACGGCGTGGCCCAGAGCAGCGACCAAGACGCCCAAGGCGATCTGAGCACCCATCAGTTCACCCACCGCATCCAGGGCAAGATCGAACACGAGTTCACCGACACCCTCAGCCTACGCGTAATGCCCAGCTTTGGCGTGGACTACCAGTTCTTGGGCTTGGGCCAATCCTTCCAACTCGACCAGACCCTCTGGCTCAGCGAGATCCGTGCCGAGGTCCCTTGGAAGCCCAACGACCACGTCGAGATCATCCCCGGTCTGGACCTCATCGGCGGCTGGTGGGATTTCACTACAGCGCTGCCCTTCAACCCGGCTTCCTTCGTCGAATACGACCCTCTCGCCGAACGAGAGGCCTTCAAGATCGAGGACCAAGGCACCGGATGGGGACCCGACCTGTACCTCAAGGCCAAGCTGCGCCCTTTCAAGGACCTCGACCGCCTCTATGTGCAGCCTGGAATTCGCTTTTCGGTCTACTCGATCAGCGACCAGTTCACTTCCACCGCGTGGGACCCCCGGATCTCCTTCAAGGGCCGACTCGCCAAGAACACCTACGTCAAGGGGGCCACCGGCCTGTACACCCAGCCCCCTCAGTTCTTCGAGTCCTACGCCCCGGGAACCAACGACTACAACCCGGACTTTGAGAAGGCCTGGGCAAGTTCACTGGGCCTCGAGCAGCAGATCGTACCGGGGTTGAACCTGGAGACCGAGGGTTTCTACAAGGAGCTCTCCGACCTCATCGTGAACAACCGCGACTTCCAAGAGATCGGCGACATCCCCTACACGAACGAGGGGGCAGGCGAGATCTACGGCTTCGAAGTCATGCTGCGACAAGACCCAGTCAACAACGTCTTTGGCTGGGTCAGCTACACTTGGAGTCAGAGCTGGCGCAAGGACTACGAGGAGAGCGACCGCTACCTCTATGACTTCGACCAGACCCACATCATGACCGCATTGGCCGGGGTAAAGCTCCCTTACCAGTTCGAAGTCAGTGGGCGCATTCAGTACGTCACAGGCACTCCCTACACCCCCTACTCGGGGGCCTTCTACGACGCGGACTTGGATTCCTGGACCCCCTACTCCACCGGCGCCCGGAACACGGAACGCTTGGGGGCCTACACCGCGGTCGACCTGCGCGCCGAACGCGCCTTCACTTTCAAGCACTGGCGCATGCTGGCCTACGTAGACTTTCTCAATGTCTACCGCGGTGACAACCCCGAGTTCCGCGTCTACAACTACGACTACACAGACTATGTCGATGTCCGTGGCCTGCCCTTCCTGCCCTCCCCCGGTGTTGAGCTGGAGTTCTACCTATGATCACGCTGACCCTGCTCCTGATGAGCTGTGAGATCAACCAACTCGGCCGCCCTACCCTCGTTGATCGCGCCCGTATCTTGGGCGTGGCCTCGGAGCCGGCTGAGCCCGCTCCGGGCGACCAGGTCACCCTGTCCTCGTTGGCGGTAGACCCTGAACTGGGCATCGGTACGGTCACATGGTTTGGCTGCGTACTGGAAGACAGCAGCGGATTCGGCTGCGCCTTGGACTCCGAGACGCTCGAAGAACTCTTCGCGATGGACCTGGAAGAGATGACACCAGAGGAGCAGATCGCATGGTTCGAGGAGGTCCAGGCGGCGGGTTTCATCGGCGTCGAGCCCGACTTGCCCCCCAGCTTCACTGTTCCAACAGATCTTCTTGACGGACTCAGTGAAGAAGAAGCAACGGAAGGAAAGAACTACTTGTTCACCCTCTCAGCGCTTCCCGGCGAAGGAAGCCTGGACAACCTGGACCTGGACGCCCAAGGTGACAGCTTGGCGGAAACGGGACTGAAACGCATGCCCGTTTCGATCAACCCCAGCCCCAACCAGAATCCCGTCATCGCGTCTCTGGTGCTCGACGGGACCTACGAAGTCCAAGATCAGGACACGCTGCGCGTGCAAGCCGGTCAGACTTACGACTTCGTTATGTCACTCACAGAAGGGTCGGTAGAAGCTTATACATTCGTGAATAGTGCAGGCGAATTCGAGGACCGAACCGAGCAACCCTACGTGAGCATGTACGCAAGCAGCGGCGAGTTCTTTCAAGAGATCAGCCTCTCTCCATACCTGGAGTCACGGTGGACCGCGCCCGTGGATTCCGAGACATCCGACCACAACCTGTGGCTCGTTTTACGGGACCGACGGGGCGGGATGACTTGGATGACACTGAACCTGATCGTCGAATGATCCCACCAACTCGGGCAAGGAGTTTCCTTTCACCCCGTTTGCAGATTCGGCGACCTAACTTCACATTGACAGCCGCCTGACAAGCGGCCAAAAGACCTGCACAGCCACTGTGCTATCGTTCCGCGACCTGAAAAACCGCCCCTGCGTGGATTACACCCACCGCACGCTGATGTTGGAGAAGCTGTCCATGAACTCTACCCGCACCCTGGTTGCTGGGATGCTCGGAGCCGCGCTTAGCGCGACGGCTCTGCTCTCACCGACCATGGCCTGGGCCAACCCCGCAGAGGACGCTCTTCGGGAGGCTCAGGGTGAGGTGACCATCAAGCAAGACGCGGTTCAAAACCGTTTCTTCGAAAAGTCACAACGCTTCGAGATCGCTCCGGTGATCGGCTTGGTGCCAAACAACCCAATGGTTCGCCGCTACACCGGCGGAGTGCTGCTGGCCTACCACTTCAGCGAGAACTTCGCGGCCGGTGGGCAGCTGCTCTACTCGCCTGACTTAGGCAAGAGCGACCTGAAGGGCCTGACCAACACCTTGGTTCAGATCGCCCACAGCTCCGACCAGGACGTGGAGTTTCAGCAGCCACTGGACAAGATGGTGCTCGGCGCCACTTTCTCAGCCAACTGGATCCCCGTCTACGGCAAGATCAACCTGATCGGCGAGACGGTGGTCAACTTCGACCTGTACATGTCGGGTGGCCTTGGGATGATGTCCATCGCCAAGTACCACGCCGTGTACGACAACGAGCTGGCTCGCACCGACCCATCGGTGCCCCCCGTCAAGCTCGAGCCGTTGGGGAACTCAGTGCGTGTGCCGGTCAACTTGGCTGTCGGCACAGACCTGTTTCTGACCCAGACGCTGGCCCTCAAAATTGAGGCCCGCTCTTACCTGTACGTGGACGATGTTCCTCAGTACGATCCGGACGTTCCTTCGTCCGACAAACGCCTCTACAACGTCTTCATCGCATCGGCAGGACTGTCGATGTACTTCCCGAAGATGGATGACCGGCGCACCGAGTTCTGAGCGGAGACCAGCATGCGACTTCAATTTGCCCCCATCTGTCTGGCTGCCGCCAGTCTACTGCTCTCCACCCCTGTCCTCGCCGATGAGTTCGAGGATCAGGACGCCGTCGTCCAAGAGGACGAAGGTTCCGGTGATGACGAACTGGACGACATCCTAGGAGACACCTCCTCGGACAGGTCCACAGTCAAGGAGGAGAAGGAAGAGCTTCGCAGCTCGACCGGAACCAAGGCCCCCGCCTTCGAGCCTCCCGACCGTACGATCAAGATGATCCAACAAAAGGACTTCATGAAGATCGGTCGTTTCGAGGCCACCCCATCGGTGGGCTTCGTGACGAACGACCCTTTCCTGAACCGTTACATCGTGGGTGCGCGCTTCGGCTACCACCTGACCGAGATTTTCGCCATCGAAGCGGAGCTGTCCTACAGCCCTGACTTCGAGGAGAACGACTGGAAGCCATTGACCACACAGCTGGTCAATGAAAACAACGTGTCTCCGGACATCAGCAAGCTCACTCTTGTGAGCAACGCGACCTTCCAGTTCTCGCCTATCTACGGCAAGGTGGCTCTGGGCGGTGGAAACATCATCCACTTCGACATCTACGGTGCCTTCGGCATGGGTGTCACCCAGACTCGAGACGACCTGCGCGCACTCCAGGCTGAAGGCGATCCCATCGCCGAGGCTACGGAAGTGCAGTTGCAGCCGACCACCAACTTCGGTGGTGGCGTGCGCATTGTCTTCAACGAGACTCTGGCCGTCCGGGTAGATGGACGCTCCCTGGTCTACATCGAGACCGTGAACTCCACGACCTTGGAGATGAAGAACAACTTCGTGCTCTCGGGCGGCGTTGGCTTCTTCTTCCCCAACATGGACAAGGTGAACAAGTGAACCTCCACTTCAAGCGCACTTTCTCCACCCTCTTGGGCCTGAGCGCCCTGGGGATCGTGGCCACAGCTTCAGGCGATGCCCACGCACTGAGCTGCGACGAGATCATGAACATGGTCAACGTCAACGTTCCGGCCAACATCATCGTGCAAACGATGGAAGACTCCGGCGACCAGTTCACCAACGAAGAGATCAAGTGCCTCACGGCCGCTGGTGCTCCCGACTCGGTCGTGAACACAGCCAAGAAGATGTCGGCGGCCTCCCGTGTCGAAGAGCCCGCTATCGACCTAAATAATGACGAAGGTGACGGTCCTTCCAAGACCAAGGACCGCAACGCTCTCGAAGATGCAGACCGCATCGACCAGAACCGCAGCGGACGTAACCAACGTGGCACTTACGATGATCTGCCAGAAGACGGCGACGACCAAGCAGACCGCGCTGGCGGTGTCTGCGCCGATGACGTCGACGATGCAGTCGAGGCTTACAAGGCCAAGAAGTTCCTCGGTTCAAGCTTGGCCCTCTTCAACATGCTGGAAGATGGCACTTGCCCAGAACAAGAGGAGCGCATCCAGTTCTACCTGGGCATGAACCTCTACGAACTGGAGATGTACCACTCCAGCCAATACTACTTCATGCAGGTAGTCAAAAAGGGCAGCAACGGCCGCTACTTCAAGTACGCCCTGCCCAAGGTCGTCGCAATCGCTCGCTACACCGGCGACGACAGCGAACTCATGCGTCTGGCATCCGCGGCCAAGTCCAAGGACGTGCCGATCCAGGAGTACCCCCGTAAGGCCCAGAACTACATGGCCTACCTCTACGGCGTCGACGCATACGAGGACGACGAGCTCTCCGACGCACGCCGCTACTTCGGGATGATCTCCACCAAGTCAGACTTGTACCTCAAGTCAAAGTACTTCGAGGGTGTCATCTACCGGCAGCAGGATCGCTACAAGAGCTCGGTCAAGAGCTTCCGCGATGTGATCCGTGACTCCGAGCAGGTCACCCTCTACACCGACGGCGAGGTCGCCGAGGTCGAGCGCCTCACCGACCTCTCCCTCGTCAACATCGCGCGTATCTACTACAGCATTCAGCGCTTCGACGAGGCCGAGAAGTACTACAGCTACGTGCCTCGTGACTCCGACGTTTGGGCTGAGTCTCTCTTCGAGTCTGCCTGGGCCAACTTCATGCAGGGTGAGCTCAACAGCACCCTGGGTCAGGTCCTCACCGTTCAGTCCCCCTTCTACGACACAGGGGAGTTCGTCCCCGAGGCCACCATCCTCCGGGCACTGACCTTCTTCAACCTCTGTGAGTACAAGCAGGTCGAATTTGAGTTGATTCGCTTCGAAAGCAGCGTCCGCCCCATGTACCAGGAGCTGATTGACTTCATCAAGCAGTACCAGTCCAAGGAAGGCCGCAAGCTAGCAGACCAGGCCTACGAGGCCTACTTCGAGGGTGTCAAAAAGGACACCGTGCTCCCTAAGAGCATGTTTACGAAGTTTTTGCGGAACCAAGACCTCTACTCCCTTGTCCGACACCTGCAGGTAATGGACGAGGAGGAAAGGAAGATCTCCGCACAGAAGTCCCTCTGGCGTGATTCTCTCGGCGCGCACCTGAACAGTATTCTTGAAAAGGACCGCCGCCGCTATAAGCAGCGTGCTGGCTTGGTCATGCTCAAGGAGATGGCTCAGATGAGCAACCAACTGGGTGACTTGCTCACCCAGTCCGAGATCATCCGCTTCGAGGTCGTGTCGGCTCAGCGTATTGGCTACGAGTACGCAATGAGCTCCATCGATCTCGCGGACACCAAGGATGAAACGGCCATCGACTTCGCCACCAGCCGTGGACTGGCCTACTGGCCCTTCAACGGCGAGTTCTGGCAGGACGAGCTCGGCTACTACTACTACACGGAGCAGAGTTCCTGCGAATAGGAACCCCGCTCCCCCCTGATCTCTCTGAGGGTGGGCGCAAGCCGCCCGCCCAGCTCGTCGCGTAAGCGGCAGGAGATTCTCATATGAGTCTACGTAAGCTCCGCACTTTTGTGCTCCCCCTCACCCTGGCCTGTGTGGCCGGGTCCTTTGTCTCCTCCGAGGCGCAAGCCCAGGATCGAAAGGAGAAGGAAGAGCGCCGCGTTCTCCGCGCCGATGACGTGGATGACATGCAGAACCAGTCGGACGAGCTCCGAGCAATGGCGCGCGAGAAGCGTCATCAGGAGATGGACTTCGCCAAAGAACTCCTCTCTCGCGGCACGCTCAAGGGGGAGCAGAAAGCAGAGATGATGCTTCGCTTGGCCGACCTGTACTTCCAGGAGGGCCGCGACATCTACTTCTTGGAGATGAAAGGCTACGAGAAGCAGTTTGATGCTTGCTTCGAGGACGAGTCCTGCGATTCCACCAAGCTGCAGCCGGACAACGACGAGTCAGAGAAGTGGCAGGGCAAGAGCATCAAGCTCTACCGCCAGATTCTGGACAACTATCCGACCTTCGCTCGTGCAGACGAGGCGACGTTCTACTTGGCTCAGGCCCTGCAGGACACCGGTGACCCCAAGTCCGCGCTGAGCGAGTACACCCGCTTGGTCAAGACCTACCCCGAGTCTCCATACGTGGCCGACGCTTACGTGCAGATCGGCGAGTACTACTTCGACAACAACAACGCCTACAAAGCGCTGCTGGCCTACCAGAAAGCCACCGCTTTCAAGGACAGCGAGAAGTACGCTTTCGCCCTCTACAAGCTGGGCTGGTGCTACTACAACGTGGGTGAGTACGGCAAGGCCATCGAGACCATGAAGGGCGTTGTTGCCTACTCCATGGCAGCCGAGGCCGCTGGCGGACAGCAGAACAGCATCCAACTCCAAGACGAGGCCCTCAAGGACCTCGTCCGCTTCTTCGCTGACGCTGGCGAGATGGACGAAGCGTACGCCTACTTCTCCAAGCTGGGCAAGAAGGAGCTGATTCGCTCCATGCTCAAGCGCTTGGCCTCGACTTACTTTGAGCAGGGCAAGTTCGAGGAGTCGGTGCAGACCTATCGCCGTCTCATCGCCGAGGAGCCCAACTCTCCCGACGCGCCCGAGTACCAGGCTGAGATCATCGCCGCGTACAACAAGATTGGTCGCAAGAAGGAGACCTTGTCGGAGATCGACAAGCTGCTCAAGACCTACGGGAAGAACTCGGCTTGGGCCCGTGCAAATGCGGCCAACCCCGAGGCCATCGACGATGCTCAGGGCGTCATCGAGTCCAACCTTCGCCGGGTAGCCATCGACTACCACTCCGAGGCCAAGAAGCTCGGAACCGGCAAGAACGCCAAGGACACCTACGGCTTGGCTGAGTCCGCTTACCGGGTGTACCTGGAGCAGTTCCCGGACAACAAGCACACCTACGAGATGCGCTACGCGTTTGGTGAGCTTCTCTACACCTTGAAGAACTTCAACGAGGCATACGACCAGTACATGGCCGTCGTCAAGTTGGACCCCAAGGGCAAGCGCTCTCAGTTCTGCGCCAGCTCCGCTGTCTTCGCCGCCGGTGAAATGGTCAAAGCCGAAGCCAAGCAAGGCAAGATTGAGAAGGCCTCCAAGGACAACAAGACCCAGGCCGTTCCTCTCTCCGACTGGGAGAACAAGAAGCTCGCCGCACTCGACCAGTACGCCCAGCTCTTCCCGGACGACAAGGACACCAAGGGGATGATCTACGAGGCTGGGTACTTGTACTACAACAAGAACCAGTTCAAGGAAGCATCCGACCGCTTTCGCATCGTCATCGGAATGGACCCACAGTCCAAGCAGGCGATGCTGGCGGCGAACCTCATCCTCGACTCGTTCAACTTGGTCGAGGACTGGAAGAACCTCAAGGAAGTCTCCAAGGCATTCTACGACCAAGAGAGCCTGGGCAACAAGAAGTTCAAGGCAGAGACCTACACGATCTACCAGAACGCCAGCCTCAAGTTCATCGAGGTCAGCCTCGAGCAGGACAAGAACAAGCGGGCCGCTGCTGAGTCTTTGGTCGCCTGGTACGAAGAGTTTCCCAAGGCCGAGAACGCCGACCTCGCACTGAACAACGCTGCCGCGTACTTCTACAGCGAAGGAGCTCGTAAGCAAGCGATGGAAACTCGTCTGCTGCTTCTCGAGAACTTCCCCAAGTCCAAGTTCTACAACGGTCAAGTTGCGCTGTTGGGCTACGACTACGAGTCCATGGCGAACTTCCCGGCGGCGGCTGAGCAGTACGAGAAGCTGTTCACTTTGGACAAGGAGAATGAGAACGCACCAGACGCGCTCTACTCCGCTGCACTCTTCCGCCGCGCCTTAGGCGAGTGGGAAATCGCGGTCGGCGACTACCAGAAGTACATCACTGCCTACCCAGACCGAGAGAACGTACAGCAAGTGCAACTCGAGATCGGGATGCTCTACGAAGAAAACGCGCAGTTCGAGCAGGCCGCAAAGGTGTACCAGCAGTTCTTCACCGCCAAGGACCCCAAGGGTGTCTCGGCCGACGAACTGATGTACGCGCGCCTTCACTATGGCCTCGCCATGGAAGAGATGGGCCAAACCTCAAAGGCTGAGAAGCACTACGAGGATTCCATCACCTGGTTCCAGGCCGCTAAAGAAGCTGGCACCGAGATGGCCCTCGGAGTCGAGTTCGGCGCTCAGATGATGTTCATCTTGGCTCAGGACGACTTCGACGCGTACATGAAGATGAAAATCTCTGGTCCTTCCGGTCGTGTCAGCCAGCGCCAAGAGGACAAAATCCTCGGTGACAACCTTCTCAAGAAGGTCCGTACCCTCAGGGAGGTGGAGACCATGTACGCGGCAATCGTCGGCACCGGCGCCGGCGAGTGGGGTCTGGCCGCCTTGGTGAACCTCGGAATGGCCTACGAGAACTTCGCAGACTCGATGGTCAACTCCTACGTCCCTTCCTATCTGACCGCTGACCAGGGCGAGTTCTACAAGATGGACCTCGAAGCATCCGCCTACCAGCAGGAAGAGAAAGCCGTCGAGGCTTACTCCGTCGCGTTGGGCAAGAGCTACGAGCTGAACCTATACAACGACAAGCTCGCGTTCGCGACGCGTCGACTTGGTGAACTGCGCCCCGAGCAGTTCCCAGGACTAGAAGAGACCTTGCTGGAGCCGAACTTCACCTCGGCTTCTGGCAAAGCCACCCAATCCTTCGTCGATAACCTCTAAGAATGACCCGGAGCAACACCATGATGACCAAGCGCATCCCTCTCCTCCTGGGTCTCGCCCTGACCCTCGGCATGGCCGCAGGTTGTGGCGACAAAGAGACCACACCCGCAGTTGATGAGACCACGGTCACCGACCCTGGCTACTTCTTCAATCGGGCTGTCACCACCCTGAAGAGCCCAGATTCTAAGAGCGGCGACGTTGACTACAGCGCCGCGTACTCCGACTTCGTCAAGGCCGGCAACCTCGACGGCAACAACAAGTCGGTTCAATACAACGCCGGCTGGACCGCTGAGCAGATGGGCCAGTCAGACAAGGCTGAGGGTCACTATCGCAAGGCTTTAGAGATCGACCCAACCTACGAAGATGCCCTCTTCAACTTGGCGAACTTGCTCTCCGGATCCGGTCGCCACGCTGAAGCCGTAGAGATCTACAACGGCTACTTGAGCGCCAAGCCCGGGGACATCGACCTTTGGAACACCAAGGTCGACGCTATGACCCAGGCGGGCCAGTTCGACGAGGCTATCGCTGAAGCACAGCTGATTCTTCAGGCTAGCCCAGACAACGTACCGGCCTACCGGAACCTGTCTCGCGCCTACTTCGCCAAGGGCGAGCTTGGCATGAGTCAGTTGGCTGCCGAAAAGGCCAAGTCCCTGCAAGAGGGTGACCCAGGCATCTACAACAACATGGGCGTCACCTACCTTCAGCAGGGTGATCAAGCCGCCGCGATCGAGTCTTTCAAAACCGCCATCAAGGTCGACCCGGACAACGTCGAAGCGAACATGAACTTGGGCTACGTCGCCCTCAACTCCGGTGACTACAACTTGGCGCTCGGCTGCTTCCAGGCGGCCACAGGTGCTGACGGCAACAACATTGGTGCCTTACTAGGTTTGGCTGTCGCGCAGCGCGGTACCCTGGACTTCGACGGCGCTTCGGCGACCTACGACAAAGTGCTCCGTCTCGATCCCAAGAACGAGATTGCTTATTTCAACGCCGCCACCCTTCACGAAAAGTACACCAAGGACTTCAAGAAGGCCAAGCAGCTCCTTCAGTCCTACGTGGATGTGAATCAGGGCAACATCGCACCGACGCACCCCGTCTTCGATCGCATCAGCGGCATCGCAGCCGCTGAGCAGGCCGAGAAGGACCGTCAAGCAGAGCTGGCCCAGCAGGAGAAGGAGCGCCAGGAGCGCGAGAAGCGTCAGCGAGAGAAGCTGGTCGAGCTCAAAGCCCGGAACACCGCCTACATGGCTAAGGTGGAGCAGGCTTCGTGCCCCGCCGTCATGGAGATGGGCATGATGGAGGAGTTCGCCATGATCGGCGAGCAGTCTCAAATGGTCTTGGACGCCGAAGACTTTGGAATGGCAGGTGACATGATCACCTTCCTAGACTCAATGGAGCCCACTTTAGATGAATTGATCCTCATGTGTGGCGGCGACGAGGCATCTGCTCCCGACGCTCCAGTCGAAGGCGCAGCCCCTGCAGAAGGCGCCGCACCAGAAGCCCCTGTTGAGGCACCTGCTCCCACCGAGTAGGCACTCCAAAGGAAATCAATCAGGGACGGCCTTTGGGCCGTCCCTTTTTGTTTGAGATCGCAAAAGTTTCTGGGAACCCCTGCTTATGGACGTGGTCAGAGTCGGTGCTGCTGTCTGCCAGGAGAAGCCATTCCACCGCCCGAATTTGCCTACTTGGCCTATTGACTGACACCTGACATTGCAGACTTGTTTCCAGACGCCCCTACCGGCAAGATCCCCAAACCTTAGCGGACTCTCGATAGGAGAGAGGTGCAAGGCAAGGCCAAAGGCTTGCAAACGCCTTCTGTCCTTCGCCGATTTGCGCTACTCTCCCGGACGACGTCGCCCGCCATTCAAGGAGACCGACATGACCCTTCGCCGACTTTTCGCACTGCTGCTCGCAACCAGCTTCATCGCAACCCCTGCCTTCGCGCAGGAAGAAGAGGAGCGAAAGATCGAGTACAAGTCGCGCACAGAGATCGACTTCGAAGGCGTGGAGGTTGACGGTGAGTTGGTCAAGCCAACGGGAGCCCTGCTTCTGGATCGCAAGCGCGCCGACTTCAACCCACTGATCAAGCTTCGTGAGGATTTCAACGAAGAGATGGATCAGTCGGTCAACCAGGTCAAATAGACCTGCCGCAGGTCGCACGCACCCCCTTTCCTTTTCTGAACCAGTGCCCTTTTGCGGCACCCCGAGGGATCCCATGGCGGACAGCCCCATCCTGACCTTTGAGGTCTACCGAGACAGCACCTTCCTCTTCCGCGAAGACTTGTCGGCGGAGAGCATCACCATCGGCAAAGGCCCAGCAGCAATGCTGCGGGTCGAGGAGGACGCCCTCCAGGACCTCCAGGCCGTGGTCAACGTCAACGACGACGGCAGCGTCCAGCTGCTCGACCTCGTTGGCGAAGGTACCAAGGTGAATGGTTCTGGCGTAGTAAACGCCAGCCTCAACAATGGCGACACCATCGAGATCGGCAACATCCGAATCATCGTTGGCATCTCCGGGGCTGGCGAGTTCGACGACGAAGAGGCCACCCAGATGGTTCGCGCCCCCGAGGCAGGCGAGCACATCGAAGACGAGGCAACCGATCACGGGGGCGACAAGGGCGGCTTCGCTCTCAAGAGCAAGAACGAGGTTTCGGCCGACGCTGCTGCTCCAGTCGATGATGACGAGTCGGAGGAGGACTACACCGAGGACGTGATGGCCTTCATCATGCGCTTCGGCTCCGGTCAGTCCGATGTCGGCAACGATACCAAGGTCGCGCCCGTGCTCGAGGTCTCCCAGATCTGGGGTGACCAAGTCGTCGACACCAAGCATTACGGCAAGGGCGGCAAGCCTGTCACTGTAGGTACGGCCACCGGACAGCGCGTTCGTTTTCTCAGCCACCCATTCGGCTGGGGTCCCGACTTCCTGCCCGCCGTGCTCTGGCTCACCGGCGGCATCGTCAGCGCCGCTCCAGAGTGGAAGAACGAATTCTACGTGCCCCCAGAGGACGTGGCAGAGGAGGGCTACAAGCTCTTCACTTCCAGCGGCGGCGGTTGGTCTGCAAACATCTCCGATAAGTGGGGTGGATTCATCGATATCGGCGAGCAGCGTCACACCATACAAGAGCTGATCGAGTCCGGAAAGGCCACCGGCGGCGGTGGAAACTACTCCATCGAGATCACCGACGAGACCCGCTTGGTCATCGACCTGGGCAACGTGGTGTTCTTCGCTCAGATGGTGCCGGCATCCAAGGCCATCGTGTCCAAGGTGACCGACAACCTGGACTACCCATTCTTGGGCATCATGACCTTCACCATCTTCCTCGGCCTAATGGCCGGGATCCTGGTGTGGAACGCTCCTCCCAGCAAGAGCACTGGTCTGAACGAGATTCCAGACCGCTTCGTCGAGCTGTTGCTCGAGGAGCCACCACCCGAGCCTCCCAAGGAGAAGTCCAAGCCTTCTGCAAACCCAGATGCAGGCGAGGGTGCCAAGGCCAAGCGCGAAGAGGGCAAGGTCGGCAAGAAAGACGCCAAGATGGACCGTGCCAAGGGCAACAAGGTCGAGATGAACAAGCGTCAGATCGACAAAGAGATCGCAGAGAATGCAGGCGTGCTGGGCGCCATGCGTGAAGGTGCAGAGATGGATGGGGTCTTCGGCTCCTCTGGTCTCAACTCTGACATTGCTGGCGGCATCGGTGGCCTCATTGGTGCCAAGGGCACCCAGATTGGTTCGGGCGGGCTCGGCTCACGCGGCTCCGGTCTTGGAGGCGGTGGTACCGCAGAGGGTCTCGGTGGTCTCGGAACCAAGGGCCGTGGTTCGGGTTCTTCCGGCTACGGAACAGGCGGTGGCAACTTCGGTGCCAAGGGTGACGGTGGTATCGGCCGAATTGGCGGAGACCCAATCATTCTCGGTGCACTGGACAAGAGCTTGATTGACCAGGTCATCAAGCGGAACATGAACCAGATCCGCTACTGCTACCAGCGTGAATTGACCAAGAACCCGTCTCTCGGCGGAAAGATCGTGGTCAAGTTTGTCATCGCCAAGGACGGCTCGGTATCCTCCGCGTCCACCAAGGCAACGACCATGAACAACAAGGCCGTTGAGAATTGTATCAACGGGCGATTCATGCGCTTCAAGTTCCCAGAGCCCAAGGGCGGCGGCATCGTGATTGTGTCCTACCCCTTCATCTTCTCCCCAGGCTGATCCAGTCAGTCGAGAACACAACATGGGCTCGGCTTAGGCCGGGCCCTTGTTGCATCCTACGGCCCCCGCCGCTTTATGTTAGAAAGCGTGGCCAGTGTGGGACTTGTCCCCTTCCCGCTGAACGTTTCGAGGTAGCTGAATGTCTGTTTCTGTGTCCTTCGCCCTGCTCTCCGGCTTGGTGTCGACTCCCGCGATGGCTCAAGGTCTCGATGGCCTCGACGATCCCGTCGTCGAAGACGACCGGAAGCCCAAAAAAGACGAAGTCGTGAAGGAGGTCAACAAGGGCCTCTACGCTAAGTCCAGCTTCGGTGCTGCCGGTTACCTCCTTAAGTTTAACGGCTTCCTCAAGGCCGGTAGCGCCATCGGGTTGGCCGTTGGCAACGACTTCGTTGACCAAGAAGAGATGTCCATGGCCTGGGAGGTCGCCCTGATTCAGGGAGTCCACAACGGCTGCAACTACGAGACTCAGGCGGATCAAGCTTGTGCTGGTAACAAAGGC
The DNA here is from genome assembly GCA_047621545.1 of Cognaticolwellia sp. Lineage (GTDB taxonomy): Bacteria > Myxococcota_A > UBA796 > UBA796 > CAJQPC01 > CAJQPC01. Next base: position 2,969 of record JBLHMA010000011.1, on the reverse strand, counting down.
GGTACCGTCGCCTCGCCTCTCATCCAGGGTGACACCCGAACTTACTCGCTGCTCGCCAACTACGAGTTCAGCAAGTACCCAACCCGCCGCGTCGGGCTGGGCTTCCGTGCTGGTGGTGGCGTTCTCTTCGCTCCACTGCTCATGGACCAAGACGCCTACTTGCGGGATGTCGTCGCCGGTACTTGGGGCGACCAAAACCCTGGCTACCACGAAGGCGCCCACCCGGTCGGCTTTGGTGGACTGACCTTCGAGTACTACAGCAAGCTCTCTCACTTCAGTGTGGGCGTGGATGCAGACGTGTTCTACGCTGTTGGCTTTGACCTGGGCTTCAACGGCACAGGCTACTTTAAGTACACCTTCTAAGACAGCGCCTCCTTGGAGGCGTCCGCTTGCACCGCAGCCCCTCCTTGGGGCTGTTTTCGCGCGTGCCTGTGCTGCAAAGATTTGGCGAAGCCCATCTTCTACGCTAAACTTCGCGACGGCACCGAAGCGGCTCCTCATTGGGGGCTGCGTCCCTATTGGTTTCTGGAGAGATCGCCATGCGCGCCCTTGCACTTCTGCCCCTGCTCTTGCTCTTGCCCGCATGTGGCCTTGAACCCGTCACGGCTGGGTCTGAACAAGAGGGTCCAGTCAGTTTCGGTGCCCTGACCTTGAGCCAGGACTCTGTGGACTTCGGTCAAGTCTCGCCCGATGACTCTGGCGTAGTGACATTGACCTTGAGCAACACCGGTGAGATCCCACTGGGCATCTTGGACGCTCAGATCGACACCAGTTTCTTCTTGGTCGAGGACGCAGCCAGCATGCTGCCTTCTGAGATCGAGGCCGACAGCGAGCTGAGCATGAACCTCGTGTTCACTCCAGACCGCGAGATGGACTTCGAGGGCACCTTGACTATCGTCACCGACCTGGCAGAAGCCAGTGAGATCACGGTAGACCTGATTGGCTCCGGCGCCGAAGTTGAAGATACTGGCGACACCGTCGGTGGGCAGTTGAGTTTGTCGGCAAGCTCTATCGACTTTGGGGATGCAGAGGTCGGGGAGATTACAGCCTCTCCTCTGGCCATCACCAATTCCGGAGACGAGGACATTCTGATTATCAACTTCTCGGGCTCCAGCTCTGAGTGGGGATACGGCGGAGAGTTGGCGCTGCCTTACGTACTGGGAGCCGGCCAGACCCGAGACGTCACTCTCACCGTCGAGCCTAGCGCCGAGACGTCGATCAGCGGAACCATCACGTTGATCTCAGACGCCACCGGCGGAGACATTGAGATTCCAGTGAGCGCCGTGGGCGTGGATCTCTGCGACATCTGTGCCCCCATCTTGGAGCTCATCTGCGATGAGTGTGGTTCGGGCGGGAACTTGGTCTTGAGCAACCTGACCAAGACCAAGTCCCTCACCATGGTCAACTATGGCGACGAATCCCTGATTATCGACAATGTTGTCCTCGACTACACCAACACCGATTGTCCGGTCACCATGTCTGGTTGGGGCGGTTCCAAAACGCTTGCTCCCGGCTCCACACACGAGCTGACCTTCACAGGCTCCAAGGCAGGGACAACCACCTGCTTCGCTGCAATGGGTGAAGTGAACATCAGCTCGAACGGTGGGTCTGCGACTCAAAAGATCCAGGCAAGCTTCTTCTAGCGGGTATTCGCTCAATAGGCTGTCATGGTCCCTGGCTACGAAAAAGATACACCTCATCCCGGGGGTTCTCACAGCCGATAGCCAACCAGCCCGGGGCGGATACACTTGGAGTTGCGCTCGCGCCTTCTCCGCAGTCGGTTGTGACCGTGGCGGCCGGCTCTGTCACCACACCGCCCCCACCGTCCGCGTAGTAGACCTGCGTCTCGTCTCTACCAAATGGATCGACGACGACAATGTCCGACACGCCGTCCGAATCGATGTCGGGAGTCAGCAAGTGCCAAGCGTACCCAGCGTCAAGCTCAATACGGGCGCTGGCGTGCGTTGTGCTCGTCGTCTGATCGAAGTCTGGAGCGCCATTGAACACCACCAGAGTGGTTTCCACATCGGTCCCTTCATCGTTGTAGTCCACCTCACTTAGAATCAGGTCCGCGTGCCCGTCTGAGTTCAGATCTACTGCTGTGGCCCCAAGCGCAAAACCAAACCCATAGTCTGGCCTAATGACTCCGTTCATGTTGGCCCCGTGGAGGTTTGCGGCTCCCTCTCCCGGCCCCAGATCCCCCAGCCAGTGTCCGGCTCCCCTAATAAAGCGGTCAGACAGGCCATCGCCATTGACGTCAGCTGAGACAAATCCTGGTCCCACACCTTCGCCGTAGATCCGTTGATCCGCCTCGCTGCAATCTACATCTCCACCCGGAATTCCACTCCAGATGTAGTACTCCCACTGCCCATCATCCCCCAAACCTGAGACATAAATCTCAGCCTTTCCGTCCCCGTCGTGGTCAGCTCCGCCATAAATGAACCGCCCAAAGTACTCCTGAGCGCTTGCTTGAGAGATCGAAGCCTTCGGACTCGAGTCCAAACCGGACGTTGTCCCCTCAAACAGGTGCACGACCCGTGCATAGAGAGGCGCGTCTTCTCCCGAACCGACAGCGAGGTCAGCTACTCCGTCCCCTGACCAGTCCACACCTGACACCAGGCTCCCGCCCATATCAGAGAAGTGCAAGTCCGAACCACGGACTTGGTCAGCTTGAGTGCTGCTCGTCGCACTCCCATCAAAGTCCTCAAACACATAGACCGCGCCATGTGCATAGTCGGAGCCTGACTCTGGCCAATGCCCGTCTGGTGCCCCGACAATCAGATCTGGCGTGCCGTTTCCGTTCAGGTCGCCGAAGGCCGTGGTGTAGCCGAATCCGGACCCGAAGGGGCCCTGGATCGTCACCGTCGCATCACTCAACCCGAACTCCCCCAACACCCGGCACTCCGGCGCATCCCCGCTGCAGTCGTTGTCGATCCCATCCGCGCAGACCTCGGCGAGTCCAGGGTTCG
>JBLHMA010000010.1:0-35410 GCA_047621545.1 Cognaticolwellia sp. | reverse complement strand
CGGCATGCTGACAAAGCTCCAACCTTCATTTTACTCCAAAATGAAGGCCGGAGACATCGTCTCACGGGTCAGTAATGACATGACCTTTGTGCGGGCACTCGTAGGCTTTGGAGGGCTGCAGGTCTTCAACGTGACCCTGGCGCTTGCGCTCACGGGCCGAAAGATGATGCAGCTCAACCCCAAGCTCACCCTGCTGACCTTGCTGCCTATCGTCATCGGCTTGGCCTTCATGCAGGCCGGCGTGTTCGCCATGCACCGTTTGACACGACTCTCCCAGACTCAGCTCTCCTCCTTGAGCGACCGCATCCTCTCCTTGCTGCAAGGCGTGCAAACCATCCAGGACTTCACCGCCGAGGCGTCCTTCCTGAAGCGCTTCGAGAAAGAGAACCTGGAGTTTATGGGGACCAACATCCGCTTGGCGTGGATCCGTTCCACCGTCCTTCCCATGCTGGGTCTGGCGGGCAGCACCTGCATCTACGTGCTCCTGGTGGTCGGTGGCCCCATGGCCCAGCGCGGAGAGCTCACGGTAGGCGAGCTGGTCGCCTTTGTGACCTTCATCGCCCAGCTGCTCTGGCCTCTGATGAGCCTAGGTTGGCTCGTGAGCGTCTTTCAGCGTGGCTACACCAGCCTGGAGCGCATCGACCAGGTTCTGTATGCGGAGCCCGAGAAGCCAGAGGGTTCCGACCCGGCGACCTTGGCGAAGGTCCCGCCAGCGCTCCACCTCAAGGACTTGAACTTCACCTACCCAGGCGAGGACACTCCAGCCCTCCAAGGAATCACCGCGACCTTGCCCGCAGGCAAGACGATTGGAATCTATGGCCGGACCGGCTCCGGCAAGAGCACCTTGCTGCGGGTCCTGACCCGCACCTGGAACCCGCCAAGGGGCATGATCTTTGTTGGCGAGACGGACATCCTGGACTTGGATCTCGACGATTGGCGTGAGAACACCGCGGTAGCTCCCCAGGTGCCCTTTCTGTTCTCCGACAGCATCGCGGCCAATGTGGCAATGGGGCCCATCGACGCAGACCGTGTGGATCAAGCCACGCTCCAGGCCAGCTTGGCCGAAGATCTCAAGGCTCTGCCCGAGGGCCTGGACACCGTGGTCGGTGAGCGCGGCATCATGCTCAGCGGCGGCCAGCGTCAGCGTACGGCACTGGCCCGCGCGCTCTACCGCCCAGCCAACCTCATCGTGCTCGACGACGTGCTCAGTGCGGTCGACCAAGAGACCGAGCAGCGCCTCATCGACACCTTCGCGAGCATCGGCCAAGATGGCTGGCAGCCCACCATGCTCTTGGTCTCCCACCGCATGTCGGCATTGGCCCGGACCGACCACGTGCTGGTCTTGGACCAGGGCAAGCTGGTGGATCAAGGCACACACAGCGCGCTCCTCACCAGGCCTGGTCCGTACCGAGAGGCGTGGTCCAGCCAGCACGATGAGGAGCTCCCTGCACTGGAGTCGGACGAGGCCCAAGCCGCTGCCGAGGTGATGCAATGACCCAGGTCCCCATCCCGCAGAAGGACATGAACTTCAAGGCCATCGTCACACGCATGTGGCCCTTCGCTGCACCGTCGAGCGGACTCTTCCTGGCTGCACTGATCCTGACCCCTGTGGCGACCGCCATCAGCTTGGTCCAGCCCTGGCTCATGAAGGTCGCCATCGAGGAGCACATCGAGGGCATGAGCGGCGGAACCGCCAGCCAAATGGGATTGGACACCCTGGGCAAGGTGGCCGGTGCCTACTTGGCCGCCGTGGTCCTGGGCTACGTGGTGCGATCCACCTACTCCATCGTAATCTCCATCGCAGGTCAGCGAACCGTACTGCGCCTGCGTACGCACGTCGTAGAGCACCTGCTCTCCCGCTCCCCCTCCTTCTTCGACAAGCGCCCAGCTGGGGCGCTGCTCACCCGAGCGACCTCGGACATCGAAGCCTTGGGCGAGAGCCTGTCCTCGGGCGTGGTGACCATCCTCTTGGATGTGCTGACCATCATCGGCGTGCTGATCGCGATGTTCATGCTGGAGTGGAAGATGACGCTCCTGCTCCTGGCTGTTGCCCCCCCGCTGGCGCTGATCATCGAGCTGTGCCGCCGCCGCCTGCGGCAGACCTACAACATCATCCGAACCTCTCTCTCGACGGTCAATGCCTACCTGAACGAACAGGTCAACGGCATGAAGGTCGTGCAGCTCTTCAACCACCAACAGGGTAGCCACGACGGCTTTATTGAGCGGAACACGGTCTACAAAGAGGCCACGATCCGCTCCAATGTCTACGACGCGCTGATGTACGCGGCGGTGGACGGCATCGGCAGCATCTGCATCGCACTGATGCTCTGGTACGCCACAGGCCGGGCCGAAGTCGGCATCACCGCAGGCCTGATGGTGGCCTTCATCGACTACCTCAACCGCCTGTTCCGCCCCCTGCGAGAGTTCAGCGGCAAGATCGCCATCATCCAGCGCGCCGGCGCCGCACTGCAAAAGGTCACTGGGCTGCTGGACACCGACGAATCCATCAAGTCAGGCCCAAAGACTTTGGAGCACGTGAAGGGCGAGGTGGTGTTTGAGAATGTGCGCTTTGGATACCGCCCCGAGCCCGAGTATGAGGTGCTCAAGGGCGTCTCACTGACCGTGTCCCCAGGCGAGGTCGTTGCGATTGTGGGCAGTACAGGCTGCGGTAAAACCACCCTGACGCGCCTGCTTTCCCGATGCTACGAAGGCTACACCGGGAGCATCACGCTGGACGGTGTGGAGATCCGGGAGCTGACCCTGGACACGGTTCGCCAAGCCGTCGCCCGGGTGCGTCAGGACATCCAGCTCTTCCCAGACACGGTCAAGTTCAACGTGGACCTGGGCAACCCCAAGCTGGACATGTCCCAGATTGAGTCTGCTGCAGAGCTGGTGAACGCCGACCGGGTCATCGCCTCTCTGCCCAACGGTTGGCAGCATGAACTGACCGAGCGCGGAGCCAACGTCAGTGTGGGCCAAGGCCAGCTCCTCAGCTTTGCCCGAACCATGGCCTACGACGCCCCTGTGGTGATCCTAGACGAGGCCACCGCCTCGGTGGATCCAGTGACCGAGGCCCTGATTCAGACCGCCATCGAGCGCATCCTAGAGCGAAAGACCGTGCTGGTCATCGCCCACCGCCTAAGCACCATCACGGCAGCAGACCGCATTGTGGTCATGGACGCCGGGCGGGTTGTCGAGTCAGGCACCCACCAGGAGCTCTTGGCTGCTGGCGGACACTACGCGGGGCTCTACCGGGCAGGCTTTGACGCAGCAGCCAGCCAGCCCAAAACAGACGACCAAGACGCTTCCGTCGACGCCTAATCTGCGGGGGTCTCGGCTGGGTCTGCATCCAGGTTCTCAACCGGAGCCTTGATTGGGGACTCAGCTGAGCTCAGGTCGGTCCCTACCGCCGCTTGGTCAACTGGAGCCTCTAGTTTGAGCACCTCTCCTGCCGGCGAGACCTGTGCGCGGAAGGTGTCCCCATCCGCACACCAGACCTGCACGGTGCTCGGGCTGTACAGAGTCCCCAGAATCATCGTGGTGATGGAGTTGCCAATGCTGGTCTTGGTGCGGATCCGAGCAAAGTCGCCGTTGGGGCAGACATCGGAGATGTCCACGGGGTCGGATAGCTCAACGAGCCCCCAAAGTGCCCGGTGGTGCCAGTCCCGGATCTCCGGGTCGCCCTTGACCTTTGAGCCATAGTTGTACTGCATCTTGAAACAGCCGCTCAGAGCAAGCAGGGCTGCTGTGGCCAGCCCACCAGCCCCCAAAAAAGAAAGCGACTAGCCGGCGTTCTCCAGGATTTGTCCAAGGATGCCGAGCCCGGTACAACCCGCGCAGAACAGGGCAAAGCCTCCTCCCACGACGATGGCCACCCACTTGATCACACTGCCGCCGCCGCTCTCATTGGCAGGCGCCGGGCTCTGACCCTTAGGCTGAGGCTTTGGAGCGGAGCTTGGAGCAGCACCGGCCGCTGGAGCTGCACCGGCCGCTGGAGCTGCAACGGCCGATGGAGCGGAGTCGGCAGCGCCCTCCTTGGGGTAGATGACGTAGGAGGCCGCATCGAAAGTGGGCCCCTGCTTCCGAGCCCGTTTTGGGCCAGAAGAGGGAGCCGCAGGGGCAGGGGTTGAGACCGCCGGCGCCGGCGTGCCTGCACCCTCGGCGCTCTGGCCGCTGTACTCCGGGTCCAGCGGGATCTCGTCTTCCATCGCCAAGCAGAACGCGTGCGGTGGCAGCGCTTGCGCATACTCCCCGCTGTAGCCGGCCAGCAGGTCCCGTAGGGCTTGGAAGCTCTTCTTGGCGACCTCAACCCCGTGTGTGGTTGTAAAGATGCCCACCCGGCCTGTCTGGATGATGGCGATGCAGGAGCTGGGCCCAGTTGGGAAGATCTGCATCCCCCACGCCAGATCGATGTGCGCCCCCGTCAGCTCTTGACGGAGCTCAATGTCGTTGGCCAACCGGGAATCGATGTCCTCCAGGCCTTCGATGAACTTCATGACCACCGAATCCTCTTCCTGGGACTCGTGAGCCTCCCAACTACCCATGCCCAGCAGACCGCGGGTCAGGATGACGCTGGCGGGCGCACCAAAGGGCAGGTCCATGCGGAAGAAAGTCGCCAAGGCTTCCTTGTCGGTGAAGGGACTGATCACCTGGATCAGGCCAGCGTCCACCTGGATGTTGGCGCGCAGAACGCCCGTCGGCACCACCTGGTTCATGCGCACCTTCTTGGGACCCGTGTCGATCTTGTGCACCGAAATGCTGGGTGCAGACAGGCCCAGCTTGACGGTTTCACCGATCAGGCGCTTCTTCTCGGCCTTGATCACACCGGCGCGACTTGCCATGGCATTTGCGATGGCTCTTCCCAGAATGCTCAAGACGACTCCTTGCAAGGTTTGCTACACGGCGTATTAGCCGCTTGTCACCAGAGCGCACCATGACCGCAAAGCTTTCAGTCAACGTCAATAAATATGCACTGCTGCGAAACTCACGCGGGCACAACGCACCGGACTTGCTGGCCAGCGTGGACACGGTCTTGGCTGCCGGCGCGCACGGAATCACGGTGCACCCCCGACTGGATCAGCGGCACATCCAGTTCACGGATGTTCCAGCGATTTCCAATCATTTACGCGAGAACCATCCGGGCGCCGAGTACAACATAGAGTGCGAGAATGCCCCCCGCTTGATCGAGATGGCCCTGGAGCTACGTCCGGCTCAGTGCACCTTGGTTCCGGTGACCCCCGGCGAGGTGACCTCGGATCACGGATGGGATCTCCCGGCCCAGAGCGCTGAGCTGCGAGAGAACGTGCGGCGCTTGCAAGCCGCTCGGATCCGCGTCTCCATCTTCATGGACTGCGTTCCTGAGAACATGGCCCACGCTGCTACGCTCGGTGTTGACCGGGTCGAGCTCTACACGGGGCCCTACGCCTGGGCCTGGGGCAAGGATGAGCAAGACACTCAGACCCAAATGCTCATCGACAGTATTCGGGCCGCAGTCGATCATGGACTGGGGGTCAACGCGGGCCACGACCTGGACCAGCACAACCTCGCCGGCGTGCTGGGCGTCCCTGGCCTAGACGAGGTCAGCATTGGCCACGCTCAGATCTGCCGCGCCCTAGAGGTGGGCACGACCCAGAGTGTCCAAGAGCTGCTGGCCGCCCTGGGGTATTGAGGAGAGGCGCCAGAAACAGAGACGGTCTGCCGTGCCTTTCAAAGCACTCACTCCGTTCAGCCGTGGACAGTGCCAATAGACCGGCAGCTAGCAGGTCTATTCGATATATCCAAGCTGGCGGAGCTGCTCGAGAACGGCCTCGTCTTCCGCCGTAGTCTCGCTCGCTTGACCCGCGCCCCTCTCGCCATACGTAGCCACGGTCTTGAGGGGATTTGAGGCACGGAACTCGGGCTTGAAGAGCTTCATCTGGGCGGAGCCAGCCATATCGTCGGCCACTGCCAGGCCCATCCCGTAGAGCAGGGTGGGCGTGATGTCGTGGATACGGATCCCGCTCATGTCGGCATTGGGATCGATGTCTGGGCCTGCGGCCGCGAAAATTCCCGGCGGGTCCCCTGCGTGACCACCGGAGTTCTCGACCATGCCCTTGATCACTCCCTTGACCTCCCGACCGTCGATCAGCAGGGTCTTGGTCGCACCTTCCTGGAGGGAAATGACCACAAAGTCGCCCCCGCGCTCCTTGTCGGTGGAGTTTGCCAGGTCCAGTTCAAAGGCCGGCTGTCCACTGCTGTAGGTCACCGAGGCCAGCTTAGATTCGAGTAGCAGGCGGGCCTCCTCTGCCTGCTCAGGTGTGAACTTCCCCCCGGCATCGCGGCCCTCCATGGAGAATCGTACCCGCTTGCGGCGCTCGTTCAAGGCGCTGGACCAAGTGTACATCTGGCTAGCTTTTACGTCGACCTTGCCGCTGGGGGACAGTGTGGCAAAGCCCAACTCGTCGAGCAGCATGTCAAAGTCATAGGTCACCTTGAGAGTCACGTCAGCCAAAGGGTGGAAACCATGGTCGCTGACGATGATCACATTCACTTCGTCCCCTGCCGACTCCAGCACCCGACCAAGCACAACGTCAGCGGACCGGTAAGCCTTGGGGATCTTGTTCCCAAATTGCTCTATGCCTTCTTGAGGAACGCTTCCTGCGGGGAAGTCTTGGGGCCGGTAGTAGCGCCAGAACTTGTGGCTGTTGGGGTCCGTTCCATGGATGTACATGGCCATAAAGTCGAAGGGGGTGGCACTGAGCACAGGTCCCCACTCGGTGACCACCCGGTCCTCGGGCGCGAAGTGCTGCTTGCCGGGCCAGAGCTTGGCGTGCTTGCTGTTGGCTTGGCCTAGGCTCGCACGCACCTGCGTCTCGGCGCTGGTTGGAGTCGCGCACCGCTCTAACTCACCGTTGCAACGCTCAGTGATGTTGATCCCCGAGATTGGCTCGGCCGGCCAGGTTCCCCACCAACCCAAAACATGGGTCTTCATGCCCGCCTGACTCGTGGTGTTCCAAATAGCCGGGACACGGCGCAGGTCGGAGGACACAGGCACATCGCCTTTGGGAGTGGCCACGACAAAGCCCGTGATGCCATGGACATCGGGATCGTGACCCGTCGCGACCGTGGTCCAAATCACCGGAGACCAGCCGTAGTCCGTCTGAAGGGGCGCGCGTACGCCACGAGCCACCAGGGCCTTCATGTTGGGCATCTTGCCCTGGGACCATTGGTCCTCGATCACAGACCACTCTCCACCATCCATCCCAATCAGCAGGAACGGGTGGCCCGAAGGCGTCTTGGCGGCGTCCGCCGCTTTCCCTACGACGAGAGCGCCCATGAGCAGCATCCCGAGTCCCGCCAAATGCACCGCACGCAACCTCACAACACACCTCCGATGGTGACCCAAGCAGGCCCCTCCAAAGACTAACGCCCGCGAGTGACAAGCTCGTCCATCGAGGCCCAAGAAGAGCCGTGCTCAATAGTTGGGCACGGCGTAGAACCCACACCAATTTCGGCCCCTTTAGCACCCTCCCCACATGAGCGTCCACAAGTTGTCCACAGGCAATCCACCGATCCCAACATCTGGGCCACCCCCTCCTAACACACTGAAATCCTGTTTGATTTCAAAAGTGTGGACACGTCAATAGCAGCCCTTCAGCAAAACTTCAGGCCGATCTATGGACAAGTAGCAGGACTCCGTTGCTTACCCTGTGTTAGACCCCCAAAACCGATCTTGGAGCCCCTCATGAGCCTGATTGACGATGTCAAAGCCTTCTTCACCGAGGACGACTGGAACCCCACCCCCATGGAGAGCGATCCCCTGGCTCTGGTGATGGGGTTCGTCGGCGAAGCCGCCCGCTGGCAGTGCTACTGCAAGGTCCGCGAAGAGCAGCACCAGATTCTCTTCTACAGCATCGCCCCCGTGCCCGTCCCAGAGGACAAGCGCGCCGCGGTTGCAGAGTTCATCACACGGGCCAACTACGGTCTCATCATCGGCAACATGGAGATGGACTTCGACGACGGCGAGGTGCGCTACAAGAGTGCTGTGGACGTGGAAGGCGCACCCTTCAGCTCCTCCAGCGTGCGCAACATCGTCTACGCCAACGTGCTGACCATGGACCGTTACTTGCCCGGCCTGCTCGCAATGGTTCACGGTGAGATGAACCCCATAGACGCCATCGCCAAGGTCGAAGACTAGCCCAATCGGGTTTAGGCGAGGCTGCCTTAGTTTTTCAGCACAAGCTGCAGCGTGGTGATGTCCACCCGCAGCGCACCGTCGCCTATGAAGGTGCAGCTGCCGCCTGCATCCAAGGCGTCCAACTCGCTCTCCGCCTCGCGCACGTCCAGGCAGTCCGCGCTGCCCGTACCGCCAAAGTCCACCCCAAGCCGCGGGGTGAGCCGCACCCCCCTGACGTGTGGGCCAGCATCCATTACCCACAGCTCCATATGGGCCGTATCCGGCAGGGCTGGAGCAGACTGCGTACCCAACTTCTTCAAGGTGACGGAGAACACGCCCTTCACGCAGTCCACCTTGGGAAATTGCTCCCAGATGACCTTCCGGCCCATACCGTCATCGAAAAAGGCCACCCGCAGGTGTACCTTGTCCCGTGTGACCACCTGTCCCCGGTGACTTAGCGTTCCCCCGAGCTCCAGCAGCAGCTTGGGATCCTCCTCCTTTTTGGCCAGGGCCGGCACAGGTGCGAGGAGGAGGGTTGCGCCAGCGGCGGCCAGCAAGTCTCTGCGTCTCAAGGGGGACTCCATTCAAGTTCTTAGGCCTAGTCTACACTCCGGCCCATGCTGCTCTTCCCTACCGTCCTGGCCTGCCTCTCCCTGCCCTCACCTCCTGCGGCCACCGACCAGACCTTGGGTCCGCTCAACCGCAGCGGCTTGCCCCGGACAAGTCTACGGGCCCACACCAGCGCACGCATCTCCCTGCCCATGCACCAGGCCGTGGCCGGGGGGGATCGCAAGCAGGACCCCGGAGGCGTGATCTCCGCCTACCTCTTCGAGCATCCTAATGGCCGCGTGCTGATCGACGCGGGCCTGGGTCGCCGCACCGCGATGGATCCCAACGACTATCCGGGCGCCCTCATAGCGAAGGGGCTCGGGGACTTTCGCATGGGCCAGCCTACCTCCAAGGCCCTGGCCGACCTGGGGTTGAGCGCTTCTTCCATCGACAGCATTGTCCTGACCCACACCCACTACGACCACATCGGCGGGCTGGAAGACTTCCCCGCAGCCCAGGTCAGACTGACCGCTGAGGAGTTGGCCTTTGGGTTGAATCAGCCAGGCAACTGGAGCGAGCCCCTGGCCCGAGCCAAGGTGGAGACCTTCACCTTCGACGGCGGCGCCTACGGGCCCTTTGACCGCCACCACGACCTCTTCGGGGACGGCAGCATGATCCTGCTGCCCGCGCCCGGCCACACCCCGGGCTCCACAATGGTGCTGCTCAACCTGCCCCAGACCAGCGTGTTGATCATGGGAGACGCGGCCTGGGCCGAAGAAAACTGGGCCCAGCCGATGCCCAAGGGCGGCTTGCCCCGACGAATCTTTGACGACGACTGGGAACAAGGAATGGCCGCTCTCTACCGGGTCAACTCCTGGGCCCAGGCCTGGCCGGAGCTGGTGGTGATTACGGGCCATGACTCTGCCAACGAGGAAAAGCTGCCTGCCTGGCCAGCGGCCCTGCAGTAGGCAGGTGCTGTTCAGCGCAGCGCAAGCGTTCAGCGAAGTAGGCGCTTGGACGATGGCCGACGTTCGGCCACCAGCTCCACCCCAGCCACCTCGCCCAGGCGGCGGGCCAGGGCCAACCTGTCCTCGGGCAGGGCAGCGGCCAGTGCGCGGTCGGCGGACCAACGGGCCCGAGCCGCCAGATGATCTGCATCCTGGAGAGACCCCTTCTCCTTTAAAAAATGAGCGGCCCGGTACAGGGTAATGGCCGCGGCTGGCAGGTCAAAGAAGCTCTGATCCAACAGACGAGAGAGACGTTGAGCCGAGCTCAGGGTCCGTGCATGGTCCTTCTCCTGAAGTGCACACTCCAGCTGCAGACAAGCGGCGTCTCGGGCGATTGGGCCGGGCGCGCCGACCAACTCAGAGAGCAGCTCTCGGGCCTTTTTGGGGCTGCCTTGGTCCAGCCAGCAGCGGGCCTCGGCCAAGGCGAGCATGTCTCGGGAGAGGGGCGGTAGGCTGTGGGACATGTCCAGGCGGTAGCGATGGATACGCTGCAGCGCGCCCAAGCTGGCCCCGGCGCTCCGCTCCTGCTCGGAGCGGACAAAAGTGAAAATGCCCTCCAGCTGGGGTTCGGCCATCAGGACCAGCTCTTCGGGGGTCCAGGGATCGGGGTCTTGGCCGGTGACCACATCCATCCACTGGAGCATGGTTCGGCACCAAGCCACCCCCAGATCCGAGCGGTTCTGGGTCTCCAGGCGCAAGACCTTGGCGATCTCGTCCCGCTGAGCGTAGTGCTGGGCGCTCCGGCTACGACCCAACCAGGGGGCGAGCAGCTTGTATCCGTCACTGACGTAGCCCCCAAAGCGCAGGGGCAGCAGGTTCCAGCCCAGCACCAAGAGGTTGAACCACATCGCGCCACTCAGGGCAGGGAAACGCTCGGCCAGCGGCCAGAGCAGAAGCGCGAGCAGAGCTTGGAGGATCAACCCCCCGGAGTGGTACAGCCAGCGCCGCTCTGGGATCACGTCAACCGGGATGGCCACACACTGACCGCCGCTGAAGATCCAGCGGCCCAGGTACACGATGGTGCCGCTGCGGGTGCGCCAGTGCAGGATCGGTGCACCGTGTCCCACCCCAAAGCTGGTCACCCTGTAGCCGGCAGGCCGGGCAGCCAGAGCGTGCCCGAGTTCGTGCAGCACCGCGATGAGCGGGACCGAGAACAGCCAAGCCAGGGTGGTGGGGGTCATTGATGGGTCCTGACAGCAACATAGACCAAGGGTTCCCCGGCCCTGTTAAACAAGCACCATGTCCCCTGCCGATCTACGCAGCGTTCCCCTCGATGAGCTGGAGCGCCACCTGACCGACGCCCTCGGCGATCTCCCGCACGGCTGGACCGCACGGCGCCAAGCATTGGAGCACGCTGCAGACAGCCCAGCTCAGCTTCAGGCTCTCGATCCCTTGCTCCTGGCAGTTCGCGCATTGGAGTCTATCGAGACCCGCCTGCCCACCCAGTTCGCAGGTCTGCGCCGAGGCGAGATCTGGGAACAGGACGCCATCAGCGTGAGCTTTGATGCATGGAGACGAGGACAGCGTGTACTGATCCGAGCCCTGCGTCCTCAACTACGCGCAGATCCCGTCTGGCTGCGGCGACTGCAAGCCGGCACCCGGTGGCCCGCTCCGGCTCCCCTCCCCCGCGCCCTTCTCTTGCCGGGAGAATGGCCGATGTTGGAGTACCCGCTCCATGGGCCATCCCTCTCCCAGCTTTTGCCGGCCGATGAGCGCCCGGACACCCAGCTGATCGCTCTGGCCTTGGAGGGTGGTCTGGCGGGTCTGGAAGCTCTGCATGCCCGAGGACAAGTTCACGGTCACCTCAGCACCCGCCACCTGATCCGAACGGAGAAGGGCTTTGAGTTGATCTGGCTGGACCCCGTGCTGGCTATCGCCGGCAGCCCTGCCCAGGACCTTCGGGATCTGGGCAGGGCTGTCTCCGACCTGGATCCCAGCGGCAGCGACCCCATCGGCGAGCTCGCCCGCTCCATGGCCAATGAGCCGCCCCCCAGCGTAGACATGGCCCGCGCTCTGCTCACCCGCACACTGGCCGAGGCCTTGGCTGAGCGACGCCACGAGCTGGCCATGCGCGCCCGAGACCAAGCCAAGCGCGCCCGCGAAGAGCGCCTGCTTGCCGCCACCAAGCGCTTGGGCATGGCCATCTCCCCACCCGTCGGTCAGTTCTGTCTCAGAGCAGGACAAGACAGCGTGATCGTGGTCGTAGACAGCGACGGAACCAAGGTCAAGGGTGGACCCGTCGCAGGCATGCCGGCCCGGTTCATGCCACGGGTCTGGGACTCAGAACAGGGCCTGGATCCTGTGGCCAGCCGCGCATTGCTTCGGGCATGGGCCAGCCGAAAGACCGGGGACGAGACCCGACGCGCCAAGATGCAGACCGAGCTCGGCGTAGACGATGTGGGCGCAATGCAGATGTGCCGCTGGATGAGCTGCCAAGCCCGGCTGCGGGCTGTGCGCATGTTGTTGGAGCTTGGGAGCTGAACTGTAGGGCTCTGTAATCCACGAAACCTTGTTTTGGCCGTACTGTTGCGGTCAAGTTGGGGGGGTGGAGATGTTTCGCAGCATTGTCGTTCGTGGAATGCAGGTTGGGGCGCTGTTTGGGGGCTTGTTGATCTTGCTCTTCGACGACGGAGACGAGCTCAAGGGGACTTTTATTCTCGCGGGGCTCCTCAGCTTTTTGGTAGTGATGGCCTTGGAGTGGCTCCGACTAAATCGCGCCATCGAAGCCCTCACCGGTGTTCTTGTACGCGCTGCGGAGCCCATCCCTCCAAGGCTGGAGAGCATGACGAGGGGACTCGGGTTCGTGCTGACGACAGCGCTGATGGCCTGCGTCGTCTTCTGCGCTGGCCTGATTCGGAACTGGACCGAAGTCATCGCCATTGGTGCCGAGACGCCCGAAGCCTTCATTGCAGGAATATTCATTGTTGTTGCCATCTTGGCCGGATTGCTGGCCGTCTACACCGCGCTGCTCCTTCGGCTCCTTTTAGGAGCGTGGACACTGCGACGCTTCATGCACGCCACCAAACACCTCGCGGGGTATCCACGGCCTTCTTTTCCCACCCCGATTCCTGGGCTTGTCGCTCTTACCGCAAGCCCCCTCGCGATGCTCTTCTGGTTTGACTACAACCCCGTCAAATCCGGTCTGGAGAGCGGCAATACTGTCCTCGTCTTCGAACTCGGCCCCGATGACAGCATCTCGGAGCTCGACTCCCAGCTGGTGGAGCTGAGCCCAAAGCGGGTCCATGACTTCATCCCCAACGACCCCTCAGGCCTAAACCAGCAGTACACGCTGAGTGTCTCGGCGAGCGACAAAACCACGGCCCTGGGGCTGCTCAACTCCGACTCCGAGAACGTAGAGTGGGCAGAGAGCGCCTCGATGGCACAGACCCCACATGCACAGAGGGCTGGAGACTGTCGCGCCTACGGCCAGGGCTTTTCTCCGACCAACGACCCCTACGCCAAGCATCAGCACAGCCTGTATCGGACCGAGATTCTCGGTCTGATGGACCGCACCCCCTGGTCGACGCGAAAACCCACTATCGTCGCAGTCGTAGACCAGGGAATCGACGGCTCCCACCCGGATCTAGACGGCGTGGTGAAGAGCTGGGGGTCCAGCTCAGCGCACGGAACAGCGGTCGCCGGCGTGCTCGCAGCCAAGAGCAAGAACCGTGTTGGAATCACCAGTTCCAACCTAAATGGGGACCGAATCGAGCTCCTGGACTTTGCCATCAACACCGATGGCCGAGCCAGCAGCTACCAAATCGCTGACGCTGTCAGGGAGGCCATCGACGAGGGCGCTGCGGTCATCAACCTCTCCCTGTCGGGCACCGGCTCCGAGCCAAACGTGGTCAGCGAGGCCTTGGACTACGCAGAGTTCAGAGGCGTGCTTGTCGTGGCCGCCGCGGGCAACGCCTCGTCCACCCTGCATTGGCCAGCACGTCACGGCACCGTTCTGAGCGTGGCCTCAACAGACGCCGGCGGGAGAAGCAGCGCCTTCAACGGGTCCAATGCGGATCTGCGCGCCCCCGGACAAGAAGTGTGTACCACCCTCGAAGGCGGCGGCTACGGCACCCAGACGGGCACATCCCTGGCAGCACCGTACGTCTCCGGCATCGCGGCCAGCCTGCTGTATCTCTGCCCCAAAGCCAGTCCAGCGACCTTGCGAGCAGCTCTTACAACGAGTGCTTCCGCCGGAGAGGTAAGAGCAAACAAGGCTTATGCGCTCCTGGCAGTCCAGGGTCAGTGCTCGAGTTTCTGAGCGCGCGCCATTTTGGGAAACAACATCGGGCTGGAGCACACCGGCCCTAAAAGGACGGTCATGAAATTTCGGCTCAGCCAACAAGAAGACGGCCAACTGGTCAGCGAGCTGGCCGCTGCCTTAGAAGAGGCCGTGGACCGGAGCTGCCCCGAGACCGCCCCCCTCTGGCTGGATGCGACCCGACGGCATCGGGCCGAGCTGACGCACACCGAGATGAGCCTTGGATTCACTCCCTCGGCCAAGTTCATGGCGCTGTGCCGTTCCTCGCGCAGCAAGTACCGCAGCCTCGCAGTCTGGCGACACGTGGTGGTGTGGAAGCGGGTGCTGCCTACGCTGAGCGAAATTGAGCAGAGGCATGCACTGGAGGCGGTGTACTTCACCCCCTTCCCGAGCAACCTGCCGCCCTACGCCTGGAGCAAGTCTGCATCCAATGCACCTGGGGTGAAGGACTTTGGGGGGCCCAGACCGCTCAAGCGCCTCGCGCGAGAAGGCGCCGAGCAGGTCGTACTCAAGCTCTGCGCCTACATGGACGAACTGGACCAAAAACACGTGCTGCAAGACCTGACCTTCAAGCTGATAAAACCCGCGGTGACAACAACGGCCTGCGATGTGCTCAAGCTTGAGAGAAGCAACAGCTATGGAATGACCAAATGACCGAACAGACCTTGACTCAGTGGGTACGTGGACAGCTCCCATCCGATGAGCGCCGCCAAGTCACAGAGTGGATGATTCGCTGTCAAGACCCAAAGCTACCCATGCTCTTGGACGGAATCATGCAGGCTGAGCGCGACGCTCTGCCAGACCAAAGCTTGCTGGATCTTGGTCCCGCTTGGACCCAGCTGGTTGTTGGCTGGCAGCGGCTCCTGGAACAAGGACGCGCCGTGCTCTTAGACGCCCCAGCCGGGGACTTTGTCATGGCCAGCACCCAGGGAGAACCTGCAACAGTCCTGCAGCTGACACAGCGCGCAGACAGCCCCTTCGCCACCCTTACCGCCCCCAGCGTCGGCCACTATCGGCTGATGTACAGCAGTGATGCGGGCCAGGTAAGGCTCCTGGCTGACGCGCTCTTGAACCAAGACCAGTCCTTGGAGTACGCAATGGATCACGTGGAGGGGAGGAGCACGCTGTGGGCCCTACGGGGTGCTCCCCAGGCCGGGATGAGCCCCCTTGAGCAGCTCCACGAGGTCCTGTCCACGCCCCAGGCCGCCACGGTCCTGGCCGCCCTGCGCTTGGACCCTCGCGAGGCCTGAGCCTTCCACGCCTGCTGAGCCAAACAGGACCCTCAAACAGCCAACCAAGCCAAACCAAACATCCGCTCCAGCCCAACTGGAGCGGATGTTCTGCGTCTGGGCCAAAGCCATGCTCGATCCAACCTTCTTGTTCTGGGAAACATCCCGAACGCTCCGCTCCTGCGTGTGATTCCAAGGATGTCACTTCGGTGACAGAGAACCCCAACAACCAGGAAAAAACCCATGACCAAGAAGACCCCAATGACGACCAAGGCTGCCGCTCGAATCCAGCGCAACGCGGACAAGAGCGGCAAGAACCAGACCTTCAAGGGCCGCGCCCAAGGCGGCGCTGCAAGGAACGCCAACGGAGGTGCTGGAGAGGCGGGCGCTGGAAAGGCAGGCGCTGGAAAGGCAGGCGCTGGAAAAGCCAGCAGCAAGAAGGGCTGAACCCCGGCGGGGGCTTTTGCCCCCGCCATCCCACCTCGTGCCCCGGAGCCCCACGATGTCTCTTTCCCTGTCACTTCACGCCCGCCAGCGCATGGACGAACGCAACATCTCCCTCTCCGAGGTGCAAGCGTGCCTACGCAAGGGCCGCCCCATGAAGGCCCGGCCCGGCCAGATCCGCATCTTTCACCGAGATCTGGTCGTGGTGCATGACGGCACACTGGTGATCACCACCTTCAGGCGAGAATGCCTGCTCGCCAAGCTCTGCCCGCGGTGCTTGAGCTACAGCCTCGCGGACAAGCTCCTGGCCGCCCTGGGGACCCTCGACTTCTGAGCGCGGACAGATCCTGTCCTCCCCCCGCGCTACCCTTCCGTCGTGACCACCTCTCCCCAGCAGATCGCACGCCACTGGCGCGCCCGAATGGCCCACCACCACACCCGGTGGGAGAGCCGCCTGATCCAGCCAACAGGGGACTTGCCCCTGGCCCGGATGCTAGTGCCCTTTACCGTCTCGCAGCCTGGGCTGGCCTCGCAGGCAGTGGATGTAGAGGAGTTGGCCACGGACCGCAGTGTCGTGCTCGGGGTAGCTGGCTCGGGCAAGAGCACTTTCGCCAAGTGGCTGGCCACTGAGACCTTGGAGCAAGGGCTCGCGCTGCCCATGCTGATCCGCATACGCGACCTGGACCCCAAAGCCCTAAACGGGAGCGTAGATCAAGCTCTGGAGACCTACCTTCTCCGGCAGATCCCCCAAGCTAGCGCAGGCTTTCTGGATCCGCTGCTGCGGGATCCCCAGGCCCCACCGGTGTTGCTGATTCTAGACGGTTGGGACGAGCTCGGGGGACGAGCGCCTGCATTTAGACAGCAGCTCTTGGGTCTGCTCACCAGCTACCCGCGCCTGGGATTGGTGCTCACTGCCCGTCCCGGGGCCCTAGCCCTGCCTGGCGCGGACGAGGACACGCAGCTGCTGCACCTGGATCTTCTCGATGAGAAGGGCGTCGCGCAGCTAAGCAACAAGATCCTCACCGTACTCTCCCCAGAGGCGCCGGCCACACAAAGCTTCTTGGACAACCTGGCCGAGCACCCAAAGGCCATGGCCCTGGCACGGCGCCCGCTGCTCTTGCAGATGCTGCTGATGCACCATCCGGACCCTCTGCCTCGCTCCACCGCCCGGCTTTACCAGGCCTGCATCGAAGGCCTGCTGGCGGAGCGCGACCCGGAGCAGATCCGACTGCCGGAGCTCACCGCACTGGCCTACCGACTGCAAGAGCTGCAAGCCCAGGAGGTGCGCAACAGCCACCTGCCGCCGGGCTGGTCCTTGAGAAAACGCCGCAGCTTTCTGGACTGGGCTCAGCGTGACTCCGGGCTGCTGGAGCAGCGCCAAGGCAGCGGTGAGCTGGTGTTCATCTACAGCTCAGTGCGGGAGTACCTGGCTGCGACCCACCTGCACCTGCTGGATCAAGCCCCAGTGCCCAGAATCGCGGACTTGGCGGAGCAGGCCTCTTGGGCACCTGTGCTGCGCATGTGGATCGGGTTGCTGAAACCGCCTCAGCGCCTGGCCTTGCTCACTCAGCTTCAAGACCGGGCCAAGACCGCGCACTGGGCCCTCTGGCTCCGGCTTCACGCCCTCTGCCTGGACACGGAGCTGGGAGAGCTGGCCCGCCCCTCCAAGCAGAGCCCAACAGGCGCTTTCTTAGCGGCGATCAATGGGGCCTGCAGCTCCAGCGCCTGCGTGGCCACTGGCCGGGTCCTCTCCGCAGGCTCACCCCTCTGGCCCGGCAGCCCCTGGGAGCTGGTCCTGCTGGGAGCTTGGCCAAACCGGCGGGTCGGCATCTCCCGACGCCTCCAGCAGCTGGCGCTGCTCGGCGCTACAACCGAGCAACTGACCGTCGCCGCCCAAGCGCCTCTCCGCAGCGCTGACTCGGAGCTCTGGAAGGGTATCCTGGACCAGGTCTGGGGAGGTTTTCTGGACGACCACGGCACCTACATGGCCGCCGAGTCTTGGGCTTGGGCCTCTGCCATGGGCGATCCCGAGCGCCTGCCGGCCTTTCTGCCTCACGACGGCTGGGAGGTGCTGGCACGCACCGAGACCCCTGCCCACCTGGGTGGGAGCGTCGCCCTGCTCCGAGCGGCCTGCCGGGCCCGGCTTGGCTTGGACAACGCCCTAGAAGAGCTGCTCACCTTGCCCCAGGCCGACCCTCTATGGCGCAGCCTGGCGCTCACTCTCTGTGGTCGCCAGAGCAGCGCCGATGTGGCCTTGCTCACGGACTTGGCCCAAGACCCCTCTCAGCGACAAGCTCCTCTGAGCTGGGGCCTGCAGTGGATCGTGCGGGGGGATCTGCTCCTGTTAAACGGCCAGACCCTACCCCTGGAAGCCCTAAACCTGGATCTTCCCCTGGTGGAGCTCCTTTAGATCCCCAGAGCAGCCAAGGTCCCTGCCGCCTGCTCCAGCCATGCCATGTCCCCTTCCAACAGGGTCATCAACACCTTGGCCAAGGCCGCATCGGGGGCCAAAGCCTGCACCTCTGGGTCTCCGTCATAGACCTGAGATTGGTCCCGTCCAACCTGACGGGCCACCGCCGAGAGGCGCTGAGCGAAGTGCTCCCCCGACTGAACCAGGGCGCGGTGCACCGGCCAGCGCTCTCCCATCGCCATCCACAAAAGCAAGGTCTCCGCATGAGCCGGGGTTGGGGTCTCGGGCACATCTCCCGTGCTCTGCAGCAGCGCCAGCTTGGCGGCCAGGCGACTGAGGACCCTTGGGTTGCGCAAGCTCTGCACCGGCGCGATCTGCCCCACCGACACCTGGGTAATGGCGGCTGGCAGGCGCTCCCCCAAAGGACGCTCACCGGCCGGAGTCAGAACCGGAGCGGCCAGACGCGCCGCCCAGAAGGTCTGGACGGCTTGTGCACGAAGGCCCGGCAGACTGACCCGCAGATCGAAGATCTTATCCAAGTAGCGGTCCGCATCCACCCCTTGGCTGCCGTACGCCCGACGCACCCCTTCACGGGCCAGGAAAGGATCCAAGGCCACCAACACAGTGACGGGCGCGCCGGCCGCCAACAGGAAGCGCAAGCCCTGAAGCAAGGCCATCTGACGGTTTGGCGCGCAGCGATCCAAGTCGTCGACGCAGACCAGCAAGCGCGACCCCACCCCGCTGTAGTCACCCAAGATCGCCTGGGTCAGATCGCAAAAGTCCTGGGCCATGCAGGCAACCGGGTCTGCATCCAGATCGTCGGCCATAGCCACGCCGGCCAGCTCGCCGACCAGAGGCGCCGCAAGATCGAAGAGCTGTCCCCCGGGCACCAGGGCGGCTGCCCCTTTCAAGCCAAAGTTAAGGCCCGCTTTCATCAGGCGCTCGCTGGCGCTCTTCAGGGCCGGAGAGAGCTTGCCCCGGCCCCGCGCGTTCAAGGCCCGAATCAAGGGGCTCAGCAGGTCCGGGGTCCCGTACTGCCAAGGGTTGAGCCAGAGAGCGGCCCCTGCTGGACCGGGGTCCGAGACGGTCACAGCGGCCAAGCGGGCGAGCAGGTCGGTCTTGCCCCTGCCCCACTCGCCTTGCACGGCGATGACCGATCCCGGCGGCAACTCGGCTGACCAAGTCAGCAAGCGCGAGGCCACGGCTTGGTGACCCAAAGCATCTACAGGGAGGGGGAGTCCGGCCTCGAGGGCGGCTTGATTCACAAAGTCAACGCGCATGCATCAGTCTACAGCGTCACTACTTTCCTGCACCCAAAGGGTAGGCTCTTCTCCTATGCCCCGCTTGATCGACCGACTCGACGCCGCCGCCGGACTCAGCGTCACCTCCGATGAGGAGGTGGACTACCTGACCCAGCGCTCTCCGCCCCCCGCCATCATTGGCCCGGACGGACGCTACGTGCCCGGCTGGTTTACCGCTTTTGACGGCGAGCTGAACCTCGACCGATCCAACGCTCTGAACTTGGCGCTGCAGCGCTGGTTCCACCTGACCATCGATGCTGGCGAGTACTTCATCGTCTGCAACCTGGCGAACCTGACCCGGGCTGGAAACGTCGCGTTGCTCGTGGCCCACAAAGAGACCGGTGTTTTTGACCACGCCAGCCGCACCCGCCTGATTCCGAACGTGAAGGTGGAGGTCCTCGACGACGCCCGCCACTTCGCCTGCACCGACACCGGCTCCTTCATCCGGGTCAGCCCCGACGGCCAGCGTTTCCAGATCAGCATGCACGTCGATCACCTGCACCTCCAAGTCACCGCGCGCCACACCTTGGGCCCCGCTCTGGTCCAGTCCACTCGCTTCCAGCGTGGCCGGGGCAGCCTGCAGTTCTACTCCAACCTGGAACTCGAACAGGGCATGCTCACCCTCACTGACCGGGTCGTGGTGCTGCAACCCGGCAGCTTGGGCACCGTGGATCGCACCATTGGACACCAGCGTGGGCTGCAGCACTGGAACTGGATCGCTTGCGCGGGAACCGCCTGGGACCGCAGCCAAAAAGAGCAGGTGCAGTTCGGGCTACAGGTCGCCAAGGACCAGGAGGACGCGCGCCCGGTAGTGCGCTCCCAGAAGTACGTGGTCTGGCTCAAGGAAGGCATGTACAAGCTGCCCTCGGCGGCCTTTGAGTACGACATCACCGACGAGCAGACCCGAAGCACTACCCCCTGGCGCATCCGCTCGACCGAGGCGGGAGACGATTGGTTGGATCTGCGCTTTGACCCACGGTTCCAACGACGTGAACAGCGCGACGGCGTCCTGGTCAAGGCGGACTTTAACCAGTACTACGGCGAGGTCAGTGGGCGCATCCGTGTAGCCGGGCGCTCCCTTGTCTTAGACGGGGTCTTCGCAGTGACCGAAGATTCTCGCTTAGAGATCTGAGTACCCTGCTCGCCGTGTGGAACTCCCAACGCATCCTGGTCACCGGAGCCGGCGGCTTTCTAGGCCACGCACTGTGTGCGCGCTTGCTGGGGCTTGGCGCACAGGTTCACGGAAGTCAGCGCCAGCGGCCTGTGCCAGTCGGTGTCCAAGCGCACTCCCTACCAAAGACCGGCCCAACCGGCCCGACCCTGAGCGTTCTCATCACCACTCTTCGCCCTGCAGTGGTCTTCCACTTGGGCAGCCCGGTAGACCCAGATCGGGACCCGCAGCGCTTTGAGGAAATGCAGGAAGGCGTTCTGGCCACAAGCGCTGCCGTGGCACAGGCCTGCTTGGCCAGCCACACCCGCTTGGTACATGTGGGCACCTGCGAGGTCTACGGAGACGGCCCCACACCCTTCCACGAGGACCAGCCGCTGCGTCCCGTGTCGCCTTACTCCGCTGCCAAGGCTGCAACGGACCTGTGGGTACAGACCTTGATGCGCACACAGGGTCTGCAAGCCAGCATCACGCGCCCATTCCTGACCTACGGCCCAGGCCAACGCTCCGGCGCCTTGATTCCGACCGCCATCCGCGCTGCGTTGGCAGGCGCCCCCTTCCCCATGACCCAAGGCACCCAGACCCGGGAGCTGAACTTTGTCAGCGACATGGCTCAGGCCCTGACTCTTGCAGCAGCTCCAGCGGCCCTGGGCCTGACCCTAAACCTCTGCTGCGGTCAGGAGCACACGGTACGCGAGATCGTAGAGCACATTTACCGACTCGCGCAGGCCGACCCAGCCCTGGTTCAGGTAGGTGCCCAGCCCCAGCGGGCCGGCGAGAGCCAGCGCTTCTTTGGGGACCCCAGCCGCATCCAAGCCTTGGGCTATCAGCCCCGAGTCTCCCTGGAACAAGGCCTGCTGGCCTGCATCGTCGCGGCCCGCCAGTGACCGCACTTCTGCTCCTCGCGATGGGTGCCCTGGGCCTGCTCTTTGAGCCCCACTGGGCCTTGCGCGCTGTGCTGGTCTTGCCCGCTCTGCTCTTGGCTCCCGGCCTTGGATGGTCCCGTTGGATGAACCGCGGCGAGTCCAGCGCCTTGCAGGTGGGCCTAGATGCAGCGTGGCTCAGCATTCTCTGGGCCGTGCCCAGCGTCCTGGTGGCCTCGCTTGCGGGAGGATCCCCTTGGATGTTGTGGATCATGGCCGTCTTGGGGGCGGGCCCAGGACTCTGGCTCGGTTGGCATGCTCCCCCCTTAGAGCGCCTCCGCACCCGAGGACTGGCCGCTCTGGCCGCACTGGCGCTAGGACTGGGACTCTGGAGTACGGCCCATCTTCCCGAGCTCGGCAGACCGCTGCAGGACTGGTGGTGGTCTGCGAAGGTGGACAGCTTGCCCAAGCAGGCTGTGGGTTGGAGCAGCCCACAGGCCACAGATCTGGGCTGGCCTGAGGCGGGCGCCGGGCGCCTGGATCTGACCCCCAAGGGCGACGTTAGGGTCAGCACCCAGAGCCTGGAAATCCTTAGCGAAGGCCAGATCTTGCTGTTGCTGCAGGGGCCTGTCGGCAGCGCCCTACAGGTGCGCCAGAGCGGTGCGTGGTCTGCAGCGGAGCGGATCTCGGCCGACGTGGTCGTGGACCAGGACGAGGGCGCGGTGCCTCGCTATCTGGACCACGGAATCGTGGCCCTGCGCACCACCGTCACCCCGGGCACCCTGAGCCTTCGCGTAGAAAGCGCGTCGCCGACACAGGTCTTTGTGTTGCCAAGCAGCGCCGCCCCCTGGTCCCTGGACCAGGCCGGTTCACTGCGTTTTGCCCACTACTACCAGCTTCTAAACCTAGTAGAAAATCAGCGGTGGGCCCAAGAACTGCTTACCGGTGAACGCCGCCTAACCATCCATCAGCCGCCCCTTTGGAGCTACGTTCTTGCGGTCTCCAGCGCAGCGGTGAGTCCGGATCTGCCCGGCGCAGCGGCCCTGCTGATCCTCGTTCTGATGCTCTTAGGGGCCAGCGCGATTCGCTTGTTGGAACGCCTCTCTCCCAGCGCACCTTGGCCCGCTTGGCTGCTGCCCGCAGTCGGGGTCTTGGTGCACGCCGAGCTGATGCTCCAGCCCGGCAGCGTGAACTTCCCAGACTCCCTCTACGCCGCAGCCTTGATCGCCGGCTTGTCTGCACTTCGCAGCGACAGTACGGCCCGCTTTGTGCTCTTGGCGCTCATCGCCGGCCTGCTCCGCTATCCAGGGGTTGTCGTTCTGCTGATGGCCGCCGGCCTGCACGCCTGGATGTTCTCCGATGGGCGGATCAGAGCCCGTTTGGGCCCACTCGCAGCCGGGGTAGCAACCATCGCTGCGCTCTTTGGGCTCGCCGCTCTGCTCAGCCAACAGCTCCAGGACTGGCTGTTCATCCTGTGGTTTGAAACCGTGCCGGAGCACTTCGCCAACAACCCGGAGGCGCCCCCCATCTGGCAGCGCCCAGCGGCCTTTTATTGGACCTGGCTGCGCTATTCGGGCTTTGGACTGCTCGCAGCCTTGCCCCTCCGCACCCGGGGCAGCCGCTGGGTGATGGCCACGGCGCTCGCCACCAGCCTTCTGCTGGCCTTCATCGATCACTTCCCCACCCACTATTTCCTGCCCCTGCTCGCCATGGGTGGGGTGGGTGTTGCAAGCAGCTGCGCGGGCTTACCCAAGCGCTGGCAAGGCTGGCTGCTCAGTGGCGGCGCGGTCTTGGCAGGCCTGATCTTCGTCTGGATCGGCCAGGCATGAGGTCCCCTCAGCTGGTCCTGGCCAGCTTGCTAGTCGTGGCCTGGGCCGCCCTGAATGCCATCTGGATCAGCCAAGACAAGCTGGTCCAGGACGGCGATGAGATGGGCCATGTAGGCGCCGCGGAGCTCTACGTTGAAGACTTAGATCAGGGTCAACCGCTCGCGTTTCTGGCGCGCACTGTGAGCGCAGAGATGGGCGACTACCCACCCGCCTATGCAGCGAGCACAGGGCTGTGGTGGTGGGCAATGCAGACCCCAGACCCAAGCCGGCCCAGCGTGCGGGCCGTTGGATTGATCTGGCTGCTTGCCTTGGGCGCTGGGGTCGTCGGCATATGCCATCAGCTCGGCCGATCCTTCCCAAGTGCCGCTCTGGCTGGGGTCTCTGCACTCTGGCTCCCCCTGCCCATGGCCTTGGGGAAGCACTTCATGCCCGAGGTCATGTTGGCAGCGGCCTGCACCGCGGTGCTCTGGGCCGCACTGCGCCAACGGGAGCAGCCCACCGCTGGACGCGCGGTAGTCCTTGGACTCAGCCTCGCTCTGGCCGTCTTGGTAAAACAGAGCGCCCTGCTCTTTGTGGTGCTGCCCACACTTGGACTGGTGCGCTACCGCAAGAGCCTTCTGCTCTGCGCATTGGGACTACTTCTGGCCTTGCCTTGGTACGCCAACAACCTGGGCGCTCAGGGGGGCTATCTCTGGGACTCAGCCACCCAGGCTGGCGACGCGGATCTCTGGTCCCACTTGCTCTTCTATCCCCGAGCACTCTGGGCTCCGGCCTTGGGGCCGGTGGCTTTGACGCTGGGCATTGCCGGAGGCCTCGCCGCCTGGAAGGAGCGTGGGCCTACCTTGCGCATGACGCTTCTCTGGAGTCTGGGACTCGTGCCACTGATCCTCCTGCCCAACAAGTACGAGCGCCTGCTGCTCCCACTGCTCCCCATGGTGCCAGTGCTCTTCGCGGCCCTGCTGGAGCGCCTTCCCCAGACCGCCTTTGCCACACCGATTTTGGCAGGCTTCTCCGGTGCACTGAGTTTTGGCCTGGGCGGCGCGCTCACCCAGGCGCCTCAAGCAAACGCCGCGCTACTCCAGGGCTGCCCCCAGTCTTGGCTGCGGGCACCCGTGCTCTCGGATGCGGGGCTAATGGCAGTCGTAGAGGCAGCGCGATCAGCTGGCCCAGGTCCCGTGCTGGTGCGAAAGGGTCCTTCCTTCCCCTGCAGCATCCAGACCACCCACCCATGGAGTCAACATTTGGAGGTCGCGCTTAGGCGGGACGGCCAGGACCGGGCAGTGCTCACGGACGGTTTTGGGGTGGTGATCGTGGACTTTCGCCAAGGCATGCCCGGCGATCGGCTTCCTTTGCCCCAGCTGCAGAGCAACTACGCCCTGATGGTGCTGGGAAATGCCCACGGAAGACCTGCCAGTGGTAGCCTACCCACCTTGGAGCCACGATGAGCGAGCAACCACAGCTTCCCACCGAGCAGCGCGGACTCTTGGCGGAGTTCTGGGCCTTCATCAAGCACGAAAAGGCATGGTGGATGACCCCTATTGTGCTGGTCTTATTGGCAATGGTCGCCTTCATCTTGTTCGCCGAGTCCAGCCCCGTGCTGCCATTCGTCTACACATTGATGTAGCGATGCTGGCACTACACAAAGCCATCTGGCGGGCCTGGAAAGGCTTCTCGCACAAGCTGATAGCAGCGCAGAACGCAGTACTGATGGCCCTTGTGTACATCTTCGCTGTGGCCCCAGTGGCCGCCTTTTTCAAGATTACTGGCAAGCGCTTGGTGAAGCCTCCGACCATCGACCCGGACGCCGAGACCTACTGGGAAAAGCGCGACGATGAGCCCTTTGACATGGACAAGGCACAGCGAATGTTTTGAGGGTTTCCCCGTGGCTGGATAGACCCCGGGGACGCCTCATCCCTGAGGTGCTGACGGAGCCTGTCTTGCTGACGCTGATCGCTGCCCTTGCCTTCTCTTCCAGCGCCTCTGCCGCCGAGGTGGAGTGGCACGGCCACTACCGCACCCGTGTGTTGGCCTACAACAGCCTGAGCCTGTCTGACACCAACGCCAACGCTACGGCCGGCACGATGTACGTGGACCACCGCCTGCGCCTACAGCCCACCTTCCACGCAAGCTCTCGCGTGGCGGTTCACGCCCAACTGGACATGTTGAACCTGACCAGCTTTGGCGACAACATCAACAACTACACCCTGGCCGACGGGACGATGCTCCCTGCAGCCTACGCCCACGGTGTGGCACCGGACTTGGCCCAGAACAACATGGGCAACTTCGGCAACGTCAGCGTGACCCGGGCCTGGGCAGATGTGTACCTGCCCTACGGCCGCCTGAGCATGGGTCGCATGCCCCAGCATTGGGGAGCCGGCGTGCTCTTCAACGACGGACTGACCCCAGAGAGCGAGTTCGGCGACACTGGCGACCGCATCCAGTTCACCTCCCGCGTTGGCCCGGTCTACCTGATGGGGGCCTATGAGCAACTCTCCGAGGGCTATTGGGAAGAGGGAGATGACCGAGACGACTCGGTGGCCGCAGACTTTGCTGTCGCCTACCTGGGCGAGACCATGGGCCTGGGCCTGTACAACCGCTACCGTCACCAGTTCGGTCCCACGTACCAAGCCTACACTGCCAGCCTCTGGGCCTTCAGCGAGCTGGGTCCTGCACGCATTGAGCTGGAGTTCGCAGGAAACTTCGGCGGCGGTGACTTGGATACCCAGAACAACGACGTGAGCCAGGTCGCCTTTGGCGGAATCCTAAGCGGCAGCATGACACTGCCCAACAAGCTCAACGCCGGCTTGGATCTGGGAATGGCGAGCGGCGACTCGGACACGACCGACAGTACGGACCGCACCTTCACCTTTGACAGGGACAAGAACATCGCGCTGATGATGTTCGAGGAGCCTCTGCCCGTTCTGGCCCCCGCCGTACGGAACTCGGAAAACCTGGGACGCGACACTGGCGCAGTGCTCACTGGTGAAGGCGTCTCAAACGCGCTCTTCCTCAAGCCGACCATCGGCTACCAGCTGCGTGACGACCTGCATGGTCAGGTCAGCCTGCTGGGTGCACGCACCTTCGCCTCCCCCTCCGAAGACCGGGGCGGCTACGGCTGGGAGGTGGGGGCTGACTTGACCTACAGCCCGGTGGAGCACTTTTACCTCAAGGCAAGCGGCGCCGTGCTGCTGCCAGGTACCTACTACAGCAACTACGTAGACACTGACCTGGGCGGCGGATTCAACTCCCCAGCCTTTGGCGGTCGCCTCTACTTGGTCGCTGATTTCTAAGCGAAAATAGCGGAAAACACAGCCGTGGGAGCATCCATGCTTTCGGGAATCCATACAGCCCTGGTCACCCCCTTTAGGAACGGCGAGCTGGATCTGCGCGCCCTGGAGGCTCTCTGTGAGTCCCAGATAGCAGCAGGAATCAGCGGACTGGTCCCTTGCGGAACCACAGGCGAGGCTTCGGCCTTGAACTTCGACGAATGGGCAGCTGTGGTCTCCACCGCGGTCCAGGTCAGTGGTGGCCGCGTGCCCGTGACCGCTGGCTGCGGAAGCAACCACACCGCCAAGACCGTGGCTGCTGTGGAGATGGCCGCCGAGCTGGGCGCAGACGCTGCCCTGGTGGTGCTGCCCTACTACAACAAGCCCTCACCAAAAGGCCACCGCCTGAACTTGGCTGCCGCCTGCAAACCCGGCCTTCCCATCGTGGCCTACCACGTGCCCGGGCGCACCGCGCAGCACCTGCCAGTGGAACAGCTGGCCGAGCTCTGCCGCCTAGATGGTGTGATCGCCGTGAAGGAGGCCACCGGCGATGTGAACTACGGCAGCCAACTCGTCGCCGCCTGTCCCAACATCTCCGTGCTCAGCGGGGATGACTTCACTTTTTTCCCTCTGATGTGCACCGGTGCCATGGGGGCCATCTCGGTGCTCTCCAACGTCGCGCCAGTCAAGTGCGTGGCCCTGGCCCGCGCTGTCCAGAACGGCGACCTGGCCACTGCACGACGCCTACATCACGAGCTGATGCCCATCGTTCACTATCTGTTCAGCGGCCCCAACCCAGAGCCCGTCAAAGCCTTCATGGCTGCCCAGGGCCGCATCACCAACCGCCTGAGGCTGCCGCTGGTGGCCTTTGAGACGCCGCCCAGCCCAGATCTGCTGGAGATCGCGGAGTGATTCGAGCCGGCGTACACGGTGCCAAGGGCCGCATGGGTACCTTGGTCTGTGAGTTGGTCTCCCAGGCGGATGGCATGGAGCTGGTGAGTGCCGGAGGCCGCGGCACCGACCACAGCCACGCGCAGGTCATCATCGATTTTTCCCTGGCACCCGGCCCCGTTGAGCTCATCGATGGACTCCAGGGCCAGGCGCTGGTCACCGGCTGCACCGGTCTAAATCCTGCGCAGACCGCAGCTCTGCAAGCCTACGGCGAGCGCGGCCCGCTGCTGTGGGCCAGTAACTTTTCGTCCGGGATGAACCTGCTATTTGAGCTGGCGGCCCAAGCTGCACGCTCCCTTCCGGACTACCACCTGGAGATCGTGGAGATGCACCACGGCCTAAAGCAGGATGCCCCCAGCGGCAGCGCACTGACGCTTGCCCAAGGCTGCGCACAAGCCCGGGGTGTGGACCTGAATTCCCAGCTGCGACACGGCCGCCACGGACACACAGGCCAGCGCACAGGCCAAGAGATTGGCATGCATGCCCTGCGCGGCGGTGACGTGGCCGGAGAGCACACCCTGTACCTGGCTGGACCGGGAGAGCGCCTGATGCTGGGCCACCTGGCGACCAGCCGCACAGCCTTTGCTGGGGGCGCGGTTCGGGCCGCCCGCTGGCTGGTCGGCAAGCAGCCCGGGGCCTACACGATGGCCCAAGTCCTGGAAGGCTAAGTCGAGCACAGGCTGAGTCCCGCGCAGGCGGGCTGAGTTCCCCAACTCAAGCCGCTCTGAGACCCAGCTGGCGCTCCAAGCCCACCATCCCAAAGCCAACGCGGCCCTTCTCCCGAAGCAAGCTGAAGAGGAGCAATGCACCAATGGGTAGGTTGCCCGAGGCGAGCATACTCAGACCTAAGACCAAGCCTACAAACCAGGTCCAGCGCTCCCGAGAGTAGAACCCTCTCCGAGTACTCCAACAGCCTACAGCGGTCAGAAAGAAGGGCAGGCTGCCACTGGCAAAGAGCGCAGCAGCCTGAAGGGTCTCTGGACTCTCTAAGGCATTTGTCCCAAGCAAGGTGAGCACTGAGCTGCCCAGGAAGAAAAGCGCAACCAACAAGGCCAGCAGGCCGTAGCCAATCAAGATCCAACCGGTGACCACCTCCAGCTGATCGGGCACCGTGGGGTCGTCTACGGGCTGCCCCTCAGATACAGGTTCCAGCTGTATCTCTGGCTCCGGCGTCGGCTCCCGCTCCGGTGTCAGCTGCAGCGCCTAAAGACCGGGGTCGCCGCCTGGGGCGCTGCTTCGATAGCGTGGGGCAAAACAGGCCCTGGAACCGGCTCCGTCGCCGACGCAACAAAGGGCTGGGCCGACTCCAGATCCTGCGGGGAGAAAAAGGCCTGACGGCTCCGCTCTCGCAGCAAGCAATAGAGCATGAACACAGACGGCAGCATGAGGAGAAAGGAGAGCACGCCCACAATCGAGGCCAGAATCAACGCGACATAGGCCAACCGGCTGCGCATCACAAAGCCGGCTGTCACTGACGCTCCCCCCATTCCCAGAGCAGCGCTGACCCCTACTCGGAGCAGCTGCCCCTTCCACCCCCAAGGCTCCCCGATCAGGTGACCCAAGTCCCAGGAGACGGTGAACACAAGCAGGGTAAAACCACACAACCCGGCGGCCAACAGCCAGTCCAAGACGTCCAGGGATTTGAGAGTCTTGTTCAACATAGTGACCTCGCATGTCGGTGTGCTGCGAGGCTACGAGGCAAGCCGGGACCAGAGCGTGCATCAAGGCCGCCGAGCAGCAACAAAGGCTCTAAAACTCTTTTACGTCCTTGGCTTTCGCAAAGATGTCGAAAAGTCAGCAGACGGATCTTCACCGAAACTGGGACCCACTGGGGTCGACCATCCAACCCTGCGGGCCTATCCCTGGATCTGCCCCAACGCCTTGATCAACAGCTCAGGCCCCTGCCCCGGCTTGTGGCCATTCTCAGTCAGCATCCGCCGCCACCTCCGTGCCCCAGGGACTCCGTTAAAAAGGTTCAACATACCCTTTGCGATGTGACCCACCTTGGTTCGCTGGTGGCGTGTGAGCTCCCTCTCAGCGTACTCGGCCATCTGACGGACCAGCTCGTGACGGGTGGGTGGGGTCCAGCTCGCATCACCGTAGATCTCGAAGTCCACCCGGGCAAAGAGGTAGGGGTTGTCCCAAGCGGCCCGGCCGATCATCACGCCATCCACGTGCTCAAGGTGCTCAAGGGAGTCCTCAATGCTTGTGATGCCGCCATTGATGACAATGTCCAGATCTGGGCGCTCCTGCTTGAGACGCCAGACGTCGGCGTGACGGAGGGGTGGAACGTTGCGATTCCCCTTGGGCGAGAGCCCTTTCAACCAAGCCTTTCGTGCATGAACCTGAAACCGACTCACCCCACTCTCGGCGACGCAGTCCACAAAGCGCAGCATGTCCTGGTAGCTGTCGATCTCATCAAAGCCGATGCGGTGTTTGACCGTGACTGGCACCGGGGACGCCTCTCGCATGGCTGAGAGTGCATCTCGAACTTTCTCCGGCTGCCCCATGAGCACCACACCGAAGCATCCGGACTGCACACGGCTGCTGGGACACCCCACGTTCAGGTCGATCTCGTCATAGCCCCAGGCGGCCGCCCACTGGGCGCAGCGTGCCAGGTCTATTTGGGAGTCACCACCCACCTGCAGCGACACTGGGTGCTCGTGTTCCCCAAAGTCCAAGTGCATGGGCCGGTCGCCATGGACGAGCGCGTGCGAGGTCACCATCTCGGTGACCAGCAAGGTCCGCCGCGAGAGCAGTCGGATCAGCGTGCGGAAGTGGCGGTCCGTGCGCTCCATCATGGGCGCTACGGTCATCTTGGGGCAGACGGTCATCTTGGGGGCAGGCTCATCTTGCAGTCAGTGTCATTTGCCAGCTGTGCTATTCCGATCCACGTAGTTCGGCGAGTAGGGGTAGTGACAGTCCCGGCAAGCCTCCAAGCTGGGCACACCGGCTCCCTTGGCGTGGCTACGCTGGGCCAAAACCTGTGTATCTTCCTGCCAAATCTTGGATAAAGAACCCGAGGTAACCTCCCCCATCCGGTTCTTCAGAGAGATGTCCCAAGGGCACAAGACCACCTTGCCGTCCCAAGAGACCGTGGGGGTCGCAAAGACACCGTGACAGCGTCGGGGGGCATCCTCTTGGCCACTCTGACACGGCAGATCCAAGACCTCGGCGACCTCTTCCAGGCGCTCTCGGGCTTGTGCGGTGGCTTGAAAGTGACCGTGATCGCTGCGGCGAAACCAAATGGAGTCCCCCGCCGTGGGCATCTCTCCAACCGCGATGGGCAGGCCCGGGAAGCGCTCTTGCCAAGGCTCAGACCAGGAGAATGGATCCAGGTCCTCGACTACGGTCCAAGCCATCAAAAGCTGGGTCGCGGGCCCTCGTGACCGGG
Source organism: Cognaticolwellia sp. (assembly GCA_047621545.1). Classification (GTDB taxonomy): domain Bacteria; phylum Myxococcota_A; class UBA796; order UBA796; family CAJQPC01; genus CAJQPC01. The sequence continues at coordinate 4,586 of JBLHMA010000010.1, read as the reverse complement.
CCAAGTGCAGCCAGTTCTCCCGAGCCGTTTCTTCCTCCTGTCCCATCGCATTGCCGTTGAGAATCCAGATCTGAGGAATCTCTCCAAACTCCGCGATGATACTGGCGATCTTAGGCCCCAACAGGCGCCCATCGGTCTCGACGATCAGCCGCTCAAAGACCCCGTGTTCGGAGATGGCAGTGAGCACTTCCCGAAGCACCGGTTCTCGCTCCGGATGCAGCAAGGGCTCGCCACGCCAGCTCAGCTGCACCGTGGGGAAAACAAGGCCAGATTGGCGCAGGTCGGCGATGATCCGGCGCACCAACTCCAAACCCATAAAGCCGCGACCAAAGTCCAGATAGCCCCGGTTTCGCAGAGAATCCCAGGCGCCCTCGTTGGTCCAAGCATCCGAGATAGGCGTGGGACAGGCCTTGGCGAAGTCGGTGAAGCGGCGGCCTGCGCTGGGGTCCAAGCCAGCCACAGGGGCCATATCCGAGAGCTCGAGGCGCAACACGCCACCGGGAATGCGGGTGATGCGCTTGCGAGAGAAGCGCCCCAGGGCCCCCTTCGCCCGACGCTTGAAGCCTTGAGAGATCAGGCGGGCCGCACCACCACCCAGGGCTTGGGCCGAGTCCGAATCTCGCCGCAGGTAGCAGTTCTGAATGCAGGGCGTGGTGCAGGCCTTGACCACCTCCCGGCGCTCGCGCAGTGTCTGGGAGTCCCAGAGCTGCTGGAGGGTCTGCTTGCGGGTGCTTCCAAAGGCCCCTTTCAAAAAATCCAAGTTGCCGTCGCACATCACCGCTTGACCGTCGGAGTTGATGTACAGCTCCTTCCAGCCGGCCCAGCACGGGGCCTCCAATGGAGAGATATCGTCGCGGTAGTACCGGGCGATCAGGTCCAGATCCTGCTCGGAGTTCAGAATTTCAAAGCCGGCTTTGGGCGTTCGAACTCTGGCCTTCAGCTCCCCCACCAGAGCGCCCAGGTCCGACTGATCCTGCTCGCGAATCCACAGATCCCGCCCCTCCTTAGGGGTGTCCGGACCGTGGCGGAAGAGGTTGAGCAGCTGAACGCCATCAAAGCCTTGGGCGGCCAGCTCGTCCAGAAAGGCCGGCAGAGTGTGCAGGTTGCGCCGGTGAATGATCGTATTGGAGAGCACCTTTCGTCGGGGGTTCCCCGCTGCTGTGTCCGCATCGCGAAGCCGCCGGTACCCGGTCATGGCCCGGCGGTACATGCCCTCTCCGCGGATGCTGTCGTGCTCTGGCTCCCCACCGTCAAAGCTGATGGTGACGTGCAGGCGGCTGGGCGGAATCGTCGCGAGCATCTGGGCTCGGCGGGTGTTGATCAGGGTGCCGTTGGTGGTGACCGTGACGTAGAAACCGGCAGAGGCCGCGTGCGCCAGGATCTCCTCGAGATCTCCGCGCATGAACAGCTCGCCGCCCAGGGGGTTGAAGACCTGAATGCCCATCTGCGCGGCTTGGTCGATCAGGTCCTTGATCTCGGCAGTGCTCAGCTCGTCGGGCACGTCGTAGCACGTGGTGCACATCGTGCAGCTCAGGTTGCAGCGCAGGGTCAGGTTGACGCTGAGCCAATCTGGCGGCGCCAGCGAGCGGTTCAAGGCACGGGAGACGAACATGCGCGCATTGCGCTCAAGCCGCTGAAGCTCAGGGCTCTGGGAAGGGCTGGGCACCACCGCACTCTACACCGCATAGCGTTCCTGCTCAGCCTGTACCCGCGGTAGGCTCCGGGCATGCGCATCCTGCTCGTCTTTCATGGCACCCCTCCCAACACCCCGGGCCACGCGGACAGCGGCGGCGCCATCCGTGCCTGGGCCCACAAGTCGGCCCTGGAGTCCGCTGGTCACCAGGTCCTGCCCCTGACCCGCGCTCAGGACCGGGTCGCCGGAGGACCCGACACCTTTGAAGGTGGCGCCCAGCTCCGTGCAAAGGCCAAAGCCGCTGCGCCGGACCGCATCCTGTGCGTGCAGCCCGAGGAGGCCCGCCACCTCAAGGGCATCGCGCCGTTGTGCGTCGACCTGTACGCCCCGCGCCTGCTGGAGGCCCAGTGGCAGGGGCAGCAGAGTGCGGCCGCTGTGGACACGCTGAGCGCCTTGGACGCCGCGGACTTTGTGCTCTTCTCCAATCCCCGTCAGCGTTGGTTCAACCTGAGTTTGATGCTGCTGGCTGGAATGGACCCCAGCTTGTGCGCCGTGGTCGGCCTGCAGCCTCCCGTTGGCCCCAAGGGAAAGCTCAGTCGCAGTCCAGAGATCCTGATGGGTGGAGCCGCCTGGCCCTGGCTGGATCCCGTCGATGGCCTGAAGCGTGCTGTGGCGCACCTGGCCAAGCGCCGGAAGGGCAAAGTGGTGGTTATCGGTGGCCAGCCGGCGCTGGGCGGGGTCGGTGTGATGGCTCTGGAGTCTGCGGTGCCAGCCGGACCTCGCTTGCGCTACGAGCCCCAGCCTTTGTCCTACGGGGCCCTACTCGAACGCTACGCCAGTGGTTGGGCGGCGCTGGATCACATGGCCCCCTCCCCAGAGCGCGAGCTGGCGTTGGCCTTCCGCCACGTGGACTACTTGGGCTGCGGTCTGCCCATGATCACCACTGCGATCCACCCCCTCTCCGACCGCATTCACCAGGCGCAAGCCGGCTGGGTAGGCCCAGACATCGAGGGGGCTCTCGACCAGGTCCTAAACGGGGGAAAAGCCCTGAGCAACCGCTCCAAGGCCGCACGCGCGCTGGCCGAGTCCATGCGAGACCCCGCCCCAAGAGCCCTTCTCGATTGGGTTGATCAGGGCCAAGTGCGGCCCCCCAGTCCCCCTGCCTTGGAAGGCGCCGCTCAGCTCGCCGCCCGGGCCCAAGTCCTCGCAGCTAGGGAGCGCACATTAAAGCAGTCCCTACAGAGCAGCCAGGCCGAAGTGCTGGAGAAACGCCAGGAAGTTGAAGTACTTCACCTTGACCTGCGGCAAGCCAGTGCCAGCATCGCCGGCTTGGCTCGGGCCATGGAAGAGGTAGCGGGCTTCAAGCGCGAGGCCATCTCAGTGCTGGGGGCACACCACAGCGGGGCAGCTCAAGAGCGGGACAGCTTGGATCGACAGCTGGCTGAGACCCAAGCTGACCTGGCCAAGAAGAACGCCGAGCTCCGCGCCATGCAGCGGGAACAGGATCGGCTCAAGGCCCAGCTGCTGGAGTCTGAGCTGCGTGCACAGGAGGCCGAGGGCCGCGCCGGCGGTCTGGGTGCGCAGCTAGACCAAGCCCTAAAACGCCTTCGCGCCTGACAGGATCTCGCCCCCGATTGGCCTCAACCTGACGGGACGCCTGCCGTTGAGGGTCCCACGGAGGGTTCAATGGCAACCAAGGCGAGCGAAACGGACACCTTGTACAAGGCCGCGTTGGATCACTCCAGCGTCTGCATCATGATGTGTGACGCTGACCAGAAGATCACCTACCTGAACACAGCCCTAAAGGAGGTCTTCAACGCACACGACGCGGAGATGAAGAGCACCTTTCCAGGCTTTGATGCCAGGGACTTGGTCGGGACGCCGCTAGATATGTTTCACAAGGCCCCGGGGCGCGACGACGCACTCCAGGACGCCACGCGCATGCCTTGGAACGCGAACCTGCAGATGGGCTCCCTGTCCTTCCGACTCTGCATCGGTCTGCTTACAGACAGTAGGGGTCAGTACGCTGGAAACATCGTGGAGTGGCACGACCAGACAATGGTTCGAACCTTCGAGCGCGAGCTGGCCAACGTCAGCCAAGCCGCCAGCTTGGGCGACCTCCAGGTACGAGGACAGCTCGGCAACCTGCACGGCGAGTACTACACGATGATGAGTCAGGTCAACGAGCTGATCGAACACTGCGTAGCGCCCATTCAGGTCTTGCGTGGTCACTTGGATCGGGTCGCAGACGGCGATCTGACGGCCTACATCGAGTCGGAGTATAGCGGTGACCATGCTGCTCTGGCCGATGGCCTGAACCACAGTCTGGACTCTCTGAACAGCATCCTCTCCCAGGTCTCCAATGCCGCCGTAGAGATCGCCGCCGGCTCTGAGGAGGTGGCCAGCTCCAGCGTCGCCCTCTCCGACGGGGCCACCCAACAGGCGGCTGCAGTCGAAGAGATCACCGCCTCCATCTCGCAGATGACCAGCCAGACCAAGCAGAACGCGGACAACGCGCAGATGGCCAATGAGCTGGCCAACTTGGCAGGCGACTTGGCCCGAACCGGTGACGAGCGAATGACCGCGATGGTCCAGGCCATGAGCACCATCGAGGAGGCCAGCACCAGCATCTCCAAGATCATCAAAGTAATCGATGAGATCGCATTCCAGACCAACCTGTTGGCATTGAATGCCGCAGTCGAAGCCGCCCGCGCTGGCGTGCATGGGAAGGGCTTCGCAGTGGTTGCCGAAGAGGTGCGCAATCTGGCCGCCCGCTCCGCCCAAGCTGCGAAGGAAACCACCGAGATGATCGAGGGAAGCATCAAGCGCGTGGACCAAGGCACGTCCATCGCTCGGGAGACCGCCAAGGCTCTTGCAGAGATCGTCGATAGCGTCGACAAGGTCAAGCAGCTCGTCGCGGAGATCAGCATCTCCAGCCATGAACAGGCCCAAG
>JBLHMA010000009.1:0-35473 GCA_047621545.1 Cognaticolwellia sp. | reverse complement strand
AAGCCTTGGCGGAGAGCGGAGACGGGGTGGCCATCCAAGCCATCGTCGATGCGTGGTCTACCGAGAGCGGCTGGCAGGTGCGCCGTGCCTGGGCCCGCTACCTGGGCGCCAACCCCACCATCGCTGCTGCTCACGCCTTGGCCAAGATCCTGACCCTGGAGCAAGAGCCCCCAGTTATGACCGTGCTCCTGGCGTCTTGTGAAACACACCGCGACCCCGTGCTAGCCCAAGCCCTCTTGGACTGGTTGGCAGTTGGTGAGCGCCCCTACCGAGCCAGCGCCCACGCACTGACCGCCCTGGGCAAGCAGCGCGATGCCGCCCCTCTCGACACCCTGATCAAGGCCAGCTTCGAGGAGAGCTGGTGGGGCTGGGTCCAGCGCGGCGCGCTCACTGGCCTGGGTGCCAGCGGTCAGCTGGAGGCGATTCCCCGCCTACGACAGGCCATCTTGGACGCCGATCTGCCCCGTAGCGTTCGCCTCGCAGCCATCCCCGCCTACGCCGCCTGCGCGCGCATGCAAGAGCGACCCGTTCGAGAGACCGCCTTGGCCGACCTGGCGGACATCTCCCGTCACCCCGACTACGGAACCCGCATGGCAGCCGGTGCAGCGATCAAAGCTCTGGGCGAGAAGGCCGGGGTCAGCGAGCTCCAAGGCCTGCTGCAGAGAGTGGCCATCCAGGACAAGCCCCGGGTGCGCAAGATGGCCGAGGGCTTGGCTGCTCAGGATCCCGCCGCCGATCGAAAGGCCATGGAGAAGATGGAGGACCGCCTGCGCAAGTTGGAAGCCCGCCTGGCCAGCCTGGAGGCCCGTTGAGCCTAATCCGGCCGCTCCAGGCCCAGGACCTGCCTCAGATCTGGCGCATCAACCAGGCCAACACCCCAGCGGTGGGAGGCCTAGACTTGGCACAGCTGGGACGGGTCGTGGCCCAGAGCAAGGTGGCCTTGGTGGTCGAAGAAGGCGCCGTGTCTGGCAGCGAGATCCCCAACGGAAAAATCCTGGGGTTTGTGATCTGTATGGCCCCGGATTCCAGCTACACCAGCCCCAACTTCCTGTTCTTCACCCAACGCTATGACCGCTTTCTCTATATAGATAGGGTGGCGGTAGCAGAGGCGTCCCGCGGCAAGGGTCTGGGCCGGCGCCTGTACCAAGCACTGCGGGAGCAGCAGAGCGATCCCCTCGCCTGCGAGGTCAACACGGTGCCCTTGAACCAGTCCAGCCTGGACTTCCACGCCAAGCTGGGCTTTGAGCCGGTCGGAGAAGGCCAAGCCAAGGGCTACGGCGTCCGCTATCTGATGCGGGCTGCTAGCTGATGCGGGCTGCCGCAAGAGAGCCTTGATCAGCCTTGAGCGTGCTTACTGAATCGCGAGAGTCAGGGGGAAGGTCCCGGTCAGGGGGCCCCCTGGCAGGTCAAACTCGGCGCTCTCAAAGGCCTTGAGCACGCAGCTCTGCAAGCCCTCATCCTTGAAGCTTCCGCTGGCCATCTCCGCGCTGGAGACCCTACCGTCCGCCTGGATGCGAAAGCTCACGGTCCCAGTCCCGCCTGCGGTAGGATCCCGCTGCAGCGCCGTGTCGTAGCAGCCGCCAAGCTGCCCCTGAATGCCTACAACGCCCGCCTGCACCTGACTGGCCGAGAGCTTGCCGAGCACCACTTTGGCCATCTCCCCGGAGACGCTGGCCTGTACCTTGGCCATGGTCTGACCGTCCGCACGTGCCAAATCAAAGGTGGTGTAGCCGGCATGGGAGGCGGCCCGGAGCACCGGGCTCAGCTCGGAGAAGGGCAGCATGGACGGAGCCTCTACATGGAGCGTCGACTGGGCTCCGCTGCCAAAGTCGAGCGTGGGCGTGGCCACATCGTCGATCAGCGTGGCCCCGCTGGTCAATGTGATCGAGCGCGCCTTTGGCGTGCCTTGGGCTGGGCCCAGTGTGCCGCCGATGAACACCTGGTCAAAGACCCCACCCGCACTGCGGGCCGCGGCACTGAGCACCCCGTACGTGGTGTCCTCGCGCGCGTTGATGCTGATCCGAGCTTGGTCCGGACAGGCCTTCTTGACCGTCTGCAAGGAGGCACTCAGGGCCTTCCAGTCGTAGTCCATCGCCTCGCTACACCCCCCGCCCTCACAAGCCAAGGGCGTCGCGCTCAAGGCGGGTCGTCCCTGGGGATAGAGGATGCTGTCCGCGCCCTGGACGGGGGTTCCCCCAGACATCAGGTCGATGCTCAGGGACATCTCGCAGGGATCGGCGAATGCCAGGGTCGAAAACAAGGCCAGCAGCATGGGACTCCTCTGGGTGCTCTACGCAAGTGAGACACCTCAGCGCGCTTAGATCGTACCTCCACTCTCCCAGTTGGGGGTGAAAGACAGACTGCGGCCCACCGCATCGCCACTCTTTTGGTCCACCAACCAGGCCTCGCCGTAGATGTCGATGCCGGTGGGAGGGGAGCCGGGAGCTGCGATCAGGCCACGAGCGTCCTCGAGCGGGGAGACGATGGCCGAGGTCTGCTGGATGAGCGTGCTGCTGCCGCCCACAAAGCCTTGTTCGAAGGCATAGAGCCCCCAAAACACCTCCAGCCCCGCTGCCCCATGTGTGAACGCGCGTACCTCGATATCCTCAGTGGGAAGCTGCTCAATGCCCAGGCCTCCCGCCTCGGTCAAGTGGCCTGCGCACAGAATGGCAGGCTGTCCCTCCGGCAGGGCTTCGAGCCAGAGCTCGGCGATGGGCTCCTGTTCTCCCGGATCAAAGAAGACCAATGCCCATAGACCAGTGGTCTGGGGCAGCGCCGCCGTATCCAGGGACAAGCGACCAGCGGCGTCTGTCTGAACCGTCTCGCGGCTCTCGGGCAACAGGCCTCCTGCGTAAATGTCCACGTCAAAGGGTTCTAATGCGAGCTCCTTAGTGCCATCTCTTAGAGCGACACTCAGAGTAGTCTCGCCGTCACCCACCCACCGGATCAGGCTGTGCTCGGCGGACTGGGGCGCCAAACAGAAGGCCTGCGAGGCCACCTCGGCGTCCTTGAACTGCAGGCCGGTCGAGCACCCCAAAAGCGACCCGACCACAGATAACCCAATCACTGACAACCCAATCACCGGCGACGCCCCATGAAGAGCAGAGCACCCAGAGCCAGGAGCCAAGCCGAATCGGGCACGCTTCTACCGCTGCTGCAGCCCTCGACTTCGGGTGGTCCCGGGGTACGGCGCACCTTGAATTCGACGGCCTCCGACCACTCGCCGAACCCCCACGCGTCCACCGCACGCACCTTGGCGCCGTAGTACTGGCCGTAGTCCACGTCGGGGCGGATATCGAGCTGAGGGCTCTCCAAGTCCGTGATGTCCCAGGTGACCTCCGGCTCCTCGGCAAGCCACATGCGCACCTCGTAGAGCAGCGGTTCCGCATCCATGTCCACCGCTGGGCTCCAACGCAGTGTGGCTTGGTCCAGGTAGACGAACTCCGAGGGGCTCAGGTTCTCCGGTGCCGGGGGCGGCTGGTTGGCGATGGCCTGGACCGCGGCTCCTGCATCGATGCGTCCGCAGCCGTAGAGATCGCTCTCGCCGTATTCGTCGTAGTTCGCCTCCTCTGGGTTCACGCGCACTGCCGTCTGGCAGATCACCTCCACAGCGGTCCACACGTCCAAGCGCGGGTTGGCCGCGAACATCAGCGCCACAACCCCGCTGACCACCGGCGCAGCAGCCGAAGTCCCCGAGAACCCACCGGTATAGTCGTTGTCCCCTTGGTGGGCGGCGTAGCCCTCCTCGCCGACAATGTCGGTGGTGACCATCATGGGCCGGCCCCAGTCTCCGCTGGAGGCAACAATGTCCATGTTGTAGCCAAAGCTGGAGTAGGCGGAGAGTCGGTCCTGGTCATTCAAGGCCCCCACGCCGATGGTGGAGCTCACCCGCATGTAGCCGTCGTTGCTGTTGTCGCAGGAGTCGTTGCCCATGGACATGACCCAAGCGCTTCCGTAGCCGTCTCGGCCAACCGTCTCCGCGTGGTACAGCCCGTCTAGGATGACCTGAGGGAGCGTGAAACTCTCACAGGCCTCCGAGTTGCCCCAGGAGTTGGAGAGCACGCCTGCTCCGTTGTCTACGGCATAGACCGTCGCGTCGTAGATATCGGACCACTCCGTGATCGCGCCCAAGATGCGAATCCCCATGATCTGGGCCTGTGGCGCTACGCCGGTCACACCAATGCCATTGTCCCCAGTGCCGGCTACCAGACCCGCACACGCCGTGCCGTGGGCATGGCCGCTGTAGCTCAGGTCTGGGGTCTCATCGCCAACCGAGTCGCTGGTGAACCCTGGAACGATGTCCAGATCGGGGTGGCTCGTGTCCACACCTGAGTCCAAGATGGCGATAATTTGGCCGGCCCCTTTGGTAATCTCCCATGCCGGCAGCACGTTGATGTCCGATCCCGGCAGACTTGAGTCGCTGGCCTGGCCGACGTTGAGCAGGTGCCATTGATCCTCAAAGAAGGGATCGTTGGGCAGAGCGTGCGGATGCAGCTCCACCTCCATGTTCGGATGGGCGTAGCGCAGACGCGGATCGCCCTGAAGAAAGGCAGAGAGCGCCAACTCATCGTATCCGGCGCGCATTTGCACCCGGTAGTTGGCCGGTCCCCCCGCCAGACGGTCGATGTGATCCACACCTTCAAGATCCCTGAGCCATTGCGCATCCTCTGAGTGCAGGCTCGCGATCAAGCTCCCCGTTCGCCAGACCGGCAGATCCTCCTGGTAGTACTGCCCGTCTGCGCCAACAGACAGCGGGATACCGACGTCCAGTGGGACTGGATCCGCAGCGAAAGCGAGCGGCAGCAAGAGCAGCGCCAACATGGTGTTCTCCAAGGGGTCTGCAGGGTACCTGAGAGCCCGCGCCTCGTCTGTGAGGAGAGCGTCCAGACGCGGACTGTTGCATTCCCGAAACACACCGTTCCCCTGAACCGGGTAGAAGGGCCGCAAGTCACCCCTTGGATGGAGCGAACATGAGCACCTTTCGACTCGCACTGGCCTTGAGCCTGCCCCTCGCACTCGCAATTGCTTGTGATACCGGCCCCCCCGAGGACACCGGTCCTGTGGTTGAGGGCGACGCGGACACCGATGCCGACTCCGACACCGACACCGACACCGACACCGATGCGGACGGAGATGCGGACGCCGACTGCGACATCACCGGCGCTACACCCATCTACGACGATCTCTACGGCGCTGGAAACACCGTCCTGGGCGCCAACCCCTACGGAGACGCCGGCCTGGGCGCAGTGCTCGAAGCCGCACCTGCCGACGGTGACACCGTCGCAGGCGAGTGGCCTGTCACCGGCGCTACCGTCACCGCTGTCGGCTACGCCCCAGAGGGCAGCAACCCCGACAACATCTGGATGGCCGACTCCAGCGGCGCAGTGCGCACCTACTACACCGACCCAGGTGTGGTGCTCAAGGCCGGCGATGTGATCAGCTTCACCGTCACCGAGCTGACGATGTACTACGAAACCTTGGAGATCACCGGGCTTTCCGATGTGACCGTCACGGGCACCGACAAGATCTGGATGCTGGACGGCAACGCGACCACCATCACCTACGCTGAGCACGAGCAGAACGTGGTCTACGCATGGGGCGAGATCGTCAGCGAAGACGGCGAGTGCGGCGGCTCCTACAGCTGCTACACCTTCCAGTACGGCTCCAACAGCAACAACCTTCGCATCCAGACCAGCAAGGGTCTGCTCGAGGGTGACTGCGCTCAGGTGGCCGTGCCTGTCGGCTCCTTCAGCGGCTCCGAGCAGCTCAACGTGGACGACCTGAACTGGTTCGACTGGATCGACTAGTGTTTGTACTGCTCGGGCTGTCCCTCCTGGCCTGCGATCTGCGGGAGACGGGAGAAGACTGGGCGGGCTGGTACGACGAGGGCTCTGACCTCGACGTCACCGAGCCCATCGAGTGGACCGATCAGAACTATGCCCTGGCACCCGTAGATGGTGTGCAGGACATCGCTGATCTTCAAGACGCCGTCTTCCCAGGTGCGGACGGTGCCTTGGTGTACGGGAGCGGAGACGAGCTGAGCTCGGACTCGGACTGCGAAGTTGAAACCGACTCCGCGCTCCCGGCTATGGTACAGGGCATTATCACCTTGCACCCTCGCTTTTACTTCAAGACGAGTGGCTGCGACCGCGACTCGGACGAGAAGTACTACGGCTCCTACTTCGTCCAGGACAGCACCGGCGGGTTCTTCGTCTTGGGTGACTCCAAGGTGGCCCACTTCGACGTAGGTGACCGGGTGGAGATGCGCGTTCGCGGCATCAAGACCAACTTCGACCTGGACATGATCTACGCCCACGACATCGTAGTCGTGGAGCGAGATGCCAGCCCGATCTACTTCGTTGTTGCCGAGGGCGAGACCCTGGGCGCGGACGATGTCGGTCTGGTTCGCCGGGTCACCGGCGAAGTCACCCAAGCCGCCGACAACTTCGGCGAGTTCAAGATCACCGACGACTCGGGCACGGTGCACACCGTCTCGCTGGACGCCGAGATCAACCGACGGGGAGTCGGCTTTGACGTGGGTACTCGCGTCCAGGCCACTGGCCCAGTCCTATACAGCTACAGCGCCTACACCATCGTGATCATGAATGTCGGACAGCTCTCTGAGCTGACCGACTAAGGACGCACCGTGACCCTGCTCTTTGCCCTGACTACCGCTGCATTTGCCCAAGACGACCGAGACCTGGAGTACCGCGAGACCACGGTCGAAGGCACCGGCACCACCCAAGTGAGCGCCGGCTTCGAGGCCCAGTGGTTCGAGTACGACAACTTGGATCTGCGCGCACTGGACGAGTCCAGTGACCAGAACATCTTCGACTCGGACGACCGGAACTCCTTCGCCTTCTCCGGTGCTTACCTCAACTTGGCCCATACGCTGGACCAAGAGCAGGGTGTGACCCGCCTGGTCATCGGTGCCTCCCACCGTGGTCTGTGGGGCAACGACCAGATCGGGCAGATCAACCAGTACGGTGGCTTTGTCTACTTCACCTCGATGTACGGCGAGTTCATCACCCCCAACGAGCAGCTGCAGGTCCGGGTGGGTCGTCAGTACTACGAGCTGGGTGGAATGGGCGGCGCGCGCGACTACGTGCTGGCCGACGTGTTGGACATGGTTCGCGTGGACTGGACTCCCAACGACGTGGTGCGTCTTGAGCTGACCCCCATCACCGTGGTGGGAATGTCCAGCTCGAACGACAACGCCAACTTCGTCAGCTTTGTCGGCCAGTCCACCAGCCAGACCTATGGCTTTCGTGGCGACCACATGACCAAGCGCACCGGTGGTGCGGTGGTCCTGACCCCCAAGACCAACATCGACGTACGGGCCTACGGCTTCTACACCGACGTGGGCGCCTTGGGCACCGGCTCCGACATCTCTGAGAACGGCCTGCTCGGCAACTTTTCGGACAACGACTACGTCATGAACGCCGGCCTGCGTGGCCACATGGTGGTCAACGAGAGCATCACGCCCTACTTCAGCCTGGACATGTCCAACGGCATCGATCGCAAGGAACTGGTGGCTCGTGATGTGGACACCAACGGCACCGCCATCACCGTGGGCGTCCGCGCCGAGACCGGCGACGACGACACTGGCTTTCGCGGCGAGGCCAGCTTCTTTCAGGCCAGCGGCGCCAAGTACGGAAACGGCTCTGGCGACTCGGGCCTGCAGTACAGCCACGGCTACGTAGGCATGAAGGCCCGCCAGACCGGCGGTACCTTCGCTGACCGTTTGATGGGCTGGCACCCCAGCGCCTACGTGGGCATGTTCGGCGTCTCCGACTCCCCCCACGCGATCTCGCGCAAGTCCGGCACCCGCGTCCTGCACGCCAACGCTGGCTACGACCTGGGCAAGCTGACGGTCATGGCCCGCTGGTGGACCTTCCAGGACATGGGCGTGACCTACACCGATCTGGACCAGCTGGACAGCGTAGAGACCCCCTTCGGCTACAGCCGTGAGGAGTTCAAGGCTCAGGAACGCATGGGCGAGGTGCTCGGTCACGAGGCTGATGTCGACCTGTACTACTCCCTTACCGACAACGTGCAGCTGCGGGCCAATGGCGCGCTGTTCTTGCCTGGCGCGTTCTACGAGATTCCCATCTCACGCATCGCCGGCGATCAGCTCGGATGGGATGGCGAGGCCACTCCCTGGTCGGTCAGTGTAGGCACCAGCGTGAGGTTCTAAAGATGCTCTTGATGCTCTTGGCATGTGGTGCCCCCGAGGGCCGACTGGAACAGGTCGGCTACCGGGATGGCTCTGACGGAGGCTCCACCAACGGTGAGCGTGGAAACGTCAAAATCTCCGAGGTTTTGTGGTCTGGCTCTGTCAACGCCGATGGCGTTCATGACCCCAAGGATGTCTTTATAGAGATCCGGAACGAGGGCGCTCGTCCGGTCAACCTAGAAGGTTGGTTCATCATCCAGGAGGGCGCGATCGACGAGACTTACGTGATCCCCACCTCGCTTAGAGTGGAGGTTGGTGACCACGTCTTTTTGGCGACCACCGACGAAGGCTGCTTCCCCGAGCCCGACGCCATCCTGCCAAGGCTTCGTCTGCCCCAAGGGGACTCCTTCGAGCTCACCCTTCGGGACATCGACGAGCGCCTGATAGAGCCAGCAGGCTCCGAGACCATGCCCCCCTTTGCGGGTGGCTACGACTACGTGCGCAGCCGCTCCATGGAGAAGGTGGAGCTGATGTTTGGCGGCCGCGGCTCCGAGCCCAACTCTTGGCACTACTACACCGCAGCCGAGGTGGACGTGCCCAACAACGACCGCGTCGCGGAAGACTGCAAGCGCAACACCTTGGCCAGTCCAGGCCGACCAAACTCTCCCGACTACTCGGGTGCCTACAGCACGGGGTCTTTCGAATGATCACCTCCATTACTTTGCTGCTGGCGGGCTGCGCTGCTCCGGACACCAACGAGGTGTTCAACAACGTGCAGGTTCAGAGCTTCACCGAGAGCGACGGGGGAGAGCAGGTCATCAACACCTTCATCGACGCTGCTCTCAGCGCCGAGAGCGACCTGGCTGTGCTGCTGCCCAACTTGGAGAACATGGAGTTGGCCAACGCCCTGATCCAGGCACACGAGTCAGGCATTCCCGTCGCAGTGGCCTCGGACGTGGACGCCAGTGACGACCCCGGAATCGTGGCACTCCTTGACGCCGGCATTCCAGTCTCTCTCGGGGATGGATCCGTCGCCTACTTCGAGTTCTCTTTGAACGAAGACGTGTCCTGGGACAGCACCCAGGTGCGCATGACCCACAACGCGATGGTCGTCGACCGCACCCGCGTGCTCAACGCCAGCTCCCTTGTGGAAGGCGATGGCTTTCGCTGGATGTTCGATACCACCAGTCGGGACCTGAGCTACGACTGGGACATCGAGCACAACCAGATCTTTGGAGGCTCTGACGCATCCTCTCTGACGGCCTACGACTCCCTGGCCAAGTCCGTGGCGGACAACCGCTGGATCTACGGCATGCAGTCCGACGAGCACTTGGAAGTGTGGCTGGGCCCGCAAGAGCGCCTGATCAAGCGCACCGTGGACGCAACCTACGGCGCCCGCTCCAGCATCTACGTACTCACCGACGACTTTATGGACGAAGGACTCGCGGTCGCCTTGGGCGCCAAGTACGCCGACGGCTTTGACGTTCAGGTCGTGGTCGGCCCGAACTTCAAGGAAAACGAGCGGGCCTTGTCCAACAGCCTGGAGGAAGCCGGCGTGCCCATCACCCAGCTTCCAGAAGGCACGGTGGTCCCGACCCTCCTCCTGATCGACACCCAGATCGACGAGAGAGGCACCTGGAACACCGCCAAGGCGATGTGCCTCTCTCACGACATCGTCTCCGCCTCGCGCCTGTACCGGGCCGCCCCCGTGCTCAGCGACCAGTTGATGGACGGCAGCATGTGGGTGCTCGACGACTACGACTCCCCCGACTCGGAAGAGACCGCCCAGATGGGTGCCTTGATCGCACTTTGGGAAGACGCCTTGTCCCGCTCCGGAGGCCTGTGATGCTCCCCCTGATCTCCCTCTTGGCATGCTCCCCTCCCTCTCAAGAGGACCTGGACAGCACCCGCGGTAGCCGTCTGGAGACCTTCTTCAACGAGCCCGGCACGCGCAACGGCAACATCTGGCAGCCCGACGTGATCGACGTCATGGTGGAGCTGATCGACTCGGCCGACGCCACTATCGACTTTGCGGTGATGGGCTTCTACTACCCCTCCGTTGTGGACGCCTTTGTGCGGGCCCACGATCGGGGTATCAACGTGCGCATGGTCGGCGACGCTGGCCACTTGTACAACAGCGGCTACCAGACCTTTTTGGATCGTGAGATCCCCATGGTGACTGGCAACATGGCCCACATCATGCACAACAAGTTCATGGTCGTGGATAGCCGCTTTGTTTTCTGCGGCACGGCCAACTGGACCTCAACCGACCTGGTTCGGAACTCCAACAATTTCGTGTTCATGGACTCCCCTGCCGTGGCCGCGGACTTTACGGCCGAGTTCACCCAGATGTTCGAAGGGGCCTTTGGTGCGACCAAGATCGAACAGGAGAACGGGCGCTCCTACATGTTGGGCGACACGGAAGTCGAGGTGTGGTTCTCCCCGAACGAGGACGCAATGGGCCGCATCCTGGAGCTGGTCGACGGCGCACAGGAGAGCGTACGCTTCACGATCTTTGCCTTTACCAAGGACCAGGTCGGCTCAGCCTTTGTGCGCAAGCAGGAAGAGCTCGCCGAAATCCACGGCGCCGAGAACCTCTGGGACGGCTCCGCTGACATGTCAGACCGCTACGGCATCGCCGGCGTGTTCGACAAGTCCCAGCTGCACTCCAACGGCCAGTACCACGAGGTCTACCGCCTCACGGGTGCCGGGCTTCCCCTGCGTCTGGACGGCATCGACTCCTCCAAGTTGCCCGGTGACTACCAGGCTGGTGGCGGAAGGCTGCACTCCAAGACCATGCTGATCGACGCCGACGGTGAGGACCCCATCGTCATCACCGGTTCCTTCAACTGGTCCAGCTCCGCCACCGTCTCAAACGACGAGTACCTGCTGGTGCTCAAGGGTGGCCGGGTAGCCGAGGCCTTCGCTGACTACTACGACGGGCTGTGGAACAACGGAACGGAGATGGGCTACACCTTCGTGGGCGATGAGCCAGACGACGGGGACAAGCGCTACATCCAGCCAGGCGACGTGGTGATAAACGAGGTCATGTGGTACGGCGCACACAGCGGCGACGACGAGGGCTTCGACGAATTCATCGAGCTTCGCAACATGACTGACCGGGATCTGAAGCTGGACATGTGGCAGATCGGTGGGGTCGACGACTTTGTCGTCGGACTACCCCCGGGCATGACCATCAAGGCTGGCGAGACCTTCTTGATCGTCGACCACGTGCTCGAGGCCTACCAGGACGGCGCTCCCCAGGACGAGAACTCGGCCTACATGTACGGCGACATGGTCGTCAACGCATTCAACGACAACCGCCAGTCCCGCCTGTACCTCAAGGATGGCTCCATGGAGCTCTTCTTGATGGACCCAAATGCGGTGATAGTGGACTACGCAGGAGACGGCGGTGGAGCCTTCTCGGGCGGTCCCAATGGCAGCAAGGTGTATTCCATGGAGCGCACCGCAACGCCCGGAGACGGGCGAGACCCAAGCAGCTGGTACACCTACGGCGGTGACCAGGGCGTTGGGGCGGTGAATCCCGACTACGCAAGCGAGATCCTGGCGTCCCCTGGCGAGGCGAACTCCAACAACTGATCCCTGCTCCTGACTGCTTGACGCAGGCAGGGAGGGTCCTTAGCTCTTGCATCCACAGTTTGGATTCATTCCAAACTCACCCCCTGGAGATGCAATGAGCAACGTTGGAAAGCCCGCCCCCAAGTGGAAGTCTGTCGCCTACGTGAACGGAGAGGAGAAGGTCATCTCCTCCAGCGACTACAAGGGCCAGTGGTACGTCATGTACTGGTACCCACTGGACTTCACCTTTGTCTGTCCCACCGAGATTCGCGGCTTTGAGAAGCTGGCCGAAGACTTCGCTGACGACGGTGTGGCTGTCATCGGTGCCAGCACCGACTCCTGGCACTCCCACAACGCTTGGTTCAACGACGGCAAGACCTTCGCTGACAAGATCACCCACCCCGTGATCGCCGACACCAACCACAAGGTCACCAAGAAGTTTGGCTACCTGCTCAAGGCAGCCGGCATCGCGTACCGCGCTACCGTGATTGTTGACGACAAGGGCATTGTGCGCTCCGAGTCCATCAACGACCTGGATGCTGGCCGCAGCCCAGCGGAGACCCTGCGTACCGTGCAGGCACTGCAGTCCGGCGGCCTGTGTGGCGCCGACTGGGAGAAGGGAACAGAATTCGCTGGCTGATTGCCGCTTGTCCCCCACAGCACGCCTCCGGGGCCCCTCCTCGGGGGCGTGCTGCCTCTGACATCCAGGCTCGCTGACCTCCAAGCTCAGTGAGCCCACACTGCCCCCATGTGGAGATACCCATGTCTGATCTGAAGATCCTCGAACGAGACACCTGGGAGACGACCGTCAACGCCCCTGTGGCCATCGTCATGCTCGGCAAGACCGACTGCGCGGCTTGCAATGACTGGACCACCGAGCTCAAAGGCTTCCTGGAGACCGACGAGGAGTTCGCCTCCGTGGCCTTTGGCAAGATCCTCTTGGACAAGGGCGGCTTGGGCAAGTTCAAAAAGGCCAGCCCCTGGCTCTCAGAAGTGCATGACCTACCAACCAACGTGCTCTACGTGAACGGCGAGCCGGTCAAGCGCTGGGTTGGCGGCGGAGTTGACCGCATGGCGAACCGGCTGCGTCGGGTGACCCAAAGCTAGGCTTCGGAGCCAGGGCCAGGGCCAGGGCCAGGGTCCCGCGTCCTGACCTGTCTCTTGCGTCTGCTGAGTAAAACAGGGATGTGGATCGCTGTCCAAGGTGTCAGGATGGCACCATGGCCGCAATAGAACTCCCCCCTCCTCCTCCCGCTCACGTTCGCTGGCTCGAAGCAGGCGACTTGGAGCTCCGCTTCGGAACTGGAACCAATCCCAGGGTTCGAGGAGATGCCGGCTGGGCACTGTGGGCCCTGTCCTGGTGGGGCTTTGAAGGAGCCGCCGACCTGGGGCTGCTCCGTCTGGGCCCCTTCGCTCTCAGCGGCGGCACACAGCTCTCCTACGGCACACCTATCGTGCTTCGGACCGCGACAAACGGCGCGCTGGCCTACTTCATCCCAGAAGGCAGCACGCGGGTCAAAGCACGCAGCGTCGGGGTCGATGCCCGAGGCGCTCTGCACGTCAGCCGTAAAGAGGATGCCTATGTGCACCCCTACGTGGTCTCGGCATTCGGCCCCCGCTGGCTGATGGTCGAAGCCGCACGAGACGGAAGTGTGGTGGACGGCCACGCCAGCTGGTCCCAGATGAGCTGGTCGTTCACTCCGAGCGTGGGCATAGACATCGTGCTGGGCCGCGGCATTGTGCTCAACAGCGAGTTGGGCTGGAGCGAGGGCATCCAGGCTCAGGCCGAGAGCGACGTGAGCTTGAGCGCTGTAGGCTTCTCCGTGATTGACAAGCAGGGTTCCGGCAGCCGGGCGGCTCCTCGTGGCATGGTGTTCAGCACAGCTCTGGGTTGGCGCTTTTAGGCAAGTCAGTCCTCACGATAAGGTACAGGGTCAAAACGATGTTTCAACCCAACTAAACCAGCCGACTGTTAGGGACGCGAAAGCCTCAGAACAAGACGCAGGGAGAAGAAGCGAGGAATGATTCACCTATGAAATGGATCCGCCCACTCCCCGCAAATCCTCTGGATATCGTTGGGGATGTACACGGCGAGTACCAGGCCCTTGAGGAGCTCCTGAGCGCCCTGGGCTGGATGGACGGCAGCGCCCAGGCAGCGGGCCGCCGCTTGGTCTTTGTCGGCGACCTGGTAGACCGGGGCCCCGACAGCATCAAGGTGGTCGACCGCGTCGCAGACTTGGTCCAACAGGGGCTCGCCCAGGTCACTCTAGGCAACCACGAGCTCAACCTGCTGCGCCAAGAGCTCAAGTCCGGCAACAACTGGTTCTTCGGACAGGAGGAGCTGACGCGGGAAGGTCAGCCCTTCCAAAGCCGCCTGGCCTCGTCGGTGGAGCGCAGTCGCCTCCTGGACTTCTTCAAGACCTTGCCGCTGGCACTGGAGCGCAGTGACGTGCGCGTCGCTCATGCTTGCTGGGACCCAAGCAGCGTGGACCGCCTCCGTAATCCCCCAGACGGCGACATCTGCCAAGTGGTCAACCACTGGGACCGCCAGACCGAGCAGCAGATCCTTGCAGCGGGGCTCTCCGCCCAGGCCAAACTGGAGTCAGCACCCTACGATCTGCGCGACCCCACCTACACCCCACCACTGCTCAGGAACGCGGGTAAAGAGGAGCTAATGCGCCAGTCGGGCAATCCGGCTCGGGTTCTGACTTCGGGTACCGAAATGCTGGCAAACCACCCGTTCTTTGCCGCGGGCCGCTGGCGTATGCTCCGCCGGGTGCCTTGGTGGGAGTACTACAAGGGCCCCCTGGTTGTAATGGGCCACTACTGGCGTAGAACACCCGCGATGGGCCCCCCTCCCCCCAGCCAAGAGCGGGGCATTTTCAAGCACGAGCACCCCTTCGACCCGATGGGCGCCGGTCACGCCTTCTGCGTGGACTACAGCGTGGGCCGCCGCTACGCCGAGCGACTACATGGCCTGACTCCTTTCCAAGCCCAACTTGGAGCACTGAGGCTGCCGGCCGAGGGTGACAAGGGGCCCGTGAGTCTGCAGCTTGGCACCCGGCACCACAAGGTAGAACTCCACTGCTGAGCGCCAAAACTAGCGGTATACACTGTGTGCATTCTTAGGTTACCCTGCCCGCCAAATATGGTAGGGCGGTGGCTCTGCCCAAGCACTGGATGCCCCGATGTTGCTCGTTCTGATGGCCCTGGCCTGCCAAGATTACAATCTCAATGGTGGAACGGATCTGGAAGGCGGAGACGACACCGGCGACACGGCGGACGGAAGCGGCGGTGGCGAGGGCATCCCGGCGGACTGCGTGATCAAGAACTGGGAGCCCATGGAGATTGGCACCAGCGACCTGTGTCCCGTGGCGTTGCCTCCAGGCTTTGAGCCCGAGATCGAGTGGGACCTGGACGTTGGCGGCGGCTGCATGAGCCTGCCCATCGTCGCCGATCTCGACGGAGATGGCATGCCCAACGTGCTCACGATCGTGGGCGGCGGCGTGGCCGGCACAGCGCAGCTCTACAACAGCACCGGCGAGGGCAACCTGGTCTGGAACAAGGACTTCGAGCTCGGCTACGGCTCGGTCCCGGCCGTGGCCGACTTCGACAAAGACGGCGATATGGAGATTGTCGTTGTACGCCAGTACGAGAGTTCCCTGTTCCAAGCCGGCGACTTTACAGCGCTGCTCTTGGACCACGACGGCAACGTCATCTGGGAGAGCGAGCACGTCACGGGCCAGGAGTTCGACTACGCCTCGGCTCCCTCGATCGCCGACATGGATGGCGACGGCCAAGCTGAGATCGTGATTGGTCGCGTGATCATCGACTGGGCTGACGGCAGCTTTCATGGCGTCGGGGAGCACGGCCATGGGAGCTACGGGATCACAAAGTTCGGAAGCGTCACCATCAGCGAAGGCAGCGTCTCCCTGGTGGCCGACTTGGACCTGGACGGCACAGCCGAGGTCATTGTGGGCAACGCCGCCTACGCCAAAGATGGCAGCACCCTCTGGTACAACAGCGACTACACCGACGGCATGGTCGCCGTGGCGGACCTGGACTCCGACCCCCAAGGCGAGATCATCGCCATCTCCGGTGCCAGCGTACGCGCAATGGACAGCGACGGCACCACCCTGTGGGGACCGATAACCCTGCCCTCCGCCAACATTCTGAGCACCCCAGCCATCGCCGATGTGGATCTGGATGGCTACCCCGAGATCGTGGTCGCAGGTGGCAATGAGCTGTGGGTCATCAACCACGACGGCACGGTGCTCTGGACCGCCAGCGTCACCGACGAGTCCGGCGCCACCGGCGCCAGCATCTTCGACTTTGAGGGCGATGGGCAGCCGGAGATCGCCTACATCGACGAGCTGCAGATGGTGGTCTACGACGGCATGACGGGTGGCATCAAGTTCTACAACACCGACCACGGCTCCCCCACTATGTTCGACTACCCAGTCGTGGCCGACGTGGACGCCGATGACCACGCCGAGATCCTGGTGTGCCACAACACCATTGGCCTGGACAGCGTGATGAGCGTCTACGGCGACGCCGACGCCACCTGGGCCGATGCCCGGGAGATCTGGAACCAGCACGCCTACGGCATCACGAACATCAACGACGATGGCACTGTGCCGGTGAACCCCACCCCAAGCTGGGCCGACACCAACACCTGGCACGCTGGCATGTCCCTCTCCAGCTTCGCCGATGGCGTGGACCTGGGCGTGGAGATCCTGCAGGTCTGCGAAGAAGAGTGCGCCGTGAACAAGGTGTTCGTGAGCTGGCGGGTCTGGAACTACGCCGAGGAGCCCCTGCCAGCCGGCATGGACTTGACCCTATACGCCGATGACGGAGTCTCAGAGACCGCCATCATCACAGTACAGACCGATGCAGAGATCCCAGCAGGGTGGACCGGCCAAGCCCAGGTGACCGAGATCACACGGGACGACCTGATGCGCACTGAGCGGCTGTTCTTGGTGGTCGACGACAACGGCAGCGGCGTGGGAACTTTGGCCGAGTGCAGCGAAGACAACAACCGGGTCGTGGAGATGGGCCCCTTCTGCGACTGAGGGGCCCTATCTACAGCGCGAAAACCTGACTCAGCGACGCTTCTTGCCCTTGCCTGCCTTCTTCTTCATGACTTTGGTCTTGGAGTTGGAAGCAGAGCGGAAGCCGGGACGCTCAGCGCGATCGGATGCCTTGATCAGAGCCGGAATGGGACTGGGGAAGGTTCCAGGGGTCTTTTCCGCGCTCGAGGCCTCGGAATCCTCGGCTTCGGTCTCGGTGGTCTCAGTGTTCTCGGTGGGGTTCTCAGACATGTGGATCTCCTGTTGTCCCCGGGTCTAACCCGTGACCCAAATCCGGCCCCGGCTACGCACACCGGAATCTTCGCTCGCGACAGCCCAAGCCCGCTTGGATAGAGAGACGTGTGCGCCTGATCATCCTCCGACATGCCAAGTCTTCTCGCAGCGACGCGGGTCTGTCCGATCACGATCGCCCGCTAAACCTGCGCGGCGAGAATGACGCACCCCTGGTCGCCAAGAGCCTCCAGGACATCGGCTGGGTGCCCGAGCAGGTCCTCAGCTCCAACTCGGAGCGCACCCGTCAGACCTGGGCCCGAATGGCCGATGTCTTGGGACATGTGCCAGCGGATTTTATTCCTGGTCTGTACTTGGCCTCTGCCCAACAAGCCATCGGCGAGCTGCAGGTGAACGCCGACGATGTGACCACTCTGCTTCTGCTAGGTCACAACCCCGGTCTCGAACAGCTGGTGTTTGACCTGAGTGGCAGGAGCGAGCGCCTGACCACCTGCAACGCGGCCCTGCTGACAAGCAACGCCCGAGACTGGAAAAGGGCGCTGAGTGGACGTTGGACACTGGAAGAAGTTGTCCGCCCAAAGGGACTCCGCACGCCATGAGTTCCAAGGCGACAGGGGAACCGGTCGCTGCGGTTGACCTGGGCTCCAACAGCTTCCACATGGTGGTCGGTCGGGTTGAGCCCGGTCCACGACTTCTCGTCCTAGATCGCATGAAGGAGCGGGTGCGAATCGCCGGCGGCCTTCAGGACAAGCGCATCACCGACGAGGCAGCGGCGCGGGCCCTGGAGTGCCTAGCCCGCTTTGGTGAGCGCATCGCCGAACTGCCCCAAACGCATGTCCGCGCAGTGGGGACCGACACCTTCAGACGGGCACTCAATGGCGAATCCTTTCTGGAGCGGGCCAAGGAAGCACTGGGCCATCCAATCGAGATCGTCTCGGGCCAGGAGGAGGCCCGTTTGGTCTACCAGGGCGTAGACCAGTCAGTAGACCCGCCTCCCCAGGACCGGCGCTTGGTTGTAGACATCGGCGGCGGATCGACCGAAGTCATCACCGGCACAGGTTCTATCCCCGGAATGGGCCGCAGCCTGCACATGGGCTGCGTGACCTTCTCCCAGAAGTACTTCCCCGACGGCAAAATCACCCGCGCAGCATTCGTGCGGGCCATGAGTACCGGGGGCCAGCTCTTGGGACGCGTCTCCCGCGAGTTTCGAGCCGTGGGCTGGGATCACACCCTGGGTAGTTCGGGGACCATCAAGGCCATCGAGCGCGTTCTCCTGGAGAACGACCTGAGCCCCGAAGGCATCACACGCAAAGGCCTCAAGCGCCTGCGTGAGGAGTTCATCGCTGCCGGCTCAGTGAGCAACCTAAAGCTCAAAGGCTTGAGTCACGAACGCGCACAGGTCTTGCCGGGCGGCTTGGCCGTGCTCTCCTGCGTGTTCGCCGAGCTGCCCATTCAGAGCATGGTGGCCAGCCCCAGCGCCATGCGAGAAGGCCTCCTCCGCGACCTGGTTGGCCGCCTATACTCAGGCGACCTTCGCGATGGCTCGGTCGAGCACCTCATGGAGCAACTGCAGGTAGATCGCGATCAAGCGGCCCGGGTTCAGGACTTTGCCCTGGCATTGTTCGACGCTGCTCAAGGGCCCTGGGACTTGCGACCCCGCCAACGCAGTCAGCTGAGCTGGGCCGCGCAACTCCACGAAGTCGGCCGCTTCATCTCTTTCTCCGGATACCAGCGACACGGCGCATACGTACTCCAGAATAAGGAAATGCCCGGCTTCTCGCTCCAGGACAAGCGCGCTCTCGCGTTTCTGGTGCGCAGCCAGCGCGGGAAGCTCAACGCCGACGAGGTCAAGCAGCTCCGGGAGGATCACCCACGCCTCCTGGCCTGCATGCGCCTGCTACGCATCGCGGTGAGCGTTCACCGACGCCGCAGCCCCAAGGAGCTGGCCCTGCCCACCCTTGGAATCAGCGGCGTGCGCCTGACCCTGAGCTACCCCAACGACTACCTGACCCACCGGGCAATGACCCGCGACGGCCTGCTCCACGAGAGCAAGCGCCAGGACGCCGTAGGCCTGCCGCTCTCCGTGCGCTGAGACCCAAAATGGCCCTTGCATACGCAGCCTTAGGTATGCGCACCGGAGCCGGACTGATTGGCCAGCAGCAGCGTCTGCTGCGAGGAGACGGTCCCCACGTCATCCACTCGGGAGTATCCGCCGTTCTGGTCCATGACCCAAGCCAAGGCATCGTCCGTCAAGAACAGGGACAGGTTCTCCAGGATGCGAGCCTTTAGATCCGGAGAGCGAATCGGGCAGGCGATCTCCACCCTACGCCACAGGTTTCGATCCATCCAGTCAGCGCTGGCGATGTACACCAGCTCCTTGCCACCCGCGTGGAAGGCGTAGACCCGGTCGTGCTCTAGAAAGCGGCCTACGATGCTGCGCACCTGGATGTTGTCCGAGACCCCCGGCATGCCAGGTCGCAACGAGCAGATGCCTCTAATGACCAGGTCGATCTTCACCCCTGCCTGACTGGCCCGGTACAGAGCCTTGATCACCGTGAACTCGGTCAGGGAGTTCATCTTGGCCTGGATCCAAGCCGGCTTTCCGGCCTTGGCCGCTCTGGCCTCGTCGTCGATGAGCTTCACGAGCTGCTCTCGCAGAGTGAAGGGCGAGTGCAGGAGCCGGTTCATCTCGCGCACTTCTCCCAATCCCGTCAGCTCCATGAAGATCCGGTGCACGTCTTCGCCCAACTCCGGATTGGCGCTGAGCAGGCTGTAGTCCGTGTACAAACGCGCGTTGTTGATGTGGTAATTCCCGGTGCCCACGTGCACATAGCGGCGAAGCTTGCCCCCTTCGCGGCGCACGACCAGCATGGTCTTGGCGTGGCACTTAAAACCCACGACACCGTACACCACGTTGGCACCAGCCTCGGCCAAGCGGGTGGCCAGGTTGATGTTCTCCGCCTCGTCAAAGCGGGCCCGGAGCTCTACGACGACCGTGACGTCCTTTCCGGCCCGCGCCGCCTGCAGCAGGGCCTCGACGATGCGTGAGCCGCCCCCGACCCGGTACAAGGTCATCTTGATGGCCAAGACCTTGGGATCCGTGGATGCGCGCCAGAGCAGGTCCACCACAGGATTGTAGGACTGGTAGGGGTGGTAGAGCAGCACGTCGTGGGCGCGCAGGGTAGCGAGCAAGTCCTGCTTTGGACCCAGGTTCTGCGGGAGTCCCGGGGTAAAGGCCGGGTGCTTGAGTTCGTCCACCTGGGCTTGGTTCACCAAGGCGCCCAAGCGGTGCAGGTTCACCGGCCCGTCGACCACGTAGAGATCCTCCGGCCCCAGCCCGTGGTGGGAGAGCAGGAAATCGATCAGGTAGTCGGGGGTGCTGGCGGCCACCTCCAAGCGGGTGGAGCTCCCGTAGTTTCGACCGTGCAGCTCGCCCTTTAGAGCGTCCAGCAGGTCGTCGATCTCCTCCTCGTCCACCCACATGTTCGAGTCGCGGGTCAACCGAAACTGGTGGCAGCCCGTGACCTGCATCCCTGGGAACAGCGCGTTGATGTTCGCGTGGATCACGCTGGAGATCAGAGTAAAGTCCTGGCCCTCGGTGAGCTCCGCCGGCAGGCGTATGACCCTGGGAAGACAACGAGGAACTTGAAGAATGGCCACCCCTGAGTCTCGATTAAAGGCGTCGTTGCCCTCGAGTGTGATCAGGAAGTTTAGGCCCTTGTTCTGCACCACTGGGAAGGGATGCGCTGGGTCCAAGCCCACAGGGGTGAGCACCGGCAAGGCCTGCTCGATAAAGTAGTTGGCAATCCAGGCCTTTTGTGCGGCGGTCCATCGGCTGCGCCGCAGCAGGCGCACCCCGTGCTTCTCCAACGCCGGCAAAACCGTGTCGTTGAGCAGCTTGTATTGGTTGGTCACCAGGCTGCGAACGGTCTCGCGGATCCGACGGTGCAGCACGGCGGCTGGCGTGGAGTCGGCCCCTTGATGGGGAAGCGCCAGGGCGATGCGCTGCTTGAGCAGGCCCACCCGAACTTCGAAGAACTCATCCAGGTTGGAGCTGACGATGGTCAGGAATCGTAGGCGCTCTAGAAGGGGCACGCGCTCGTCTCGCGCCTGGGCCTTGACCCGGCGATTGAACTCCAAGAAGGAGAGCTCGCGGTTGACGTACAGCTCTTTGGCGCTCAGGTCGGCGATCTTGGGCTGGTTCATTTCTTCGCCTCCAGGATTGCCCGGTACTCGCCCATCTTGACGCGTTCCTTGGGGGGCATGACCGGATACTTGGGGTCCAGGGCGGTGAGGATCTTCACTAGGTGCTGAGCGACCACCACGCGCATGGACTTCTTGTCGTCTGCGGGAATGCACAACCACGGAGAGTCCGCGGTCGAGGTCAGATTGAGCGCATCCTGGTAGGCGTCCATGTACTCGTCCCACTTGGCCCGAGTGTCCAGGTCCGACCCGTTGAACTTCCAGTTCTTGGAGGGCTCATCCAACCGCGCTAACAGCCGCTTGCGCTGCTCCTCCTGAGAGACGTTCAGGAAGAACTTCACAACGGTGGTCTTGCAGGAGTTTAGGTGGGCTTCCCAGCTGCGAATGGCCTGGAAACGCTGGGCCCACAGAGCGTCGAGATCGCCGCTGGGATCCAGCCCTTGTCCGGCAAGAAAACCCGGGTTTACCCGCACGACTAGAACCTCCTCGTAGTGGGAGCGGTTGAACACACCGATGCGACCGCGCTCGGGCAGGCGGGTGTTCAGGCGCCAGAGGAAGTCGTGGGAGCGCTCCAGGCTGCTGGGAGCCCCAAAGCCATGCACCCGAAATCCTGCGGGGTTGATGCCCGAGAGCACCCGGCGAATCGTGCTGTCCTTGCCTGCGGCGTCCATGGCCTGAAAAACCAGAAGCAAGGCCTGTGACCCATCCGCAAAGAAGCGGTGCTGGAGTTCGTCCAGCGCCTCCTTCGCCTCCGAGAGCTGCCGCTTGCGCTTGCTAGACGCCGGGTGGTCCTTGGGCAGCGAGGTGGACCGCTCCGAGAGGCGAAAGCTGCCGTCGGAGGGGACCAAGAAAGGACTGTCGATCAGCGGTGTACTCATCCAATCAGTGTATCCCGCTGACCGAATCCAGGGCATCCTGGTGCAATAGCGGCGGAGGCCTTCATGTGCGCACGCACCTTGCTCATCACCAAGCGCGTCAAGCTGCACTTCTTCGTCTCCTCCCTGGCGCCCGAGATTTTCTCCGAGGGGCTCAGAGACAGCACGATGAGCAGCCACAACCTGGCCCCCACGGACGACATCGCCGTGCTGCGGCTGAGCGACCAGGGACCCGAGCTCACCAGCATGCGTTGGGGCTTGGTGACCTCGGGCCAGCGCACGGCTCCCAAACAAACCCTGCGCCGACCCTTGATCAACGCGCGCCAGGACAAACTGGCGACGTGGAGAGACTGGACCTCCCCCTTCCAGCAGCGCCGTTGCCTAGTGCTCACCAGCGGCTGGATCGAGTGGACCCTGGAGACCCCAACCCAGGCACAGGCACAGACCACGCTCTTCGCGGCCTCCCGGCCTCCCCAGCCTGAGCGACAGGCCTGGTGGTTCCGCCCAAAAGGAGGCGGACTGGTGGCCATGGCCGGCTTCTGGAATCCCTGGGATCCACCCAGTGATCCGGGTCGGGACAGCGCGGCGCTGATCACCGTCAACGCCAGCCCTTCCCTCTCTCGTTGGCACGACCGCAGTCCGGTGGTTCTCTCCCAACGCGACTGGGGCGCGTACCTGAACCCCGACACCGTGGACCCGCAGGCCCTGTTGCGCAGTCCAGGCCCCGGCGAGATCGAGGTGCAGCCTCTTGGCGCCGACATCGGCTCGGTGCGCAACAAGTCCGCCGAGGTGCTGCAACCCAAGGGGGAGACGATCTTGGCGATGTAGACTCCGGGCATGCTCCTGCTCTGGCTCGCCTGCAACACAACCCCGCCTCCGATCGCCTGCCAAGACATGGGGGCCGGTTTGGACCGCGACATCTGCCTGAGCAAACGCCTGGAGGCCCTTCCCAGCCCCGAGCGAGCCAGCTTGGATGCCGCCCTAATCGCCGACCCTGTGGTTCGCGGTGCCGCCGTGATGCGCTGGGTTGAGGCCCACAACAAGGCGTGGAACCCCCAGCAGGTTCTGCCCCTCTGCGACCAGCTCCAGGGACGAGACCGGGGCGCCTGCCACCGCCGGGTCCAGTCGGCCCACTTGAACCGATGATGCTCTTGCACCTCATGGCCTGCTTGTCATTGGGCACGGACGAGGGGAGCCCGGACGCATTGACTGCGCCCACGGTGATCGACTCCGAGCGCCTGCACCTCGTCATGCAGCACCTGCCCAAGTGCGGCGCCTACCGCCAAGACGAAGACACCTTCTCTTACTGCGTGGCCCGCGGCGCACACGGTCTGACCGACACCCAGGTCTGCGCGGGCGCTGGCGCCCAAGAGCGGGCTTGCCACCTGGACTGGGTCAGCGCCCGCTTGCGCAGCCCCAAGATCAGCGCTGAGCGCCTACTGGAACAGTGCGGCCCCGCCCAAGACTGTGCCCTGATGGTGTTGGATGCGCACCCCAAGGCGACCCTCGCTGCCCACGCCAACGCTTGCGCGGAGCACGCCGGCCCCTTCGCCAACGACTGCATCAACCACGCCGGCCGCCGGTGGGTCTCTGGCAAGCCCGACCCCCAAGCCCAAGGTGCATTGAACGAGCTCCCCAACACGCGCCCAGATCTGGTGGGCTTCTGGGTGGGTGTGGCCCAGGCGTGCATGCAGCAGGAGCTGGACTGTGACATTGCGGACCAAGGTCAGGCATTTTCAGGCAACGCTATCGCGTGTCCCAATGGATACGGCCAAGCTCGGGATCGGCCGGGCCAGTGGTGTTCGATGCGGGTGGAGAACTAAACTCGGCGCCGCCACCCAAGGACCAGCACGCCCAACCAGATCAGCCCCCCGGCCCCAGTCCCGCCACTGCAGCCACATCCTTCCGCGTCGGGCTTGGGTCCGTCGATGCTGTCGCCTTCGGCAAGCAGCTCACAGCCGTCGACCTCCACGCTGACGGGGCCATCTGGACCCTCTACAGCCAAGGCGCTGAGATCTCCGCATCTGAACTCGGAGACAATGACCTGGCCAGGGGAAGGGGTCTGCTCCAAGAGCAAGGTGCCCGACCCCTCCAGAGAGCCGGCGACCTGTGCGGGAAGAGCCGAGATCTGCCACTCCCCCTCCAGAACCAGCGCACCCGAACCGAGCACCTCGTCTCCGGAGAACACGCCGCTGATCTGGACGATGGCGTGCTCGCCGATCTCCAGGGGACCGCTGTAGTCCCAGAGCTCGGCTTGCACCCACATTTTGCTGTGGTCCACCAAACCCTGGGCGTCTTCGACCTGGTCCTGGTCCCACACGAAGGGCAAGGGGATCTCGCCGAAGACATCCCCAAAGACGGCACGATGGGCAGCGTCTTGCAAGCGCTCCCGCTGGGCGTCGTCCACCTGCTCAAAGCCCTGCACCAAGCCCATGGGACTGCGACCCGTCAGGCTGGCGTAGATCACGGCGGCGGCCAGAGTGGAGCCCACGGCCGATGGGTGGCTGCCATCCCCAGAGTAGAGCTCGGTGAAGGCCGACTCCTGGGTGGGGTCTAGCCCCTGAACCAACAGGTCGTCATGGATGACGGCCCAAGCCGAACCCACGGGCGCCACGGTCCCGCCCGCAAGCTCCGCATAGGCCAGGTAGCCCTCTTGTAGGCGCGCCTGCATGGTGGTGAAGTCCGGGTAGCGGGCGCTGTTTGTGCTGTCCCCGTCCCGTCGGCCCCAGGTCATCAGGAAGACGATCTCACCGCCCTGGGCCTGCATCAACTCGCCCAAGCCAACCGCACCCTCAGCGCTGGCTTGAAAGTAGGCCTCGTCCTGAGGAAATCCAGGGATCTGACTCTGATCCTGGGCGACCAGAAAGTCCCAGCCGCCTTGATCCAGCGCCTCTGCCCAAGGGTGGTCATCCGAGGCGGCCCAGCCGTAGTGGTCGGCCAGAGTCTTGCCCGGCTCGGACAAGGCCAGAAGCTCGACCTGTTCCTGCTCAAGTCCCTCTTCCAGCATGGGCCGCAGCCGAGAGTCGATGCCCCCCGAGGAGAAGGTGTAGCTGTTGCCCATCATCAGGACATTGGGCGCGGCTCCGCCCTGCCAGAGGTTGGTCCCCCACGCCCCCTCATTCGACACTTGAGCGTTGGCACTCGCCAATAAAACCATCCACATCAGGGCTCCCAGATCACAAGGGTTGTGCCCGGTGGGGCGTCGCGCTGCAGGCGCTCCTGCATAGAGAGCCCTATTTCACCGGGGGCTGTCAGCTTCTCGCGGTCCAAGATCAGCAAAGTCAGGGGCAAGGCGGGGTGCGCACGGCGCATGTCCCGCAGCGTCCCCAGCAGGTGGTCCACATCCTGGCTCTCGCTGAACAGCGCAGGACCGGGCAGCTCGGGAGCGCTCAGTTCGGCCTGGCCAGCGATCAAGACAGGGGCCTGAAGGGTGCCCAAGAGCTCGCCTAAATCCCCACTGCGGTGTTGGACGCTTGACGCGCTCCACGAAGCGCCGCGGACCCCCTTGGGCCAGAGCCAAAATCCCACGCCACCAGCGGCGAGCAGCCCAAGGAACAACCCCCACCACCCCTGACCTTGGCCGGGTTCTGGCATGGACGAAGGGCCTTGAGTGCGCAGCTCCTGCGCCTTTGGGGGACGCACTTGAAGGGGGCCAAAACCGCTCGGTCCCAAACGCAGAGCGAGATCCGCGTCTATGGCTTGCTCCAGACTCTGCTGGCCGGATCCCCAGCGCACCGTCAAGCGAGCAGCCCCCTCAGGCGCGCTCCCAGCACAGGTGTGCACCGCGTCATTGGCTTGTGCGTCCGCCCCTTGCCCATCGTCCCTACAGCTGAGTTCCACCCGCTCCGTCGTCGAGGCCACCTCGGCCACAGGCGCGAGTTCAAGTGGCCCAAGGTCCACCTCAACCAGCACTCTGGGTCCAGCCCAGACGGCGGCAGCAAGAATCAGCAGGGGGCTCCACATGTCGCCAGCATCGCACGTGGGAAGATGGACCATGCTCCTGCTCCTGCTGGCCTGCGCCACCCCAGCCCCTGAGACTCTGCCGCTGGGACCCGTGCAGCCCACTCCCACAGCGGAGCACTCGCCAGCTCAGAGCAGCTTGGCCCGCAGCCTCTACGCGCTGGGTCCCCAGGCCAACACTGCGCGCAGCCTGCTCTGGATGACGGAGATGGCCCTGGAGCCCCCTCAGATCCGAGTCCTCTGCGACAAGTGCGCTCAGGCCCAAGCCCTGTGGAGCAGCCACGATGCACAGCTTCAGGGTCTTGAAGCCAAGCGGCAAGCGGCCCTGGGCCCACTCCTACAGTCCTTGGAGCAGCAGCTGCTCGCGGGACCCCTGAGCCCAGATGCGGCACGCTCACATGCCCAGGCCCTGAACGCCCTGGAGCTGCCCGATCCACTGGCGCTTCGCAGCGACACAGTCCGGGCCACCCTGGCCTTGGCCCAGACGCTCTGGCCGGTTCTGAACGCAGCGCAGCAGAGTGACATGGGAAGCGCCCTGTTCTTGCTGCGGGACCTGGACTCCGGCACCCGCAGCACCCCACCTGCGCTGCCCGAGCCCTGGACGGACGGCGACTTCTCCACCCTGCGCCGCAGCACCCCTTCCAAAGACCCCAGCATCTCCGCGCTCTTTGAACTGGAGAATGGAGACCCGACCTCGACCTTGAGTCAAAGCGATCACGAGATCATGCTGGCGCTCCTCTTGACGCACCCAGGCACCCAGGCCGCATGCCAAGCCATGACGCCCGCCGACCCTCTGTGAAGCAACCGGCAGTGAAGCAACCAGCAGCGAACCAGCCGGCGGAGAACCAAACCCGCTTCGAGCTGTGGGGGCCGTGGCTCCTGGCTGCCGCCGCGTATCTCTGCATGGCGGCGGTGTTTGCCTGGCCCCTGCCCGCGCACCTGAACGATGCCGTCTGGGGAGACCGCTTTGATGCCTGGACCACCCTCTGGCTGATGGGGCACCTCGGCCAGGGCGGTGGCATGGGCCTGACCACGGAGATCCTCTTCCCCATCGGCTACGAGATGTGGTCCTTCGGCCACGTGGGCGTGCAGCTCCTGGGTCTGCCGCTCATCGCCATGGGACTGAGCGTGACCACCACCTACAACCTGCTCATACTGGCCTCGTTGGCGGGAAGCGGGCTGGCCGGGCACGCATTGGGACGCCACCTGAGCGGCGGTCACTGGGGTGGGCTGGTAGCGGGTTCCCTCTTTGCCTTCTGCCCGATGCTCTACGGGGAGATGGGCGCTGGCTGCTTGGAGCTTGTCGCAGCATTCACGCTGCCGTTGGTGCTCCTGGCGGCCCTGCGTCTCTTAGACAAACCCACCTGGCAGCGCGCGGCTTGGCTGTGTGCGGCGCTGCTGCTGGCTGGACCACTAAACTGGTACTACTTGGCTTTCTCTGCACTCCTTCTGGTGGGTCTGGGGAGCTGGCGGGTCACTCAGGGCGGGCAGACACGCTGGTCTGGCTTGGGCTGGATGGCGGGGGCCTGCGCACTGGCCATGGCGCTGCTCAGCCCGCTGATCCTCAAGGCCCGGCAAGAGACCCCCAGCCGGCCTCCTTTGGACTCCCAGGTGCTCACTGTCCAAGCCGCTCAGGATGCCCAGGCGGTAAGCGATGGAACCCGGCCGCTCATGGAGCTAGACGAGCCCGCCCTGCTGTTGGCCGACAGCGTGCAGGTCTTGGTGAACAGCACCACCCTGAAGAGCTGGTCCGAGCTTGGGTTTCCCAGCAATCCATTGGAGTCAACGCCTGGACTCTTGGCGGTGGCAATGGGGATCTGGGGGCTGTGGGCCGCGGGGAAACGAGGCCGCCCCTGGGCTCTCTTGGCCTTGGCCTTTTGCATACTGACCCTGGGACCGTATCCCAGGTGGAACGCAGACCTTCCCATGGCCCAGTGGTCCCAGACCTGGCCCCTGCCCTATCTGGCGCTCTACAACGAGCTGCCCTTTTTCTCCAAGGTCTACCGGCCCTATCGCTTGGGTTTGGTGGCGGTGCTTTGCCTGAGTGCGCTGGCGGCCACGGGCCTCGGACGTCGGCCCAAGTCCTGGATGTTGGCGCCCGTCTTGGCCCTGTTGGCCTGCACACAGCCTCATTGGCGAGCAGCCCCAGCTCAAGGGGAGAGTCGGCGCAGCTTGGCCTCGACTGCGGTCTCGAGTGCCTACATGGAGCTCGCGGAGCTGCCCCCAGGCGCGGTCATTGAGTTGCCCCTGCACCACCAGCCGCTCTCCACCTTGGTCGCCCGACAGCAGTTCGCCCAGCTCACCCACGGCAAGCCATTGCTGAACTGCAACCAGCTTATTCGGCGTACGGATCTGTGGCGATTCCGCAGCTACATCGGCGAGCACGCTTGGTTGGAACAGGTCCTGGGCCGCCCTAGGAGAACCGACCCTCTGCAGATCGCGCCTCAAGACTGGCAAGACCTGTACCACCAGGGCTTTCGCTACATCGTGGCCCACCCCGGCGTGCCCGTGGATCCCGCCCATCTGGGCAAGCGAGACGGCCAACGAGACGACCTGCTGCTGGAGCCCATGTGGTCGCTCTTGGACAGCCTGGAGCCGCTCATCGACGCTGGGGACACAAGGGTCTACGGCATCCCAGAGCAGGTCGTGCAGCGAGATCTCGGCACCTGGACGGAGTTGCCGGAGCACGAAACCCTGACCCTGAGTGGCATCCCACAGACCCTCTCCGAGAACGAGGTCAGCATGTGGCTGCATGGCAGCGCCGCTCTGGAGATCGACGGTCAGCTCCAGCCTCTGGAACAGGGCAGCTGGTGGCACCTCTCCATTCCTCCCGGCGCAGAACTCACCGGCTCGGGCACCTTTGTGCTGCATGGGGTCCAAGCGCTGAGTTCATCAGACGAGCGCTCGCTCACTCCAGGGAGAGCTGGGCCTGAACCCACGCGCTGACCTCCTCTTTGGGTATGGAGGTCGAACGCTTTTGCTGGCCCTCGCTGAACGAGAAGACGCTCTCTGGGCAGCTCTCCTCACCCGGAGGGAAGGTCTGCGTGGCGACGATCTTACCGCTGCGGCGCCCGTAGAGATCGACCCGAGCGTCCTGAACTTCCAGGATGACGCTGGTGGCAGGGTTGCCCTGCTCGTCTTCGTAACCATCGCAGACCACCTCCTTGAGGGTGGTGCGCGTGATGACCGCGACGCCGTCAAAGTCGGCGAAGGTTTTTGCGTTTCCAAAGACCATATCGTCATAGCCGTTGTACAGGTACGCGCTGGTGATCGCCGCATCTCCTTCGGTCTCGCCTTCGTAGAGCACCGGGCCCTTGACGATGCTCTCGCGCAGCGTTTCACCGGGGAAATAGACCGTGACGGCTGGAAGCGGGACCTGGATGGCCTGCCCGCCCGGTGGGGTGACGCTAAAGGTCAGGCCCTCCAGTTCACTGGTGTTCCAGTCGTCGCTGACCACAAGACGGCCATACATTGGGCCCACCTGGGTATCGACCGAGGCGTAGCCACTCTCATCGGTCTGCGCCTTGGCTTCTCCTACCGCCAGCTCCGTGCTGGGTGGAAAGCCACGCACCCACAAGCTGAACTCGCCTTCAGAGAGGCTGGTGAAGCCCAGCATCTTTCGCTTGCCCTGGATGGTGAACTCGCTGTCCTCCCACACGAATGCCTCGGGACCCGTCAGATACACGGCACGGGACGCCAGATCGGTGCAGGCCGTCAGGGCAGAAAGAAACAGAAGGGACATGGATTCTCCGGTTGGTGGACCTGAGACGCGCCAGAGCACCGCGGGCTAACACCCGAGGCCAGATTTCCTTGAAGGAGCTTGCCCCGTCCTGGTCAGCCCCCCCACTTCTCCGGCTCTCCACAGAGCGCGTCAATGTTCTCGTCCCACTCGATGATGGAGTCGAGGTACTGGTCCTTCCAAAAGGGCGCGTCTGGATCCAGACCTTGCAGTCCACCCGCGTTCCACAGGGCGTAAAAGTGCAAGACGTCGCTCTCGCGCGGGAGAAAGACCTCGATCTGGTAGCTCTGGTCAAAGTAGCCTTGGCCATCCACCGTGGCGGGCTCGAACAGGACTGTCCTAGACATCAAGAAAGGCTCCGAAAAGGTCTCGCCCTCTGCGTCCGGGCGCACACGAATCAGTCCAGAGTCCAGGGTGTAGGTCATCTCCGTACCCAAAGCCAGGGCCGTGGTGATGTGGATGTCCCATGCAGCCGCATCGCAGTCCCCAGGGCGGAAGCAGTCGGTGTCCGTCTTGTAGTCCCGCCCATAGGCAACGTAGGAGTCCGGGAAGAGCTCCTCTTGGTTGGGATACAGGAAAATCCCCGCGATCTGGTCGTTGGTGCAGGTCTGAGGCGTGAGATGAAAGACCCCAACCATCAAGTCAATGTCCGTGTCGGCGGGCATGCCCAGACCGGTGACATCCTCCAGGCTCAGATCCTCGAGCTGGCCCCCAAGATCGCCGCTGCCGACGTTGTCGTCGTACCAAGCCCCTAGGTTGGCGGCCCCCTCGGAGAGGGCTGCTGGGTCCTCGTCGTCGTAGTGGTTCAAGAAGAAGCTGGAGAGCTCCTCCACCTCCACGGGGGCCGGATCTGGGGCCTTGCAGGCGAGCATGAATAGAAACATGGCCAGGACGATGCGCGAAGTTGGGCCCGTGCGCAAGCCCTGCTGTTGGGGTATCTGCCAAGAAAGGTTGGAGGATCCATGCGCTCGGTTCATTTTGTAGGCGTTGGCTTTGTACTCTTGGCGCTGGGCTGCGGCATTGGAGACGACGCCGAGGTCCAAGACACCTTCCTCATCCTCGGCGACGCGGACACCGATACGGACTCCGACTCGGACACCGACTCGGACGCGGACAGCGACGCAGATTCCGATGCCGACAGCGACGCGGACTCCGATGCCGACAGCGACGCGGACTCCGATGCCGACAGCGACGCGGACGCGGACCCCTGTGAGCCGACGGCCAGCCAGATCACCTACGGCAGCCTGGACAAGTCCGATGTGACCTTTGGCACGCCGAGCAACAACGCGGGAATCGGTCGACTGATCAGCAACACGCCGTCCACCAACGAGAGTGCAACAGTCAGCATCGCCATCACCGACGCGGTCGTGTCAGCGGTCGCCTCCAACGGCGATTTTTGGATTCAGGACAAAAACGGCGGCTTCCGCACCTTCGGTCTCGGCGACTACGGTCTGGTCGCTGGAGACCAGGTCAGCATGACCGTGACCACGATCTACAACTACTACGGCCTGCCCGAGATCACCGAAGTGAGCGAGATCATCGCCGTATCCGGCTCCAAGGTGGCCTTCATCGACGGCACCACAGCCCGCGTAGACATCACGGATTTGTCCACGGTCGTGTGGGCCTGGGGCGAGCTCACCGCCGAGCAGGGCGACTGTAGCAGCGGCTTTGAGTGCTTCGACTACGCGTACGGCGGCAACACAACCACTCTCCGGGCGAGCACGAGCGACGCCTTGGCAGTCGGCGACTGCGTGCAGGTGGCCGGCCCCGTAGACCAGTACGACGCCGACCCCCGCTACAACGCCGCCCTGGGCGCAGGCTTTATCGGCACCTACTGAGCATCGGTCCAGACGGAGAAGGGAGAGCGGTGCTGGGGGTCAAAGCCCAGCGCCCTTGCGCTGTTCAGCACACCCTCAAAGTCGTGGGAGATGGTCGCGCCGGCGCTCTGGGTGACCTCGTCCTCCGTAGGCAGGTCAAAGTCGTCCGCCCCATAGAACAAGCCCATCATCGCGTCGTTGTTGCGGGTCAGCACGCTGGTGCGCAGATGCTTGATGTTGTCCACGTAGATGCGGCACGTGGCCATCCAGCGCAGGTATTCGTTTAGGGGCACCTCGGCGCCGCCCAGCTCGGTCTCGTAGGGCTTGTAGGTCCAGCACAAGAAGCTGGTCAGGCGGCCGTCTTCGTCGTCCTGGAACCGACGCAGGCGCTCGAGGTGATTCAGGCGCTCCTCCAGGCTCTCATCAAAGCCAATCACCATGGTTGCAGTGCTTCCCATGCCGGCGTTGAGCACAGCGCGCTGGGCGTCGTAGTAGTCCTCGACCTTGTACTTGCCCGGGCTGTGGCGCAGGCGGAATGCGTCGTCCAGCACTTCAGCGCCGCCCCCCGTGATCCAACGGGTACCCGAGTCCGCGAAGGCTTTGGCGGCCGCGTCGTAGGACCACTTCCCGCGCTTGGCGACGAACATGAACTCGGCAATAGTCATCTCGTAGAAGGCCAACTCCGGGAAGGTGGCCCGGCACTTCTCAAAGAGCGCCGTGTAGTGCTCGAGAGTTAGGTCGGGGTGGAAGCCGCCGTTGAAGCCCACCATGTCCCCACCCAAGGCCACCAGAGCATCGATCTTGGCGCGGACCTGCTCAAAGCTCAGGGTGTAGGTGTCCGGCTGACCCGGAAACCGGTAGAACGCGCAGTAGTCGCAGCGGGCCACACAGACGTTCGTGTAGTTCACGATGGCCATCTTCAGCCAGCTCGCCGCAGTGGGCGCGTGGTACCGGCCGCGTACGATCTGAGCCAGCTCGCGCAGCTCTGCGTCGGGACAGGCGGTGAACAACCACTCGGCTTGAGCCCGGTCGATGCGTCCACCGGCCTGGAGGGTCTCTTTCAGCTGCACGAACATGGGGGCTCCGATGCTCTCTCCTAACCCGCCCCGGCGATCCCCCCAGAAGGCCGTCTCGATCGTCGAGCCAGATCGTCCACCCAGGGATCCGCAGGGAGCGGGGATCTCCAGAGCCCCCCGGCTCAGAAGCGCTCGTCAGATCTTGACGTGTAAAGACTACGGATCGATCCTCCGCCGGATTGGAGACACGCTTGCCCTTGCTCACCGGAACACTACAGCCCGCCCAGGACCTGGGCGCTCTCTGTGGTGTGGAGCAAGGCACGCGTTGGAAGGTGCACCTAGCTGGGCCCCATTTGGGAGGCGCGGATCCCCCATTGCAGTCTCTGTCGCGCCTCCGGCGCCGACGAGCGGGCTTCGCTTAGAACGAACGCATCTCGCCCGAGTCGGCGCCTATTGGCTTCTTTGTCGAACGAGAGACGTCCGTCTCCGCCCGCTGAGGCTCTCGGATGGGCGCGGCCCCCCTGATAGAGTCCCTTCTATGACCGAGCGCGCGCCCAGCCCTCACCTGAGGCACATCAAGGACACCGTCCAAAACCTAGTGCGCTACCGGGGAACGACACGTCTATATGGCCCCGGACACCGCTTTGCGGAGCGCTTCCTGGTGGGCTTTGGGGACAGCGTTCAGCTCGCCAGCCCCGACGAGAGCTTTGACGTCGAACTGAGCCCCAAGGGCTTCTTCCACCACGGAGAGCTGCTGGCACGCGGAGAGCCTGCCCGAGAGTTGGCCCTGCTGCTCTACGAAGAGGGCCTGCGCCGAATTGGTTTTACCCGCGGAACCGAGCGCGCCGAGCTCTTCAAGCTTGCCAAGCTCCTAGTCTACCCTTGGGAGCGTCGGGAGGACGCCGACGAAGACCTGATCTCGGCCCTTTGGCGGGCCGACTTCCGCCAAGTGGACCTTCTGGCTGTAGAGCGCTTCCAAGAGGTTCTGGGTGAATCCGGAGAGGCTGCGCTGCGGGAGGACCTCGCTCTGGGACGAAAACTCGGGCTCGAGCGCTCCCGCTTGATCGGCGACTCGGTCCATGTGGGCGACCTGGACTGGGATGTCCTGCTCAAGGACACTATGGAGGCGGCGCGTCAATTCCGAATGAAACAGGATGAAGCTGCTCTATATCTGCGCTTTCGTCGCCAACTCGACTTTAAGACCGAGGAGCACATGGACGCCCACCAGGGGCTGTTTGATGTCCCGGCCAAGCAGAAGCGAGCTCTCCAAGCCGAAGTAGATCAGGTCATCGGGGACCAGGACGTGGACCTGGACCAGGCGGCTTGGATCCTCTTCGACCTAGTCCGCAGCGCCCGAGAAGGACACGGCCAAGGCGAGCTGGGTCGATTGAGCGCCCGCTGCGCCGTAGAGCTGGTCGAGGAAGCCCGCCCACAAGACGCCGCGGCTTTGAATCGGCGGCTGCTCAGTTTCGCCAAGGACGACTTTCCCGGCGTGCTCAGCTCGAAAGCATTCCAGCTCGGCTACGGGGCCTTGCTCGGCGAGTACGGCGAGCGCTTGGCAGACGCTTACTCCAAGCTGGGTGAGCCCGCCCAGAGCGCTCCTGGGTTGTTCACCCTGCTCGGGCTCGTGCACAAGAACCACGTGGAGAGGATCCAGGGTTTCATGCTCCTGCTCAAGCATCTGGCTCACCAAGTGGTCGTCGCCGACGTGCTGCGCCTGCGCAAACAGATCGACCTGAACGAACAAGCCGAACACTTGGCGCAGCTCTCGGGTCCAGAAGCCATCCTCCCCCTGCTGAGCCTGTGGCGGGAAGGCGCTGGCCGGGGCCAGCAGCAGGCCTGGCGCCTGCTCAAGGACGAAGACCCTCGCACCCGCGAGGCCAGCTTGCGTTGCCTACGCGGCGAGCGCTCCGAGCGCTTGGTAGACCACCTGGTGGAGAGCTTGGTCGACGATTTGCCGGGCCCCCGCATCGAAGCACTTCGACACGCGGCAATCATAGGGTCCCGCAAGCTGCTTCCCCTGCTGGAGCAAGGCTGCAAGCTCGAGGCACTTCGATCCCTGGAGGCTGATGAAATGCGGGCTTGGTGCACCGCCTACGCTGTAGCCGGGAGGGTGGGCGCCCAGACCGAGCTGGGCCACATGCTTTTGGAAGAGCGCACCGAGACCACAAACGATCTGTTCGTCCGAGCAGCCTGCGCACAAGGCCTCAAGGCGTCCCGTGCGGCCCAGGCAGGTCCGTCCATCGACAAGGCTCTGCGCCACTGGCCCGAGCTCAGCTCCCTGCTTGACGCAAGTGACAGCACTGGGAGAACAGCATGAGTGAGCGAATCGAGCTCCCCGAAGAGGAAGAACAGGAGCTGATAAAGGCCCACGGGGCACGCTTGATCCAACGCTTGGGCCAGGTCCTGCGAACCGCCCGCTTGCATGACCTGCACAACGAGGCGCTTTCCGGTGTCCTGGCCAGCGCCGTGGAGACCACCAACTCCATGACGGACCAGATCGGGGAAGTTTTGATGTTGTGCGAGGACCAAACGGTTCACCTCAACGATCAGCGCGTGCGCATGAGTCGTAGCGGGACCGAGCACCTCACGGTGGTCTCCAAGTACCTGCGAGGACGCGGTGCGGGCGGGATGGTTCTCACCGGCATGACCTCTGAGAAGGACTGGCGAATCGCTCTGCAAGCTCTCAAGGACACCGCCGAACTCAAGGGCGACCAGGCAGCCAACGACGCCCACGTCCTACGCCTGAACGAACAGCTGACCGCAGCCGGTGTGAAGAGCATCGCC
>JBLHMA010000008.1:0-38853 GCA_047621545.1 Cognaticolwellia sp. | reverse complement strand
CATCGATCTGAAGTTCTCGTACAACCTCTTCTACGACAACATCGATACCGACTTTGGCCTGGGCTTTCCGGCCGGCGAGGGCAACCTGCTCAACACCGACCCTGGTTTTTCTGCCGTCTTCTTGGACGACCCCACGAACTGCGCGGTCGACCCCCTCCCAGCAGACGGCAGTGCGCTTATCGACGCAGGAGATCCAGAGATCGCCGACCCCAACGGCACGCGCTCAGACATCGGCGCATTTGGTGGCCCTGGCGCAGAAGACTCCGAGGCGAGCTGGAACGCAGCCGATTCCTCAGATCTTACCCTGATGGGCGGCTGCGCAGGGAGCAAGAACCTGGCCGCTTTCTTACTGGCGCTCCCCCTGCTGGGCTTGAACCGAAAGCGTCGCAAGTGGGCCGAACAGGAAGAACAGGGGTAAGCTACTGGCATGTTCTTGATTTGGGTCACGTCGGCTTCTGCAGTCACCTTTGGAATCGGCCCAGAGGGCGACTACCCGTCCATCGGCGAGGCCATTGCGAAGAACATCACCGAGAGCCCTTTGGTGCTCGAACTTCAAAAGGGCTACGCCCCGGGGGTCGAAGACTCTGGTGGGGGAATAGAGATTGGCAGGGATCTCACCCTAAAGAGCGACGACTCCACCCTGCGAGACGCGCCGGGAATTCGGGTGGTCCAGGGCGCGACGGTGACCTTGGAGAACCTGAGCTTCACCGGCGTACCCGAAAGGGTCTCGAACTACGAGGGCGGCAGCACCGACACGGACGGACCCTTCTGCGCCTTGCAGGTTCTGGAGAACAGTGCGCTCAAAGGCACCGGCCTAGACGTCAGGGTGCTGCTCTCAGATAGCACTCAGGGTGGGATCTGCGTGACTGACGGCTCCCTGGAGCTCAACCAGAGCAGCGTCTCGGTCGACTACCAGGGAGACCCGAGCTCTTGGGGCATAGCCGCCTGGGCCATCATCCTGAAAGAGTCGTCCAAAGGCCACGTGGGCGGCTTTACCTTGAACGAAGTGGAGCTGACCGCTGGCTCTCAGGGCAAGGGTGGCGGCGTATACATCATCGGCCAGGTCAATCGCCAGCTGCTCACGATCACAGGCGGCCGCTTTGAGGGCTACCAGGCCGCCGGTTTGCCTGGTTCAGCTATTCATGCAGCCAGTCTGGTGGACACCGACGTAAACGGCACTCAGTTTGACAGCATCGGAGACACGGCGGTGTACCTGAGCGGCGCCTCCAACACCTGGACCAACGTGAAGATGGCCACCATCTCAGGCAGCAAGGGCGGCGCGTTCTATCTGAGCAACGGGCCCTTGGATCTCATAGGAGGAACCTATGAAGATCTGAACGCAAGCCTATACGGGGGGCTAGTCTGGGCCGACCGAAACGCCACCGCTGTGACCCTGGACGGGGTGCGGATCGATGCGACCTACGCCAGCAGCCAAGGCAGCCTGGTCAACGCCCGCACAGCGGATGTCACCATTCGACGAAGCCGCGTGTGCGAATTCTGGTCCAGCATCACCGGCCACATCGTCACGGACGGGGACGTGACGGTCAGCAACAGCGTGTTTCGTGGCGAGATCGGCTTGCAAGGGTTGAGCACAGGCAGCGGTCAGCACACCTACACGAACAACACCTTCTTAGACGTGCCCGTGCTGGTTGGGGGGACCATAGAGTACGAGCCTGCCAAGATCACGTTGATCAACAACGCCATCGTGCGCGGCAACGGTGTCGCTGGGTACAAACCCTTCTCTCAACAGGTCAGCTACAACCTCTTCGAGGACCTGGGTAGCGATTTGCTGGGGTATTTGGAGCCGGACGAGGCCAATCTCTACGAACCAGCCATGTTCTACAGCGGCTTTGACGTAGACGACTGCAACACGAATCCCTACCCAGCCGCAGACTCTCCCCTCTTGGATGCTGGCGACCCCAGCATCCGCGACGGACTCTTTGGCGCCTCCCGCTCGGACATCGGCGCCTACGGCGGACCCCAGCGAGAGGCTTGGGAGGACCAAGTTGACGGCGTAGACGAACCAGACACCGGAGACACAGGAGACACAGGCGACACAGGCGACACAGGCGACACCGGCGACACCGCCGATAGCGGCGACACCGCCGATAGCGGCGACACCGCGGATACTGGCCCACAGGACACCGGCGTGCCTGTTCGGCCGATGCTTCTCTCTGGTGGCTGTGGTGCAGGCGCGTCGTTTGCAGGCGTCCTACTGCTCTTGCCGCTGCTTATGCGGCGTCGGCCTGAAGGCTAAGCAAGGAGACTACAGCCCCAAGAGCTGGTCCACGCTCTCCTGATCCGCCCCTGGAAACTCGTGCTCCCCCAGCTCCTCGGGCAGCACCCACTTGACCGCGTGGCAGTTGAGCGCCTGTGGCTCTTGATCCGCCGACAGCGTGCAGCTGTAG
Organism: Cognaticolwellia sp.; assembly: GCA_047621545.1. Taxonomy (GTDB): domain Bacteria; phylum Myxococcota_A; class UBA796; order UBA796; family CAJQPC01; genus CAJQPC01. Next base: position 36,445 of record JBLHMA010000008.1, on the reverse strand, counting down.
ACCACCAAACGCAGCGTGTAGCCGCTGTAGGGGTGCAGCACTTCCATGCTCTTGACCACGTCCTGAACGCGCACGCCGATTCGGTGCTCCAGCTCCCTGGTCAGGCACTCGACCTTGGTCTCACCCTGCTCCAGCTTACCCCCGGGAAACTCCCAGAGAAGCGGCAAAACGGCGCCCGGACGGCGTTGGGTGATCAGGAAGCGCCCATCTCGTTCGATCTGGGCAGCGACGACGCAGAGTGGAGGAGTCTCAGACATGGGCAGGCATGTATCACACGAACCACGCCTTGCGCCGCACCTCCTCAGGGAGATCGGCAAAGTCGAAGTTCTCGATCTGGCGCCGCGCGTTCAAGTCCATGCCCAGAGCCGGGATCTCAGGGGTGTTGATGGCGTTGCCCTCGAGCATCTGAGCGGCCATGACCTTGGCAAACTTCAGGCCCTTAGGACCGACGGCCAGCCGGTTGTAGGCGATGTGGCCGACCTCATCGATCAGGATCTCGATCAGACGTCGCTCCAGACTCTCCCGGATCATGGGATCGTTGGGGTACAGCGTTGAGAGGCGCTGCAGCATCCAGTTGAAGGTGTAGACCCCTCCGATCTCCGCTGCCAAGAGCACCGGGTGAAACAAGCTGGGGGGGAACTTGGCCAAGCAGAAGATCAGCACGCGCAGCGGCATGGGGGGAGACCATGCGCCTTTGACCTCCAAACCCTCGAAGTGCTGGGCAGCACCGATCAGGATTTTGGTGTGGTAGTTCTCTTCCTGCCCCAAGATCCGCTCGACCCGAAAGATGGGCTCCGGGCGCGACATGAGATGGGCCCGCGCCTTGGTGGTCACCTCTACGCCATAGGCCTCGCCAGCGTTGACCTTGGCAAAAGCCAGCAGGGCCAGCTCGTCCTCGCTGATGTCCGCGGAAGCATCAAACTTGGTGTAGAGCCTGTTGAAGCGCTCCACATCCAGCTTGCCGCTGTACTCCCCTTCCCACTGGGCCATCTCCTCCATGGTTGCGTCTCGAGTCTGAAAGGTGTCGGTACCCTCCACCCCGCCGTTGCGCTGATCCAAAAATGCTAGGTAGGACAAGAACAGATCATCGGCGCTCTCGCGTTCCGGAACGGGCGCGTACAGACTGTTGGTGGTGCGACGCATTGCGAGGGACATCAAGACTCCAAAACCTAAGGGACGTTGACAAGATCATCGCCATACCGGACGATTGGAAGCCCTAAAGGTGCACACCATTCGTGCACTAAACGCCCCAATGGACCCAAGTGGATGTACTTCCTGAGCTGAGCCTCTTCCTAGAGCTGGCAGACGCTGGCTCCTTTACGGAGCTTTCCCGACGACTTGGCGTGCCTCGGGCAACTCTGAGCCGTCGCCTGACCCGATACGAGCGCGCCTTGGGCACAGCCCTGTTCGAGCGCAGCACACGGACCTTGCGCCTGACAGAAGCTGGCCGCTTGCTTCAAGCCCGTGGTGCTCCTCTTCTGGCCCAAGCCAAGCGCTTGGGGGAGGAGGTGCAGCAAGTGGACAAGGTACCCCGCGGCACGTTGGTTATCGCCACCCAGACGGGGCTGGGAAGAGAGTTCGCCGCAGGCTTTATGTCCGCCCTGCGTAGCAGCTGCCCAGCCGTTTCGCTGCGCTTGGTGAGCAGTCCCCATCCTCTGCTGGACAGCCTGGATGTCGCGGATGTGGTCCTGGCTGAGGGGCCGCTCACGGATCTGGACTGGGTAGCGGTGAGCTTAGGCCCCTCGGACCGCATCGCGGTGGCCTCGCCGGCGTATCTGACGCGGCGAGGGGTGCCCGAAGACCTACAGGCCCTAGACGAGCACGAGCTGCTCAGTGTGGCCAGCGATCCCCGCCACGCCCACCTCTGGCCCTGCAGAGACGGCAGTGAGATTGCCGTCAACCCCGTCCTGACATCCGACGACCTACACACCCTGGCCGAGTGCACTCTGGCAGGGCTGGGCATCGCGATGCTGCCCATGAGCGCGGTGGCGGTGCCCCTGACTCTGGGACAACTCCAAGTGGTTCTTCCAAAGATTATCGGACGAAAAGCAAGCTTTTATGTTCTTTATCCCTCCGTGCGCCGCAGCTCTCCCAAGATTCAGGCCTTCCTAGCGGCCCTGGAATCCTTCATCCAGAGCGCGGCCATGGCCATGGTGTCCTCGCACGGTCAACAAGCGGAGGGTTGACACCGCCCATAGCGGCCAAAGCTCGCCCAAGTGAGCCCGCGGGATATCCTTGCGCTCAGGAGAAAAAATCCATGTCCTTGCTGCTGTTGCTCTCTGGCTGTGCTGTGACCTCGCTGATGACCCAAGGACGCTCCCTGCCGACGGTGGACGGAGAGGTGTCCGCTCCCGGTATCGGTGGGGAGACCACGATCATGCGCGATGCCAAGGGCATTCCCCACATCCGCGCCAACAGCGAGGCAGACCTGAGCTACAGCGTGGGCTTTGTTCACGCCCAGGACCGCCAGTGGCAGATGGATATGGTCCGTCGCATGGCGTACGGCCGCATGGCGGAGATCCTGGGTCCCGACTTTGCCGAGTTCGACGCCTTTATGCAGGGCTTGCAGCTGCAGGAGCGGGCCAAGGCCAGCCTGAAGGACATGAGCCCAGACACGCGCTTTCAGCTGGCCGCCTACGCCCAAGGCGTGAACGCGGGTGCAGAGACCTCGAAGGCGCCACCGATCGAGTACCGACTGCTGGAGTCGGCCCCCGTCTGGGCGCCCTGGACCCCCGTGGATTCTATGGCCATGACCTTCCTCCAAAGCCTGGGCCTGAGCTCGGGGCAGTGGCAGGAGTTGGCGGCCTTTGAGCTGCGAGACAAGCTGGACCGGGACGACGTGGACGCCCTGTTCCGACTCCTGGAGACCACCCCACGCACCGACCCATATTGGGAGCAGCTGCGCGCGGCCGAGACCGGGAGCTACACCTCCGAGTTCCAGGGCTTTATGGACCTGATGGGTCCCAAGGGAGCCGACGGCGAGGCCAGCAACGCTTGGGTGGTCGGAGCACAGCGCTCCAAGGGGGAGGCCCCCATTGTGGCCAACGACCCCCACCTGCCTGTGCGGGTGCCCAACGCCTGGTACGTCTACGAGGGCCAAGGCGGCGATCTACACGTGGCCGGGGCGAGCATGCCAGGGCTTCCCTGGGTGGTCAGCGGGCACAACGGCTCAATGGCTTGGGGCGTGACCAACCTGATGGGCGACTACGTGGACTACGTGGTGCTAGAGCGGGACGGGGACAACGGCTACATCTTGGCTGGCGAGCGCAAGACCCTCCAGGTGCGCGAGCAGACGGTGGCCCTGCCCGAGGGTCTCTCCGAGTCCCACAAGATGCAGTGGACCGAGGTGGGCCCCGTGGTGACCGAGCTGAGCGGGACCCACATTCTGGCACTGCGCTGGACCGCCTTAGAACAACCCGACGGCAGCCCGGACCTCCTACGCGCGGTCAACCTCGCACCCGACGTGGAGACCCTGTTCGCTCAGGATCTCGAGCAGCCGATCACCGCATTGAACATGGTCTTTGGCGACAGCGCAGGGAACATCGCCTACCGGGCTGTGGGACAGCTCCCCACCCGCGAGGCCCACACAGGCCGGGTGCCCTACCCGGGCTCCTCCGAGTACCACGGCTGGAGCGGACTGGTGGAGAGGCACCCCCAGGTGCTCAACCCCAAGAGCGACATGCTGGTCAGCGCCAATGCCCGTCCCCCTGAGCTCGAGGACTTCGATACCCCTGAGACCCTGGGCACCGCCTACATGAAGCCTTGGCGCCAGGACCGCATCGAGGACCTGCTGAGGGAAACCAACAAGCACAGCTTGGCCACCATCGCCGACGTGCAGATGGACACCTTGGACACCCACGCCCAAGCCACGATGGGCCCCCTGCTGGAGGGCCTGGAGCCCAAATCCGTGGGCGCACAGTGGGTGCTGGAGGCGTTGACGGGCTGGGACTTTGAGACTCCCGAGCGCAGCATCGCGCCCCTGGTCTACGCCGAGCTGCAGAAGCAGCTGGTGATCCTGGCCCTGGAAGAGACGGGCCTGGACGCTGCGCAGATCGATCTGGTCTTGCGTCTGTCCTCGCCTGGGCGCAGCTTGCTGGACACGCCCGGTGGACTATCCAACTTGGTGGCCGACCCCAACAGCGCCACGCGCACCGCCATGCTCCGTGCCCACGACAACCTCAAGCTTGTCTACGGCGAGGACACCACAACCTGGAGCTGGGGTACCGCCCACAAGGTGCGCTTCGTGCACCCCTTCGGCGTGAAGGTCTTGGACGCCGGTGAGCTGGACTACGGCGGCTCCGGCAACACGGTCAACGTGGGCGCGTTCAACTGGGCCCGTAGCTACGAGACCACCTGGATCCCCAGCATCCGCGTGATCACGCCCCTGAACGACCCAAGCCAAGCAACGGTGATCATGCCCCCTGGGCAGTCCGGGCACCCGGGCTCCAGAAACTACCAGGATCAGCTTCGAACCTGGAAGACTGGCGGCAGTGTGCCCCTCTGGTATACCGATGCAGACGTGGAGCGTGCAGCCGAGTTCACGCTGGTCTTGAAGCCCTGAGCGCAGGCCTTGGAGCAAAACGGCGCAAGGCCGACTCTAGGTCTTCCGTCCGAATGTCGACGGTGTGCTCGGCGAGCACCTGAAGGGCCATCGCGCCGTTCTCCGCGACGCGCACCTGAGCCCCCATGCGCTTGAGCATGGTGCTGGCAATCATGCGGTTGACCGGATTGTCCTCGACCAAGAGCACCCGCAAGCCCTCGGCCAGCTCGGGCGCCTTGACGGGCGCAGCCTTCTGGCCCACCAAAGCCGGCAGATCCAGGACAAAACGGCAGCCCACCTCCGGTGCCTCCAAGGCCAAGGATCCGCCCATCGCCTCGCTCAGCCCACGAGAGATGGCCAGTCCCAGACCCGAGCCCCCGTGGCTGCGTGAGAAGCCCTCTTCCACCTGTCGAAAGGGCTCAAAGATGCGCGCCCGATCCTGCACTGGGATGCCGGGACCGGTGTCCTCCACCACAACGCGCAGCCGGCCATTGGCAGCAGAGAGGACCAAGCGCACGTGGCCCTGCCGCGTGAACTTCATGGCGTTGCCGACCAGGTTGAGCAGGATCTGGCGTACCCGGTCGGGGTCCAACTCCACCAGAGCAGGGATGTCGCCGTCCAGGTCCAAGAGCAAGCGCAAGCCCTTGTCTTGGGCATGTGTTCTAAAGACGGCCAATACTTGCTCAGCCAGAGCAAGCGGACTGCTGGGAACGGTTACAACCTGCAGCTCGCCGGCCTCGACCCTGGAGAAGTCCAGAACGTCTCCGATCTGGCCAACCATGGACACGCCGGACTGCTGGATGGTGTCCAACAAGAGCTCCCTCTCCTCCCCAGTCGCGTCCCTGAGCAGCTGAGCGGCGCCAATCACGGCGTTGAGGGGGGTTCGGATCTCATGACTCATGGCGGCCAAAAAGGCCGACTTGGACTTGCTGGCCGACTCCGCGACTTCCCGGGCGAACTTGGCCTGTTCGAGTGCGTGCACGGCCTCCTCACGGGCCTGTTCCGCCTCCTCGCGGGCCTGTTCGGCCAAGAACTTCGCGGCCACCGTCTCGTCGTTGCGACCCTGCTCCTGCTGGGCAAATCCCCAGCTGACCACCAACACACCAGCAGAGGTGGAGACGACCGTTGCGTGCATTAGGAGGTCGTCCACAGCAAGCAGGTGCAAGCTGGCCGGCATGGCATCCCCAGCTAAGACCATACCGGTAAAACAAAGCAGGGCAAGGACGGTCCAGATGAGAGCGCCGCGCATGCCGGTAAGGAAGAAGGCCAGGGCAGTGACCGCAGGCAGCGCGTAGGGCGCAAGGCCCTGGTAGTCCCCAAAGAGCGCGCCCATCACGACCAAGAAAAGGGAGGCAGCGCCGCTGAGCATATGCCCGATGACCACTTGGTTGTCACCGTAGCGGCGCACAACAGGCGAGAAGAGCGTCATAACCCCAGAAAAAGCGATGGACGCCAAGCCTGCGTATGGCTCACCAAACAGTAGACAGGCAATTCCGACGACAGCAGAGCAAGCTGAGATGACCATAGTGCCCATCCAGCTCAAGCGTGCGCGGCTTCCGGGTTTGGCGTGACGAGCGTCTATGGAAAATCCATTGTTGAGAACAACTCCAACAGTATCGGCCAAATTAGGCTCAGAACCATCCAAACTGCAGACTTGGATCAAAGACTAACCGGCCTTGGCTCTACTCATAGGACTGCAAAGGCTCGAGCAAGCAGGGCCGAGAGCTGCGGGATGGCGCTTGGGTAGAGGGTCAACACCATCCCAGAGTCCCTCTGCTCGATCCTTGTGTGCTCCAGCTCCAGAGAAAAGCGCTCTCCAGGCTTGTGGAGAAGGGTGACGCGCGCTCCGCCACCGGCCATCCAGCTCACCCGCACGCCAACACCACGCACCAGGCCGGCCAGACGCGGCACCCGCTGCTCACGCTCCCACTCCAGGCGCAGGCCGTGGTCCTGGGCGGCCTGAACCCAAGGAGCGTAGTGGGCGAGCTCCAGCTCAGAGAAGACCTGGATTGCCTGTACAAGCCAAGGTTCAAGCTCGGTGGGGTCACAGCGACCGTCCAGCTCCAGCCAAGGTCCATCCCTTCGAATCGGACGGGCCGCCTTGCCCAGGAGCAGGCCATCTCCCAGAAAGCTCTCCCCTTCAAAACAGACACTGGCCACCCCGTGAACCTTCTGAACGACCGACCCGCTGGCCAGGAGCAGGCCCAGCTCGGGCATGCCCTGTTTGACTCCGACGCGCACTGTGCTGAGGTGGCCTGGCCGGCCGGCGTGCTTTCGATCGAAGCTCTGCACCCGAATCAGCCGCCCCTGGAAGGGGCCCTGGAGCACGTGGCGGCACAACAAGACCTCGGGCTCATCCACCTGTACTTTCAGGCCCAGAGCGGCCGCAGCTTCGGGCCACGGGGAGCCCGCATAGGCCTCTAAAAAGTCATCGTGACTCTGGACACCAGGCGCCAGGGTGTCCATCTTCCGGAACACCGAAACCAAGAAGATAAGGATTCCCGCACTGCAAGCGAGAAACATGGCGATAAACAGGGACTCCACGGCCGCATCCTTAACCCCAGCAAGGCCGCGCCTGGATGGGTTAAACACCCCCCGGCACAAAAGCCCTGAACAATTGGGAGCGCGATGCGCACGGTCCTGGCGATCTACAAGCGTGAGCTGGCCAGCTACTTCAACTCGGCGCTGGCCTACATCATCGTGCCGGTGTTCCTGCTCCTGGTCGGGCTCTTCTCCCTGTACTTGAACGACCTGTTCGACGCCGGGCTTGCCACCCTGCGCACCGTCTTCTTCTGGGAGGCGATGTTCTTTTTGTTGTTGATCCCAGCGGTCACCATGCGCCTGTTCGCAGAAGAGAAACGCACCGGTTCGCTAGAGCTCTTGGTCACGCTGCCCATCAACGAAGGCCAGCTCGTCCTGGGAAAATATTTGGCGGCCCTGACCTTGATCTTGATCGCGGTGACCCTGACGCTGTCCTACCCCCTGACCCTGGCCACCCTGGGCGACTTGGACTGGGGACCTGTGATGGGCGGATACCTTGGCCTGGCGCTGATGGCCGCCGCCTACACCGCCATTGGGACTGCAGCCAGCAGTGTCACATCCAACCAGATCGTGGCGTTTCTGGTGGCCATGAGCTTGTGTCTTGTGCCCTACGTGGTCGGCTTCTTCTTGAGCGCCGTGCCATCCAGCATCCTTCCTGTCGTTCAATACCTAAGCTTTGACTACCACTTTGGCGGCCTGTCTCGCGGCGTGATCGACACCCGCAACCTGATCTTCTACGGCGGCGTGGTCGGGCTCTTTCTGCACGCAGCGGTATTCGCCCTTGAGCAGCGGAGGCTGGCATGAGAGAGAACGCCGCCGACAACGCCACCAACGCGGCCAAGCGCCGCCCCATCCTGAAGGGAAACTCCTGGCTGCAGCTGGCCTGTGTGCTGGCCATCGTCATCTTGGGCAACCTGCTCGCCAGTCGCTGGTTCACCCGGGTGGACCTGACCCAAGACCAGATCTACACCCTCTCCCTCGAGGGCAAGCAGCTCATCTCCCGTCTGGACCGGCCGTTGATCGTACGGGTGTACTTCACCGGCGGTCTGGAGGCGCCCTACAACAACCACGAGCAGGCGGTGGTAGACAAGCTCGAGGAGTTCCGCGCCTGGAGCCGGGGCCGCATGGAGCTGGTGGTGATCGACCCCACCGACGACGAGGAGAGGATGGCCGAGGCCCAGCGCTTGGGTATCTCCCCCATCCCCTACACCTTCCGCAGTGAGTCTCGAAACGAGATGCGGATGGTCTACATGGGTGCAGCCTTCCTGTACGGCGAGCGCCAGACCGTGCTGCCGGCCATCACCTCGGTCTCCACCATCGAGTACGACATCGCGCGCACGATCAAGGCCCTGATGGACTTTGGTCAGGAACGCACCATGGGCTTTGTGGTCGGACACGGCGAGCCGGATTTGATGAATGGAAAGGGCCCAGTTCAGCAGCTCCGCGCCGCCCTGGAAGCCAACTACACGGTCGTGAATGTGGATCTGAGCAACCCCGAGGGCATACCGGAGAGCGTCGATGCCCTGGTGATCGTAGGCCCCAAGACCACCGTACCTCCCCTGGAGATGCTCCTGGTGGACCAGTTCATCATGAGCGGCAAGCCGGCTGCGTTCTTCCTACAGAACTTCCGCTTTGACCCCCGGCCCCCCAAGCACGCCGCCATCCCCGTCCTGCACGGCCTGGAGCCGATGCTGGGCGCCTACCAGGTCGAGCTAAACCGCGACGTGGTCGTGGACCGCCAGAACAACGGCAAGATGCAGTTCCCCGTCCAGCAAGGCAGCTTCCGCGGCACCGTGCCCCTCAACGTGCCCTTCATCCCGACCACCACCGACCTGGCAGAAGACAGCGTTGTGGTCAAGGATCTGGACACCATGACCTTCCCCTTCGTCTCGAGCATCGACGTGCCCGAGAACCTGCCATCGGGCGTCACGGTCGAAATCATGGCGCGCTCGGAGAAGAACAGCGGCCGCATCAAGGCGCCCAAGCTCTTCAATCCCCAGGTCTACCAGCGCCGAGATCCCTCCGAGGAGACCGGTGCCTGGCCCATCATGGTCACCGTCAGCGGTCCACTGCGCAGCGCCTATGTGGGCCGCGAGGTCACCGGTGAGACCGCCCCCCGCATCGACGAAGCGGAGAACGCCCGGGTCGTTGTGGGCGGAAGCGCCGACTTTATCGCCAACAACCTGGCCTTTATGTCGAACCTGGCCGACTGGATGCTCCAGGACGAAGCGCTGATCGCCATCCGCTCCAAGGCTGTTCAGGTGCCCGTGCTGGAGGCGACCGACAAAGCCACACGCACCAAGCTCAAGCTGATCAACCTGCTCGGTCCCGGGCTGCTCCTGCTGATCTTCGGTGGCGTTCGTCAGCGCATGCGCGGCAAGGGCGGCGGCCCCCAGCGCAAGCCCCCCAGCGGCGCTCCCCAGGGCGACGGGCCCGATGAGAACAAGGACGCGGCATGAGCTGGTTGACCCACAAGTCCAAGATTCTCTTGGTGGCCGCAGCCGTGCTCGGCGGGCTGAGCTTTATTCAGCCCGACAGCTTTGATCCCAACGCCGACCTGCCCTCGTTGGCGCAAGTCAAGCGGGCCGATGTGAGCCGCATCGAGATCACCACGGGACAGGAAGAGACGGTGGTGATGGAGGGCTCGCTCGACGAAGGCTTTCAGGTCCTCGCGCCCTACCAAGCCCCAGCCGACACCATAGCTCTGCGCCCCCTTCTGGCTCTGTTCGAGCGCGACAAGACCCGCATGGACGTGGCCGTGGATACCGGAAACCTGGCCGACTATGGCCTGGACGATGCCCAAGGCGTTCTGGTGGAGCTCTTCACCGGTTCCGATGAGCCTGCGGTGAGCTTTGTGGTCGGCCAAGACCGTCCCGGGGGCGCCAGCTTTGTGCGCCTGCCTGGCTCGGACACCGTCTACCGCGGCAAGGTGGGCAGCCGCGCCCGCTACGCCCGTCCCCCCCTGGAGTGGCGGGACAAGATGGTCACCCAGGTGCCCACCGGCCTGGTGCAGCAGATCCGCATCGAGCACATGGACGGCATCACGACCGTCTTTGAGCGCCTGCCCGAAGGGGACATCAACTCCGAGGCGAGCGCCAAGTTCGGCAACTGGAGCTGTGCTCAGGCCGACTTTCCCGTGGACCAGAAGAGCATCGACGCCTTGGCCAAGAGCCTGACCGAGCTGCGGGCTGGACGGGTGCTCAGCCCGGACTTTGACGGCGGCTTTGAGACCCCGGCGGTCGTGGCCCAGGTGATGATGGTGGACGGCGAGCAGATCACCCTAACCATCGGCCAGCGCACAGCAGAGGGCGGCGCGGTGTTCCTGAAGCGCAGCGACCGGGACGAGGTCTACCTGGTCTCCGGCAGCCTGCGGGACCGTCTGCTGCGTCCCATTTTGGCCTACCGAAACCGCATCCTGTTCAACTTTGAGCGCCTGGACGTGCGGGACTACATCCTCCAGGACGACCTAGGCCGCGCAGTGCTCACGCAGGATGCCAGCACCAACATGTGGTCCTTTACCGAGCCGGCCAACATGGACACGGATGTGCTGGCGGTGACACAGTCGGTGAACACCCTCGCGGATCTACGGGCCGACGCCATCGATCCGGAGATCAGCCAGGAAGACGCTGGGCTGGCCGGCAACCCAAGCACCTTGACGGTTCGCATGCGAGATGGCAGCAGTCAGACCCTGATGATCGGCCTGCGACGGGACTTAGAGGGCACTCTCTACACCTACGTGACCCGGCCCGAGCTGCTCCCCAACATCTACTTGGTGCGCACCGACACCCTCACGCACCTGCGCGTCGGTTTCAACCGCAGCGAGTGAGCGCCCTTCTCCTGTTGCTCTTCGTGTTGGCTTGTGCCGGCCCGAGCCCGCCTCCCAGCGCAGAACCCACTCCTAGCGGTGTTCAAGCGAAGGGTGTGGCGCTGAGCCGTATCGAGGTCTTGGACCCAGCCGGGCGGGTGCTGGCCACCCAGCGGGCGGACCCTGCTGTAGATACCCTGGCCCTGTCTCTGCCTTGGCCGGGCTCCGGCAGCTACCAGGCCCGCATCACCGATGCCGAAGGCGTGCACACCCTGGACCTGAAGGTGGATCTCTCCCCCTTGCTCTGGTGGGTGGAGGCCCCCGTGGGCCAGACCCGACAAGCGCTACAAGACAACGGCAGCCTGACCTTGGCTCTGCCCGAGGAGACCACCGCATCGGCCTTGATCCTGCAGGCCCAGAGCGACGGGGAGATTCAGGTGAAGCTGGGATCCCAGACCTACAGCCGTACTTTGCGCGCCGGTGAACCCTGGAGCTTGCCCTTGGATCTGGTGCCGGGGCAGCCCCTGGATCTGGTGGCAACAGCCCAGGGCGAGAGCCTGCGCAGCACCCTGCTTCCACAGGTCCTGTCCACAGAAGTGATGGCCCAGCAGGTGCGCATCATCGCCCTGCGCTTTCCAGCCGGCCCCAACGGCATCGCCGATCCATCCCGCCCCAGTGACCGCGTCCAGCTGCCCGCCCCCTGGTGGTCCGCCACCTTGCACCGCTTGGGCCTGGGTATCCGCGCCCGAGACCAGTGGGCCCCCTGGGCTTGGCAGGCCGTCGAGATCGAAAACACCGGCCCCGAAGCCGTCAACCTGGTCCTGCGCAGCCTGATCCTAGAGCTCGATGGCAGCCCCGCACAAGCCTTCAGGCCCAGAGTTCGGGAGGCGGATGATGGATCGGGTCGCGTGAGCGTCCTTCTCCGGGTCCCAGCAGGGGGCCGCGCCACCGCCGCTCTGCCCCTGTTCGTCAACGAGGCCATGTTGGGCCTGGACCAAGCACGCAGCAAGAAGTGGACCCAGCAGCTCGAGCTCATCCCCCTCGGCAGCACCCGCCCCCTGCACACCGAGCGCCGGCCCCTGCACGTCTCCCGTGGGAACAGCGTCGCCAGCCTGGGTCTGGTCTTGGCGCTGCTCGCTGCCGTGGGCGGGACCGCTCTGCTGCTCATCCGCGGCAAGAAGTGGCTGGCCGCTCCAACCTCCGAGCTGATGAGCATCGCGCTCTTTGGCTCCCTGAGCTTCACCGTCGGGGCCGCCGGGCGCCTGCTCACCACCGGCGTGGCCACCGTGCTGGGGCCCTTCGCGGTGTTCCTCACCGCACTGGTGGACGACTGCCTGCGCTACAGCCTGCTCGCCACCCTGCTCACCCTGCTGCCCAAGCCCGGCACCGCAGCCCTGTACCTGCTCACCGGCTGGCTGCTCTCCGGCGTTGTCCTGGGCGCATTTACCCCCACCGACCTGCTCTTTGTAGGCGGCCGGGTGCTCTGGCTGGAGGGCGCGCTCTACCTGTTCGGAATCACCCGCAGCCGAAGCTGGCTGGATGCCGGGCCGGCCGCAAGGTGGCTGCGTCTCGGGCTGGCACTGGCTCTGGCCAGCGTGGCGTCGAGCGCGACCGGCATGGTCCTGCACGTGGTCCTGTACCGACTCTTCTTGGCCCCCTGGTATGTCGCCGGCGTGCTCATCGGTCCTGGATTCCTCTACGTGCTCCTGGCCTGTGCCGCGGCCCTGCCCTTCGCCGACTCCCTGCGGAAGATCCAGCGATGAAGCTACAACTTCACCAGCTCAGCTACACCTATCCTGGGGCCGACGAGCCCTCTGTGGCGGGCGCGGATCTCAGCCTCGCAGCTGGGGAGATCGTGCTGCTCACCGGGCCCACAGGCTGCGGAAAGTCCACTCTGCTGCGGGCTGCTGCGGGCCTGGCTGGGCGACACGGACAAGGCGTCCTAAGCGGGGAGATCCTGCTCTGCGGAACAGACCCGGCAGCCATGGCCCCGGCCGAGCGGGTGCGGCGCTTGGGTTTCGTGGCCCAGGAACCCCAAGATCAGCTGGTGGCCAGCACCGTTGGGGACGAGCTGGCCTTTGCCATGGAGTCGGCCCGGCAGGATCCCCAGGCCATCGCCGCGCGCCTGCCAGGGCTGCTGGCGCAAGTGGGTCTGGAGGTGGAGCTTGAGCGGGCCACACTGGCCTTGAGCGGGGGACAGACCCAGCGCTTGGTGTGCGGGGCCGCGCTGGCTGCCGGTGCCGAGGTCTTGCTGCTGGACGAGCCGCTGGCCCAGCTGGACCCCTTGGGCGCCCAGACTCTGATGCGGCGTCTGCGGGAGCTGGCCGACCAGGGGCTGGCTGTCTTGATCGTTGAGCACCGGCTTGAGGCGACCCTGCCCTTTGTGGACCGGGTGGTGCTGATGGAGAGCGGCCACATCCACAGCCAGGGGCTGACCCAAGGGGGCGCCTTGGACGCCGAGCAACACAAAGCGGCTCTGCGGATGGGCCTGAGCGTGCCAGGACAGGCCCCTCCCGTTCCCGCCCAAGCGCAGCCTGTCGGGGGCTTGGTGCTGGATCCTGGCACTCTACAGCACCGCTACTGGGGGACCGAGAACGACGCTCTGGTTCCCACTTCCTTCGTCTTGCACGCGGGCGAACGGGTGGCTTTGCTGGGGCCCAACGGGGCTGGAAAGAGCACTCTGCTCGGCCTGCTCACCGGTCAGCTTGGGCCTGAGCGTGCCGGCGTGGTGGGTGTGCCCCAGGACCCGGACTTGTGCCTGTTCTGCTCCACGGTGGCCGAAGAAGTGGCCTATGGGCCGGTGGACCAGCGGGTGCCGGACGCTGAGGCGCGCACCCAGTCGGCGATGCAGGCTCTCTCGGTGGCCGATCTGGCACACAGGGCGCCACACGCTCTGAGTCGAGGCCAGCGCCTACGGGTCGCGGTCGCCGCAGCCCTGTCCTGCGCCCCCCAAGTACTGGTGCTCGACGAGCCCACCTCCGGTCAGGACCACGAGCAGGTCGAGCAGATGATGCTGGCTCTGCGCGAGGCGTTGAAGGAGGGCGCACTGGTCTTTGCCACCCACGATGTGGACTTGGCCCTGCGTCATGCCACCCGGGTGTTGCTGCTGGAGCGGGGCGCTGTGGTCGCTCAGGGCAGCCCGGCGGAGCTCGCCGAGCGCTTGCTTGCCATGAAAGGGGGCGCCTGATGGATCCCCGCACCCGACTGGGCCTGCTGATGTTCGCGGGAATCGCTGGCTTGTGTTTGGAGAGCCCCCTGGCCCTGGGCATTCTCTGCGTGCTCTGTACAGCCCCCATGCTCGCAGCGGGCATCTCCGCCATCTGGCTACGTCGAGGTCTGGCTGCTGCAGCCGCGATCGTCTGGGGCACCTGTCTGTCCCAGGGACTGTTCTACGCCGAGCAACCCCGGGTGCCTCTGTTCTCCATTGGACCGCTAACCCTGTGGCGCGAAGGCTTGGTCTACGGCCTAGCCCAATCCCTGCGTCTATTGGCCCTGTCCATGGCTGGCCTGTCCATGGCTGTCTCCACTCCGCCGGACCGCCTGCTGGCGGCCCTGCGCGCACTCAAGGTCCCCAGCGGCCTAGCCCTGATGACCAGCGCAGCCCTGCGCTTTCTCCCCACCGTCGGCCAAGAAATCCTGGTCGTGCGACGGGCCAGGGCACACCGCGGTCGGCCCGTCTGGAAGCGCACCCCCTGGGCCTGGATGATGCTGGAGATCTCGCTCCTCCGCCCAGTCGTCGCGCGCGCCTGGCGCCGGGCTCTGACCCTCGCGGAGAGCCTGGATGCCCGCGGATTCGACCCGGGTGCGGTACGCAGCATGCGCAGGCCACTGAAGATGAAGGGCCTGGATTGGGTGGCTCTGGCCACTCTGGGAAGCGCTACGGCCGCCCTGACCACAGCGCGCGTCCTTCACCTGCTCTACGTGGGCGAGGTCATCTGGTGGCCGAGCCTGCGGCCGGTCTATGCCTTTGTGCGGGCTTGGCTCTGACCGAGAGCGTAGCGCGCGGCCAACACCGCCCCTAAGGAAGCGCCGTATACAACACAGCCCGACGCACCAGCTCCGGCGCCGTCTTGATGTGCAGCTTGCGCTTGATGTTGGCCCGGTGGGACTCGACGGTCTTGACGCTGAGGTGCAGCGCCTCGGCGATCAAGCGGGTGCCGGAGCCCTGGCCGATGTTCTCGAACACCTCCAGCTCGCGGTCAGTCAGCTCCTCCATCGGGTCGCCTGGACCAGCGCCGCCGCCTTGCATGCGCTCCAGCATGCGCGCAGTCATGGCTGGGCTGAGGTGGATGCGGCCGGAGAGCACGGTCTTGATGGCGCCGCGAAGCTCCGCGATCGAGGCGTGCTTGGCGCAGTAGCCCCGCGCACCAGCGCGCACAGCGCGCTCGGCGTATACCGACTCATCGTGCATGGAGACCACCAAGACAGGCAGCTCAGGCTTGATGGCGGCCAAGCTCTTGACCAGCTCCAGTCCGTTGGCACCGCCCAGGCTGATATCTACCAAGGCCACGTCGGCCTGAGTCTTCATCAGCTCGCGCATGGCCTCCTCGGAGCTGCTGGCCTCGCCGGCGAACTCCAATCCAGGGTCGGCAGCCAACAAAGATGCCAATCCGCGTCGCACGATGTCGTGGTCGTCGACCAAAAACACTCTGGCTGCCACTTAAGCTCCCGCCTGAGAGCCGGCGCAGCTCCAAAGTCATCTTAAGGCAAGGCCGAACGGATTCGTGCAGTCGCGCGGTGGTAAAGCTGCCGGACACGCTCCCCGGAAACCCCGATCTCCTCCCCAATGTGGCGGAAGCTGCGGGGATCGCCGTCCAAGCCGAAGTAGGCGGAGATGACCTGGCGGTCCCGCTCGCTCAGACCTTTCAGAGCCAAGGCGATCTGCTTGGCATTCCGGGCGCCGTCGATGGCATCGACCACATCGGGCTGCTTGGCAGCGAGCGTCTCCGACAAGCTCAGGCCAGGGACGTCTTCGGCCTCAAAGGGCACACCCTTTCCACCAGCTTGCGCCAAGAGCTTGGAGGCACGGGCTGTGCTCATCTCCATGCGGGCAGCGGCCTGGGAGAGGGACGCCTCCTCCATCTCACGGCGCAGCTTGCGCAAGCGCAGGTGAGCCGTGCCTGGAACGCGCACCAAGCGGCCGTGGCGCTCGAGCGCCTGGTTCAGCTCGGAGCGCACCGTCCAGCGGGCCAGGGTGGTAAAGCGCAGTCCGCGCTCGGGCTCCCACTGGCAGGCGGCCTGGAAGAGCCCCATCCAAGCCACAGACTCCAAGTCCTCTCGGGCATGGGTACGGCCCAAGCGGCGCACCATGTGGGAGACCATGTCGGCGCCTTGGGCAGCAAGCTGCCAGCGCAAGACATCTAACTTCTGCCACGCTGGGCCCAGCTTGGCCAAGCGCCCAGCTGCGGCTAGCTCTCGACCCAGAGCGAGTCGGTCGGCACGGTCTTCAGGGATCTCCAGCTCGGGGAAGTTTGCAGACAAGAGCGCGAAGAAGTGCGCTTCACCCGAGAGCAGGGCCAGCCCCAGCTCGGTGTCCCCGTCCATTCCAAGTCCTGCGCCGCCAATGCCTTGATCCTCGTGCTCTATCGTCATCCGGCTGCTCCTCTGCCCCAGGCTCCATGCCTTAGCGCTCCAACAAAGTAGGGCGGAGGCCGAGCAAAGACACTCAGGGGGCCCCTGCACTGCACCTGGGGGATTCCCCCATCATCGGTATTAAAGGTTCTTCCAGCCTATTTACAGAGAAGCCTTGAGCAGTACACCCACGGAGAGGTCATCCCTGGCTAAAGCGCCCCACAAGGCACGGGCAGAGCGCAGGGCCGGCGAGCCTTGGGTGGGAAGCACCAAAACCCCATCGCTACACAGCGCCACGCTCTCCGCCCATGGCAGCTCGACCACGCTGGGGTCTACTGCGATACCCAGTGTGCCCTGGGCAAGGCTGCACGGCACACCGTCCACCCAGACCCGGTGATCGGCGGTCCCCGCCACCCGAACCTTGCCCGCGCGGTGTAGATCTATCACCACAGCGCTGGCACGCAGCTTCTTAGGACGCAGCGCAAGATGCAGTTCCTCCAGGTGGCGCCCCGGATCGAGCCGCCAGCGGCCCAGAACTCCTGTAGCGAGCTGCTTTGCCAAAGCCGCCGTGTCAGCCCCTTGACCAGCCATGTCGACCGCCACTACTCGACGACCCCAAGGCGTGCTCTCCCAAGCCATGGCGTCTCCACAGCTCTGATGGTGCAGAGCGGCCAGGGTGTAGCCAATGGTGGCCGCGGGCTGGCCCAGCCGCGCACGAATCACGCTGCCCAGCCCCTCTTGCGACCAGAGCTCCACCTTCAGGGACTGCCGCAGCACGGCGCCCAGCCCAATTCCCCCCAAACCCATCCCCACTGAACCCGGACCCACTGAACCCGGACCCACTGAACCCGGACCCACTGAACCCGGACCCACTGAACCCGGACCCACCGAACCCGGACCCAGTGAACCCGGCCGCTGGCTCACTCCGTCGATCAGGGAGGTGCGGATGTCCGTGATGCCAGCTCCCCAGTCCAGGGCCAGAACTTCCACCCCGGTGGCCTCGACCCCGAGGAGCAGCTCTCCCCCGCCCCCATGGGTCAAGATGTTGGAGCCCAACTCCGAGATCACAAGGGCCAGATCGTCCAGAGCCGCCTCCCCCAAGACCCCAAGCGCCAAGCTACGCCCCACCCGACGGGCGCGGGCAACGTGGGTGGGCTCGGTGACACATAGGCGCTGAAGCTCCATCAAGCCGCCGGGAGGATCAGGGTGATGCAGGTCCCTTGGCCCGCAGTGGACTCCAGGCTGACCCGCCCCCCACAAGCTTGGACGATTCGGGTGACCAAAGCCAGCCCCAGCCCCGTTCCAGGCCTATCGGGGTGGGCTCGGGAGAAAAGCTCAAAGACCCGGGCTTGGTGCTTCTCCGGAATGCCGATGCCCTGATCCTGGACGCTCAGATGCACCCCATCAGGCTTCAGGCTTGCGTGGATCTGAACCACAGGCGGCCCATCGCTGAACTTGATGCTGTTGGCGATCAGGTTCTGCAGCACCTGGGCCATGTGCTCCGCTGGAACACCAACAGCGGGCAGATCGGTCTGGACCTCCAGCCTCCCCCCACGCTCCTCCACCCGGGCGGAAAAGACCTGTTTCAAGCCCCTCAACACCGGATCCAGTTGGCAGCTACCGGCCCCTTCGTCGAGCTCTCCCAAGCGCCCAAAGGCCGAGAGTCCCTCCAACATCGCTTGGGCGTGTCCCATGCTGCCCTGGATGGTCTCGGTAGCTTGTCTCGCGGCCGCCAAGTCTCCCCGGTCCAGGGCCCCGAGCAGGAGCTGCGCGTAGAGGTTGACCACCACGATCGGCTCCCTCAAATCGTGGCTGGCGGCCGAGGCGAAGAGCTCCAGATCGGCGCTGCGCTGCGCCAAACGGCTGGCCAGCTGACCGGAGCGTCGGGTCTCCCGGTCCAAGTCCTCCAGGGTGCCAAGAAGTGCGCGGTTCTCCTGGACCAGGCTCGCTGATGCGCCGAATCCAGACCGCACCTGAGCCAAGTGAGCGCCGATGTGGCGCAGCTCATGGGGCGTGATCTCAGCTTGCGGCAAGTCGAGCTCCAGCTCCAGCCCGTCAGCGGTGCGCTTGGCACGGGTCAACTCCCCCAGCAGCTCCATGTCAAAGGGCACCTTGGAGCCGACACGAAAGCGGGCACGCGCAGCCGGTGGGGACGCTCGACCCCAGAGCTCGACACGTCCTTTTCCATCCGCCACAACGCTGCGGGCAGCCTGAGAGACGGCGGATGCCAAGCAGGTACGCCTAAGTTGCGCAGCTCCCATGACCTCGCAGATCTGAACCACCCGCGTTCGAGCTAGGACCGCATCCGTCGGCGAGGACAGACCAACCACACTGAGCCGCTCCCAGGAGTCTTCTCTCATCCTCGCAGCGCCTCGTCCATGGTGCGTGCGCATCCCAAGTGACTCAAGTCGATCTCGAGCAGCGATAGAACCAGGGCAACGCCAGCCGGTAAGCCAACCAGCACAGGCTTGGCGCCGAAGAGCGCGCTGAGCAGACCCAAGTCTCTCAGGATCTGAGCCAGAAAGCTGTCGGCGCTTCGCAGGCCGCGAGCGTCCAGAATCAGGCGATCGGCATCACGGTCGGCCAGGGCCACTCCCGCGCCGGAGAGCAGAGCTTGGCCCTCTTGATCCGTTAGATCAGATGGAAGGCTGATGACCAGAGTCCGGCCCAATCGGGTCAGATGACTCACGATGCTCTGACCACCAGGCCTCGGCGCTCAAGAGCCTGCTTAAGACCCTTGGCCAGCGAGCTGGTGGTGCGAACGGAGCTCAGATCCAAGCCCAGAGTCACGATGGTCTGCGCGATTCGCGGTCCCACGCCCGAGATGTAGAGCTCCGCGCCCATCAGGCGAACCGCGGAACTGGCCCGGAGCAAGCGCTGTGCGACCTCGGCGTCGATAGTGGGTACGCCGCTGATGTCCAGAATGGCGACCTCGGCGTCGGCGTCCTCGATTCCTTGCAGCAGGGTCTCCAGCACCGCGGCGGAGCGCTCGCTGTCCAAGGTACCGATCAGCGGCATGAGCACGATGCCGTCCCAGAGACGCACCACCGGAGTCGACAGCTCCATGACCTCGAGGCGCTGAAGCTCTGTGACTTGTGCCAAGGCCTCGATCCGCAGACCCATGACCTCTAGTCCGAGACGGTCCACAAACTCCAGCAGTTCCCAGAGCATATCCACATCGGGCGCCATTTCCCGCACGACCTCGACCATGGGCTGCTTGAGCAAGAGGATCAGTCCGGCGGCCTGCTTTGTGCTGAGGTCCAGCGCCGATGCGCGACGGGCAAAGCGGTGTGCACGGGCGCGCAGGCGGTCTTCGCTGACCAAGGTCCCGCTCTCGCTGACCTGCTCCATCAGCTCCGTGGTCAGGCTGAGCAGCGCCTCCCGGCCCAGATCCGCGTAGTCCGCGTGTGAGCCAAGGAGAGCAACCCAAGCGTAGTGAATCTTGGCCTGGTGGGCGTCAAACAAATCCTGAATCGACATCAAAGACCTCCTGGGACTTGGGCTTGCATACCCCCCACACATAGCCGTAGTAAGCATCGAGGAGGACCAAGGCGTGGCAGATCGAAAAGTATCCCTTCTGCTCGTGGAGGACAGTCAGCCCATTGCGGCCGCGATTCAAGCCTTCCTGCAGTCCCTACCCACAGCTCCAGCTGTGGTGCACTCAGCGAGCCTGCAAGATGCCAGGATGGAGATGGACAAACAGCAGTTCGACATGGCCGTCGTGGACATGCAGCTCCCCGACGGATTGGGGACGGAACTCATCGTACAGCTCCGCAGCGGGGCCCCAGGAATGGAGATCGTGGCGACCTCGGTAGACACACGATTGGGCCGTCGACAGGACATGCTGGAGGCCGGCGCGGATCACTTCGTGTCCAAACCCGAGCTCCACAAGGTGCTCATGGAGCGCTTGGGCTGATCAAAAGAGGGGGCCGCGGACATGCGAAGCGCCTCCTCCAGGCATCCCGTTAGGGAGTCGCAGGAACAAAGGAGAGCAGTGACCCGAAGGGCGCCGGCAACCTGGATGCTCGGTGCCTTGGCTTGTGTGGCCTTGGCGGCGGCGGGTCTCGTGTTCAGCGGTCCAGCCTATCTGGGCTACCACGGCGCCGAACTCTACGGCCATGCCTGGGTGCAGTGGTGGCACGGCGAGGCGCTTCCAGCGTGGCCGGCCGGCACTGAACTGGCCCACGGTGCGCGCAACTGGCCGGTGATCGATCCCTTGCCCACCTTTCTGGGTGCCGCTTTGGGTCGGATTTTGGGCTACGCGGCGGCATGGAACCTGCTCTCCATGGCCTCGGTCGGGGGCGCATTCATAGGAGGGGCCGCGCTGGCAAAGCGCTGGAAAGGGGACCCTTGGGTCGGTGGAACGATCCTGGCCTTGGGTCCTGCCCTGGCCGGCTCTCTGGCGAGCGGGCTGACCGAAGACTGGGCTCTGGGGCTGCTCGCGGGGGCGCTAGCTCTGCTCAGTGGCAAAGACAACAAGGAGCTGGCGCTGGGCGGTCTGCTGCTGGGATTGTGCGTGTGGTGCGGTCTCTACTTGGCTCTGATTGGGGCTGGCATTGCCCTAATGTTAGGGATTTGGCGCATCGCGCAGGGCCGCCAAGCGTGGAAAGGACAGCTCCTGGCGGGTGGCATCGCGGGAGCCCTGGCTCTGCCGGCGCTCTGGCTTCAGGGAAGCCGACTGGGCGGCGAGGGACACCGGGCGGGCAACGTGCTCAACCAGGTCGAGCCCCTCTGGCAGCTCAACCCCTGGAAGGGCGCGGATCTCGCCAGTTTCTGGGTACCTGGCTCACCGGATCTGGCCGCCGACGCCTTGGTCAGAATGCACCCGGCCTACTTAGGGTTTGGCGTTCTTGCTCTGGCGATCTGGGGGGGCAAGAGCCGCTGGTGGGTGCCCGCGGTGGCCTTGATCGTGCTCAGTACCGGAGAGCAGCTGCGCTGGGCCGGAGAGCCCCTGAACTTGAGCAACCCCTTCGTCCTGGCCCTCCAGTCCCTCCCGCTGACCGACCTGCTCAATCACTACGGCCGCCTACTCCTGGGCGCTCAACTGGCTCTGGCAGTGCTCGCAGCCCGAGGCGCGATGAAGGCCCCGGAGCGCCTCCGATGGGTGCTTCCTCTGCTTCTGGTTGTAGAGCTGACCTGGGTCTCACCAGCCATTTGGCCACTTCCGATCACCTCGGCCCCCCAGGCTCTGGTCTTGAACGATCTCGCGACAAAGGCCCCCACAGGCGAGCTGCTCACCGTGCCCGTCGCTGGACCGGGGGTGCACCTACAGCAACCCCTCTTCGAGCAGCGTCTGCATGGGTGGCCCGTCGCCGCCAGTCCAAACCGCCCTGGGGCCCCCGGCGCGGTGACCCAAACCCGTACGGGGCGCTGGTTGGCAGGTCCCAAGGTGAAAGCGCCGCCCGACCTGGATCTGCGCGATCTTAAGAAAGCTGGAGTAAGGGCGATCTTCGTCCGTCCCAGCCACGTTGAGTGGGTTGAGACCGGTCTGGGTAAGCCAGATCAGCAGGGCGAGGGTGGCGCGCTGTACAAGATCGAGTGAAAGGAGGTGCCCTCGGCTGCCGTTGTACCGGCCAAGCCCCCAGTCAATGGTGGCAAATCACCGAGAACACGAGCATGGAGACCTTCAAATGATGAGCCTGAGCATTGCCCTTTTGGGCCTTGGTAGCACCACCGGTTGCATCGGCGGCACCAACCCCCTCGAGGGTGTCTGGGTGTTCTTCGTCAACGCGGACTACACCGTCACAAGCGACTCGGACTGTAGCGAGAACTACGACGACGCCAACTGCCCCGGCGGCAGCAGCGGCGGCGAGAGCCCCTGGACCTATGAGTACACTCAGGACCAGGACGAAGACACCTTCGTGGCCCAGATCGTCGGCATTGGCGGCGGCGAAGCCGTGATGTTCGTCAACGACCTGATCCTCATCGGCGAGAAGGGCGACGCAGGCAACTGGATCTTCACCTACGAGAACTTCCAGAACGTCGACGACAGCTCCAGCCACGAAGACGGCTACAGCTACAACGTCAAGCAGGACTCCAGCGATGTGCTGCGCTTCCGATTGGACCGCAGCGGTGGCAGCTTCACAGGCACCATGGAGCTGACCAGCCAGTCCACCCGGACCTGGTCGGAGACCGACGTGTGGAGCGCCGACGATGTGGGCGTGTACAACTCCCAGATTCCCGCGAACGCCTACCTGACCTCGGACGACTTCTTCGGGAATGGCTACGAGGACGCAGACTGCTCCGGTGGCGTTTGCGAGCTGAGCATCTCAGGCACCAGCCAGGTGATCATCCCCGTGACCGCCGAGCTCACCGACGTAAACGACGAGGGTGACCTGAGCGCTCTCGAAGACGACGGCGACTTTGGCTGGGACCTGGGCACCGGCGGAACGATCGACACCGGCTGGTAGACCGCCTCTCCTTCGGGATGAATCCGTCCTTTGGGATGAATCTGTCCTTCGGGATGAATCTGTCCTTCGGGATGAACTGGGCGGGAGCTTCTCTTCGGAGGGGCTCCCGCTTTTTTCAGTCTCGCAACCACTCGCCGCTCTTTCCACCGCGCTTCTCGAGCAGGCGAACGGGGCCGATCTGCGGCCCCTTGTCGATCGCTTTCACTGTGTCGTAGACGCTGAGCAGGGCCGCCATGACCGCTGTGAGCGCCTCCATCTCCACACCGGTCACCCAGGTGCAGCGCACACGGGCCCACGCGCGGATGCGCAGATCCGGCAGAGCTTGCAGCTCCACCTTCACACCGGTCAGCGGGACGGGGTGGCAGAGGGGAATCAAGTCGGGGGTACGCTTGGCGGCGGCGATTCCGGCAATCTGCGCGATGGCCAACACATCGCCCTTTTTTACGCGCCCTTGAGTGACGGCGTCGAAGGCCGGTTGGCCCAGCTGGATGAATCCCTCTGCAATGGCCTCGCGGGCGGAGGGCTCCTTGCCTCCAACCTCGACCATCCGGGCGTTGCCTTGGGAATCGATGTGGGTCAGCTCAGACATGCACTCCTCCTCCGCATGCTCTATCCCCACACTGTATTCTCAGCGCCATGTTCTGGACCCTGATCATTGCCTGCGGCGAGCCCGCGTCCCCACCCCCACCACCCAGACAGGTCAGCAGCGCACTCAGCGCAGCCCTGGAGGCTGTCTCGGGGACCCCAGATGTGACCCCAAAGGAGGGAGAGCCGCCCCCCATGCCCCCGGCAAGCCGGGAGGCCCCAAAGGCAACCGAGCCGGAAGCGGGGCCCTGTCGAGACGCCCACGAGGTGTTGGAGGCCTACAATGAGCGCATCGCAGGGGTACAAGCCACTGTGGCTCGGGCCGGAAACCTGGCCAACCAAGCCGCTGGTGACATGAGCGCGTGCGTGTACGACGAAGACTGTTCCAGCGATGGGCGCCGCGCCGAGGCCCTGAAAAAGGACCTGGCTGACAAGGAGGAGAAGGCCGCTCAAGCAGCCAACGCCCTGGGCCCGATGGACGCCAAGCTCTTCGAGTTGAACCAGATCAAGTCGGCAGCTTGCTCCAGCACCACCGTACGCCCTGGCCGCTGAACGCACGCTCCGGTTTGACGCCAGCCCACCACCGCTGCACATTGGCGCCATGATCACCGTCTCCTCTCTGCTCGCCATGTCCCTGGCTTGCCGCCCCGCACCGCCCGCCAATCCTGCATTCGACGAGGCTGCGGCTTTTGCGTTGACCAGCTTTGATGACGAGGATCCGATCAACTTGGCGTTTGCCGCCCGCGCCATCGAAGCGCAGGTGCTCGACGACATCGACCTAGACGGGGGTTTACTGGACCGCAGCCGAACCCCCCAGGTGATGAGCGAGCAGACAGCCGCCAGCTTCCCCGAGGTACCCGAGCGGGACCCTGGACTCTGCCTGCCCGTCTCCGTGGCCCACCTAAGCGCTTGGTCCATCGAAGATCACGTCGCGGTGCAGCAACTCGCTGATCAGCGCCCAATCGAGCCGGCCTCCGCAGACAAGTACGACCGCATCATTCTGGAGGGCGCAGAGTGCTGGGCCAGCCGGGAGTGCGAGCTGCTGCGCACCGAGAATCCCCTGATCAAAGACAACGTGTCGATGACCCTGGACTACACCCTCTGGAAGGACCTGCGCTGGGTGGACTTGGGCTTGCCCGATCCCGCCGATGTGCCCGAAGGGGAAATCGCCGAGACCAATGGGGAGCGATGGGCCCTGGTTGGCCGCAGCTGGATCTCCGAGTCCGCCCAAGCCACGGAGGGCGGGGCCAGCATCATGCAGTCTTATTCGATCGAGGTCTGGCTTCCGCAAGACGGTCAGCAGACCCTGCGCATGATGGCCCTCTGGAGCGAAACACAGTTCGAAGACGACGACGGACCGGACGATGACTCGGTCGCCGGTATCACCCGCTACGGCATCCAAGGCATCTTCGATGCGGCCGACGACTGGATCGAGGACAAAGAGTAAGAGGGTCTTTCTCTCACACTTGTGACTTTCCCTGACTTGTCGAATGCCCTTTCGCGTTCAGTTTAGGTAAAGAGCTGCCGTTCACCTTACTGCAGCTGCGCCATCCACGAGGCACCACCGATCGAAGCCATTCTGCCAACTCTGATGCTCGCCTGGGGCGTGGGGAAATTTCTGCTACCGGCAGTCATCCTGCTGCTCTTGCGCACGCTGCGCAGGCGCAGGCGCCGCGTACTGGAGAAGGGCAAGTTTTCCCCTTCACCCCAGGGAATCGCTGACTTAAAAGAAGCCTACCGTTGGATGGGCGGGGTTCTTCTGGCCCTGGGAAGAACCCCTCCAAGGCTCTTTCGCCGTACCCCCCTGCCGGCCCTTCACTGCGAGCGCGCCAACAGCGCCACGCGCCGCGCCTGGAAGGAACTCGCCCTACCTGGACGCCCCCCGATCTTGCGACGCAGCATTCTGCTGGGCCTACTTCACGGCGCCATGCCATCGGTTCGCGGGCGCTGGCGCTTTACCTCCCAGCAAGCCATCGATGCCCGGGAGGACATTGCAGCCGCCCTGCGCGGTGCCGGCCACCCCGTCGAGAAGGACGAGGCAGACGAGCTGCTGACCGTGCGTGCCGCCGACAAGGAAAAGCAGCGCCGGCGCATGTGGGGCGCGCTTCGCGTGGGTGCCAGTGTGGGCCTGATCGTCGGCCTGACCACCATGACACTGCGCATCCTGGTCTAAAGAGGCGGTCACCGTGGGTAGACTGATCCCATGCTGAACCACGAGCGCCTGGTCTGGATCCTGGATCTACTGGTCCAACAGAGGCTGATCCACGCCGGCCAAAAAGCCGATGTGATCAACCGTGGGGTCGAGCAGGCCCGCCACATCATGCTGGACAAGCGCGCGGAGATGCGGCGGCTCTTGGGCAAGCAGCGTGTCTCCTACAAGGTCGGTGAGATCGAGACCATCGCCTCGTTTCGCTTCAAGCCCCTGGAGGAGACGGCAGCCGACGGCGAGGCCATCGTAGACGAGCGCGTGATTACCAGACACGTCGCCGCCGCCTTAGATCTGCCCTTCGTAGAAGTGGACCCAGTACAGCTCGACTACAAGCTGGTGACCGAGGCCTTTGGCGGGCCTTTCGCTGAGCGCCACCTGGTCATCGCTCTGCGGGACGACCCCGACGAAATGGTCTGTGCGACCGCGGACCCGTGGAATGACGCCGTCTTCGGTCAAATTTCGCGCCTAAAAGGCAAGCCGGTCAAGAAGGTCGTGGCGATGAAGTCCGCGGTCATCCAGGTGGTCGCAGAGTTCCATGGCTTCCGCCGCTCCATGCGCGCCGCCGCCGCCGACTTTCAGAGCGACCTGCCGGACATCGGCAACCTGGAGCAGCTCTACCGTCTGCAGTCCATCAACGAGCTGGATGCGACGGATCAGCCGGTGGTTCAGGCGGTCTGGTATGTCCTCAACTACGCCTTCGAGCACCGGGCCAGCGACATTCACATCGAGCCCAAACGCGAGGAATCCTTGGTGCGTCTCAGGATCGACGGCGTCCTACACACCATCCACAGGCTGCCCAAGGTGGTGCACCCGGCCATGGTGAGCCGCTTCAAGATGCTGGGCCGCATGGACATCGCCGAGCGCCGTCGACCCCAGGATGGGCGCTTCAAGACCTCCCACGTCAACCAGGAGATTGAGCTGCGCGTGAGCACGGTGCCCACGGCGTTTGGTGAGAAGGTGGTCGTGCGCGTCTTTGACCCCGACGTGCTGCTCCAAGACCTGAGCAAGCTGGGTTTCTTCCGCCGCGAACAGCTGATCTTCGAGCGCCTGATCTCCAACACGACGGGCCTGATTCTGGTCACCGGTCCGACTGGCTCGGGCAAGACGACCACCCTCTACAGCACCCTGCACCACATCTCGAACCCCAGGTTGAACATCACAACCCTGGAAGATCCTATCGAGATGGTGCACGAGCAATTCAACCAGATGGCCATCAACCGGACCATCGGTTTTGACTACGGGGCGGGCATTCGGCACGTGCTGCGGCAGGATCCCGACGTGATCATGATCGGCGAGATCCGGGATCCCGAGACGGCCCAGTACGCCATACAAGCCGCCCTCACGGGCCACTTGGTGCTCTCCACATTGCACACCAACGACGCGGCCGGGGCGATTGGCCGACTCATGGATCTGGGGGTCAAACCCTATCTCTTGGCCAGTGTGCTCTTGGGCGTGGTCGCTCAGCGCCTGGTGCGTCGAAACTGCCCGCACTGCAGCGCGGACGACTGGCTGAGCGAGGAGCAGGCCCTGAGCCTGGGGATCGTGGGGGCTGAGGGAAAGAAGCTGATGATCCAAGCGGGTCAGGGCTGCGTTCGCTGCCGTGGCACGGGACACTCTGGACGAAGTGGCCTGTACGAGGTCATGCCGACCACGCCTCGCATCCAGCGCCTGATCCACGACGGCGCTGCCAGCCAAGAGATCAAGAAAGAAGCCCTCAATGACGGAATGCTGACCCTGCGGGACTACGGCATCAAGAAGCTGGGCCGAGGGGAGACCACCTTCGACGAGGTCCTGGCGGCCACAGACGACTCGCAGCTGTTTTAGCAGCGCAGGGTAGACTCGTTGCCATGGCCACTTCACACAAGCTGACTTGGGAGCTGCACACCCGGGCGGACATCACCGCTGCCTGGGCCAGTCTCTCCGACACCGACCGCTTCAACCGCTTGGCGGGCCTGGGCTTTCGCTTCGAGCCGGCCCCCATAGGCTCCAAGGTTCGACGCATCGGCCGCATGCGGCGATTGGGCATGAACCTGAGCTGGGACGAGCTCCCCTTTACCTACGAGGCACCGCGCTGGTTCAAGACCAAGCGCCTGTTTCACGGGGGACCCGCAAGTGAGTTCAGCGCCACGCTGCAGCTCAAAGAGGCCGCCGATGGGGGCACCGATGTGCGCTACGTGGTCGAGGTCGTGCCCAAGAACGTACTGACCTCGCCGTTGGTGAAGATCGATCTGGAACGCACCACGCGCCCACAGCTGGACCGCGTGTGGAAGATGCTCATCGCGGATCTCGATGCTTCTCAAGCCCCCCGAGATCTGCCGGCCCCCGAGCTGAGTCCGGACCAGGAAAAGGTTCTGGGGCGCTTGTTGGGCAAGCTTCCCCAAGACGAGATCACAGAGAAGCTCGCCAGCTTTGTTCGCACGGCGCCGCTGCGTGATCAGGATCACATGGCGCCGCCTACCCTGGCGACGCGCTGGGGAATGGACGAGTGGCCGCTGACCGAGCGCCTGCTCCAAGCCACCGAGCTGGGACTGCTCAAGCTCAACTGGGAGATCCTCTGTCCAAGCTGTCGCAGCCCCCAGGCCAAAGCTGGACTGGGGCAACAAGAGCAGCACTGTCCAAGCTGTGAGATCCCCTTCGACGACGCGCTGCCCGACAGCATCGTGGTGTCCTTTCGGCCCAGCAAGACGGTCCGCGACTTTGAGGTGGCTCAGGACTGTGTGGGCAGCCCGGCCCTGACCCGCCACATCCTGGCCTCCCGCAGCCTGATGCCCGGTGAGCACCTAAAAATGAACATGAACCTGGCCCCGGGTCCCTACCGCTTGCGCACGTGGCCAAGCCGTGGGAGCGCCAGCTTAGAGGTTCGGCCAGGCCCCGCCTCCTCCCTCCAGGTCCAGGTGGGCAAAGACAAGATGACCCCACCGCTGCTTCGGGCCGAGCCTGGCGATGTGAGCATAGAGCTACAAAATACGACTGAAGAGCCCATTCGGGTGGTGCTTGAGAGCAGCTGGCGCGCCACAGGGGAGCTCACTGCCGGACGCCTGGTCGAGCACCTGCCCAGAAGCGCAGGCTTGCTGCCCATGGGTCTGCCTGTGGCGGTCGCCCAGAGCACGCGACGCACTGTGCTGGCTGTCCTGCGGGTGGGCAAGAGCGACCTGCAGGCCCTGAGCCACTACCTCAAAGCCGCTGGGGCCGAGCGGGTACTCCTGAGCCGGTCTGGCGCGGCATTGGCCGTCTTCGAAGAGAGCGAGAGTGCGCTGAACGCCCTGCAAGCCATGCCCAGTCCAAAGGAGCTACGCGCCGGCCTGAGCGAGGGCGTGCTCATCGAGTTGGGAGAAGGCGCCAACCGCAAGCCCACGGGCTCCACGGCACAAGCGGCCATGGCGGGTGCACGCGCTGTTGCGGCCGGTCATGTGGCCCTTCGCAGCGAGGAGCAGAGCCTGACCGAGCGCCTGTCTGAGTGCAGCTTGGAGAGCATTAGCCCTTGGTATGCCGAGCGCAAGGCGCCTGCGTACAGTTGGTTTAAACTCAAGTAATCGAACCCAACCCGGCGCAACCGGGCACTGTGAAGGCGCATCCATCCATTGGAGGTGCGCGATGTTCCCAGGCCGAATTCTGATCACGGGCGCCAGCACCGGTCTGGGTCTGGCCATTGCAAGGGAGCTCCAAAGCGTGGGCGCGCACTTGGTTCTGACCGCCCGCCCAAGCTCCATGCAACGCTTTGCGGCCTTGGGTTTCGTTGACTCTAAGGAGATCTGGCTGCGGCCCCTCGACGTGACCAACGTGCCCCAGCGCGAAGCCCTGATGGCCGAGATCGACGCCACCGAAGAGGGTCTGTACGCCCTGATCAACAACGCCGGCCTGAGCTACCGCGCAGTGGTCGAAGACGTCGCCGAGGAAGACCGACTACACCAGATGAACGTCAACTTTCGTAGCCCCATGGCATTGGCCGTGCTCGCACTCCCAGGAATGCGCAGGCGGGGGCGGGGGCGGATCATCAGCGTGAGCTCCGTCGGCGGCATGATGGCGATGCCCACCATGGCGGTCTACTCCGCCAGCAAGTTCGCCCTGGAAGGCGCCAGCGAGGCCATGTGGTACGAGGTCAGGCCCTGGAACATCTACGTGACCTTGGTTCAACCAGGTTTTATCCAGAGTGATGGTTTTGAGAAGGTGCGCATCACCGACAAGGGCTTGGCATCCATGGCCGACCCCGACAGCCCCTACAACGCCCACTACACCCACATGGCCGACTTCATCGCCCAGGCCATGCAGCGGGTGCCCGCAACCCCGGAGTCCGTGGCCCGAAAAGTGTGTCAGGTACTCAAGTCAAACAACCCGCCACTACGCAAAGCTGCCACCCTGGATGCTTGGTTATTCGCAGGGGTTCGCAGGCTCTTGCCCAGGCGCTTCTACCACTGGCTGCTCTACCAAATGCTGCCAAACATTCGGGCTTGGGGACCCAGAATCTAAGGGTCAGTCGCAGCGGTACTCGTTTAGGCGGTCATTCCGTACAAACAAGGGCGAGCTGCTCCTCTTTACGACCCGCGTGTAGCCGGTCAGGCACGCCCCTTCGGAGAGCACGGTGTTGAGCACGGTGTAGTTGCGGTGCGGCAAAAAGACCGCGTCGGGCTGGTCCTGCAGGCACATGGCGTCTGCGTCCACGCCGTCTAAAGCGAGCGCGGGGTTCATCAACCCGCCCAGATCGGTGATCCGAGACTCGGGAAGCAGGACGCCGGGAACGCCGATCTCTGAGTGGTACACGTGAAGTTCTGGCCCAAGGCAGCGCCGCAGCTGCTCCAGCCCGCGCCAGCTGCTCGTCTCTGCGATCAGCGCCTTGGCCAGGGTTTCATCCGTAGGCACCTCCGCGGTACGCCAGCGCGGGCCTGGTGCCCCAGCCAAGACTGCCGCGACCGCGATGCCCAGAATCCCGGCCCCGCGAAGGGCAATCACCGGACGTCCGGGGACCAACAGGACAAGCCCAGCCGTCCACGCCGCCGCGTACAACACTGGCGGGGCGCGCCCGATGGCCCAGCCGTCGTTGTCTGGCAACCACCCGTAGGCCACGCCCGCAGCAACGAGTCCCCCCACTCCAATCCAGCCGCCCCAGACCCACGCCGGCCGCCCTCTTGCCTGATGCTCGGCCAGGTTGACTGCCGCGGCGGCCCCCAGCCACGGGAGCGCTGGAGCAAAGAAGCGCGCGAAGAGGCCCATCACATCAACGGTCGCGACCAGGTGGTAGGCCAGAAACAGCGCGGCTGGAGCGGCGAGTCTCCAAGAGCGCCTGAGGTTGCGGCTGAGCAGCACGATGAGCGGCGCGACCGCCACCCCGAAGAAGGCCAGATGGCGCAGCTTGGACGACCTGGAGATCGCGAGAAACGCCGGGTCGTAGACCTCTGTGAGCCCGGATTTCAGGTAGAACGACAGCGGAAACGCGGTGCCGTAGCCCACCCGAAACAGCGCCAGCGCCGCCAACATGCCGCCCAGCGCGGCGACCGCCGGAGTCAGCCGTGCGAGCGCCAGCGGTCTCTCACCCGACAGACCCCACAGGCCCAGCGAACCCAGGGTCAGCAGGGCTGTGTCGGGTCGGGCCGTGAACAGCGCTATCGCCAGAAGGACGGGCAGGACCTTTGATCGCGGGTGTTCCGGAGCAGACCCGCGGTCACTGGCCGGGCTGGCGCTCAGAGCCGACACAAACCAGGCACCCAGCGCCAACACAAGCGCCGTCTCCATGCCGGAGACCGCTGTCGCCAGCGCAACCGGTCCCATGAAAGTCAGGGCCCCCGTGAGCCACCCCCAGCGCCGACCGTGCACGACCCCGGCCACAACCAGACAGCCCCCCAATAGCAGCCGAGTCGCCGATACCGTGTAGGGACCCGCCGCCGCGCTGACCCCGGTGACGAGCAGCTGGAAGAGCTGAGAGGTATTCCCATGGACCGGTCCGTCCACCGGGTTCCAGGCGTAGACCCCATGGTTCAGCAGGTTCTGTGCGAAGCGCCCGAAGAAGAAGGCGTCGTCATAGGGCGGCAGCGTGCCGCGACTCAGCAGCAGCGCCGCCACCACGGCGCTGAACCCGAGCACCCACATCAGCCAAGGCTTCGAGTGCTCTGGTTGGCCTTCCGACATCGCTGCGCTGCTCCTGGTTTGCTTCCTCGCCGCTAGGATTGTACCGTCACGCCATGGCCAACCCCTCCCGCGCTCTCTCTCGGATGGCGCCGTTCCTTATGGCACCCTCTCTTATGGCACCGGCCCTGGTCGCGCTGGCGACTGCCTGCAGCCCCGCCGAGACCGTCTGCCTGACGGAGATCTCCCGCTACGAAGCGGACGAGCAGATGGTCTATGACCTGGGATGGTCACCAGACAGTCGGCACCTGCTCACGGGCAGCGTCAACCTGCTGCGGCTCTACGATTTGGCCCCGAACGGCGCCCTGAGCCTGTTGGACACCGTCTACAGCCCAGCGCGCTTCAACAGCATTCAGTGGAGCCCAGACGGGGCGCACGCCCTGGCACCGACGGGCACAGAGCTGCGCATGTTTGGCGTGAGCACCACCGAGAGCTCTCCCTGGTGACCGCCGGCCCAGAGCACCCCGATGACCTGCAGCGCGTCGCCCTCTCCCCAGACGGTACCCAGGCGCTTTCCTGCGATGTAGCCGGCGTGACCCGGCTCTACGACGTGGACTTTGAGGCGGGCGCCATCACCGAGCTTGCAGCCGTGGCCCCCCACGAGCGGTGTACCCGGGTCGCCTGGTCACCCAGCGGCGAGCTGGGCCTGTCCGTGGGCCACGAGGGGTACATCGTTCTGTACCGCATCGACGGGGAGAGCTTGAGCATCGCGGACATCTTCGAGGCCGAAGAGGAGACCGGCGAAGCCATCTTCGGACGGGACGACACCGAGGTGGTGGCTGGCAGCTTCGGCACGCTCAACACCCTGTGGCACCTGGAGGTGAACTCAGCCGGCCAGCTCGCGGTGCTGCAGACCCTCCAGGACAACAGCGGCATTGGAGCACTGGAGTGGAGCCACAACGACGCGCTGCTGCTCACCGGCGAGCACGACGACTCCATACGGATCATGGAGCGGGGCGGCGCAGGACTCATCACCGTGGGTGAAGTTCGCGACGATGGCGCGGGGGTTCACAGCGCCCGTTGGTCACCAGACGACCGCTGGGTGGCACGCACCGGGAGCAACCGAGACCTACTGCAGGTCCTGGAAGTCGGAGACTGTTCGACGCGGTGACGACCGAGCTTGGGACTAAGAGCACTGGTCGGTGCTGGGTTTGAGTTGCGCAGTGGATCGGGACTGGGATCCGCACAGCATCGGCCCGCACTGGTTTGCACCGTCAAGGTCAGACTGGCCCGTGGTAGACCTCTCTCATGTGGAGGGTTTATGTTTTTGTTGTTGGGTGTTTGACCTCACAGGCCGAATACGATGCGCTGTTACGGCGGGCGCAGGACGCAGACCAGGATGGGATGGCCGCGCTGGCCTATGGCGGGACGGACTGCGATGACTCCGATCCGCTGGTTCATCCGTTGGCAGAAGAGCTCTGCGATGGCGTGGACAACGACTGCAACGGGCTTGTCGACGATGACCCCAGGAATCCACCGACCTGGTTTCTGGACGGGGATGGCGATGGGTTTGGGGACGACGCGCGCAGTGCACAAGGGTGTGAGGCGCCTGCGGCGCATGTCGGGGTTGGGGGGGATTGTGATGACTCCGAACCCCTCACACGCCCCGATGGCTACGAGGTCTGCGATGGTTTGGACAACGACTGCGATGGGCAGGTCGATGACGCGGATGACAGTGTCGATCTGAGCACGGGGGAGGCGTGGTACCCGGACGTAGATGGGGATGGGTATGGGGACGCACAGGCAGAAGCGGTCCTTGCTTGCACCGCGCCCGCTGGCCTGCTTTTGGACTTCGACGACTGTGACGATAGAGACCCGAGCATCAATCCGAACGCCACCGAGGTGTGTAGAGACGGTAGGGACAATGACTGCAGTGGGGATGCGCCGGAGTGTGCGCTGCGTGGGGAGTACTCGCTGGAGGATGCTGACCTAATCTTCGCGGAGAAGAGCCTCAAGGGCGGGATAACTGACCAGAACAACGATGGTTTTACGGAGTTGGTCGTAGGGCTTCCCGACATCGACAGCGGAGGCAAGACCCGGGCTGGCGCCGTCATTTTGCTGAATCAACCCTACAGCTCCAACCCCTCTGATGCAGTCTGGCGCTTCGAAGGGAAGGAAGCAGACGCCTCGCTGGGATTCGCCGTAGCGGGAAACAACGACCTAAGTCATGACGGCTTTGACGACCTAGTGGTCGCGGCTCCGGGGAGCGGAGAAGTCTACGTCTTCTTTGGCGGCACATCGGGCTATCCCAACGAGCCAGACGTAGAGATCGCAGGGAACTCAAAGTGGACTTTCGGTCTGGGCATCCAGTCAACTCAAGATGGTGAACTCTTCGTCTCCTCCCCCGATGGGGAAGAGGACACCTTTGGTTCAAAGGTCTATTTCTGGTCGGACACCCCCGCCTCGGGGGCAGCAGAGAACACCGCCGACTGGGCGATTTGGCAGCCAGACAGCGTGTTCATGGGGTACTTCTTCACCGTAGGCGTAGGGGACCTGAACGGGGACGGAAACACCGACGTTTTCACCGCCGCCGGCGACATCAATGAAGGCTACCTGAACTACGGACCTCTGGAGGGCGGGACTGAATTCATGGCCAACAATAGCGACTCAGTCATTCAGGATGGCGTCACATCGGCAGACCTTGGAGACCTGAACGGTGACGGCTACGAAGACCTATTGCTAGGGAACTTCTTCGACAGCACCAATGGAGAGGCGGCCGGTGCTGCATTCATCTTCGAAGGCGGCGCCGCCAAGCTTCCCTCCGCTTTGGCCTATAACCAAGCAAAGTCCAGCATCTACGGCAACGCAGGTGATGGGCTAGGCTTGGTGACTGTTGGCGACATGGACGCAAACGGTTTGGAGGACGTGGTCGTGGCCAGTGTCAACGGGGCTGAGGCCAACCTCTTTTATGGCCCAATCGACTCGGACAAGGGCATTGAGGACGCATCGGCACACATCGCCGGCTACGACGACGGCAATTGCTTCTGGCCTACAACCCTCGGTGACATAGACCAGGACGGGAGCTCCGACCTGATCGTAGCCTGCGCTGAGAGCGAGTTCGGGCTGCAGATCTTGCTAGGCACCTCAATGTGATTGGCCTGACACCGAGCTGACATTCCACCAGATCCACCCCACCTGACGGTATCCTGATTCCAGGAGACCGCATGACTTGGACACTACTGCTTCTGGCCTGCAGCGAGAACGGCGTCAACCAGCAGGCCAACGAGCGTCCGCTGGCCACCATTCAGGCCCCGGAAGACGCTTTGCGCTTCGCCGAAGGCGCCACAGTGGAGTTCCGCGCCTTGGTCTCAGACCCCAATGGTCTGGAGGACATCGAATCTTTGTTGTGGACCAGCTCCATCGACGGGGACCTCGGTGGCGACTCCACCCGTCTGCCCGACTCTGAGGGCTACGCCGTGATGAACGCTGTGCTCTCCCCCGGGGAGCACGCCATTACGCTGACCGCAACGGACTCCGGAGGCTTGACCGGAACCGACACCCTCCAAGTCAACATCTCCAACGACGGCGAGGCGCCCACAGTCGAGCTGCTCAGTCCGCAGAACTTGGACAACTACCTGGACACCGAGACAGTAGAGATCATCGCCATCGTCACCGACGGACAACAGGACCCGGACTCTTTGCGGGTCTACGTGCGCGCCGACGACGGCGCTGGCACCATCCTGGAGATCGCAGAGCCTGTGCCTTCCGCCAGTGGCTCTGTGCGCGTGGAGTGGGCCGAGCCCCCCGCAGGAACCTGGAACCTCCTGGTCGAGGCCTGGGATGACCAAGACAACATCGGCGTCGCCGACGCGGGCTTGGTGATCATCGACGCCGACGGCCTGGACCAGGACGGCGATGGCTGGACGGTGGGCGAAGGCGACTGCGATGATCTCGACGGCACCGCCAACCCTGGACTGCCCGAAGTCTGTGGCAACGGCAAAGATGACGACTGCAGCGGGGTGGCCGAAGACAAGGACATCGACACCGACGGTCACATCGACGACGAGTGCACGTCCTACACGGGCGCACTGCCTGTCGACGACTGCGATGACAACGATGTGACGGTGAATCCAGATGAGTGGGATGGCCCAGACCTGGACGTGGTGGACTCCAACTGCGATGGCGTGGATGGAGACATCGCCGACAGCATCTTTGTGGATCCGCTCTACGGGGTGAACTCCAACGCGGGAACAACTCAGGATCAGCCCGTCAAGACCTTGGAGAAGGGCATCACCAAGGCGAACAGCGCGTCTCGGGGGTGGGTGTTGATCGCTGGGTCAGGACTGACCGCAAGTGAGAGCGCTTTGAAGGAGGGCATCAGTTTGGCCGGTGGATATGATGAGGCCGATTGGAGCCGAAACGTCAACGACCTCTCCGAGATCACGGTCCCAAGCAGCGGAGTCCTGATTGACGGATGGACGTCGACCACAGAGTTTCAGGCGGTTGAGCTGCGCGCATCGAGCGGCAGCAGCTCAGTAACCTTGCGCGTCAGCGACTCGACCGGCCTCTATATCAACGGCTCGGCAGTTCTCAGCGGAGATGGTACGAACGGGAGCGCGGGATCGTCGGGGAGCAGCGGCACCAGCGTTTCATCGAGCGGGGGGACAGGCGGAAACGGTTGTGTGGACAGTTCCTGGCCCTGTGGTTCATGCAGCCAACCATCAAAC